>JAHEZH010000107.1 GCA_023251155.1 Flammeovirgaceae bacterium | reverse complement strand
ATTATCACGCGATAAGTGAGCGAGGAAAAGATGGCTCATGAACGCCGGCTTATGCTGCTTCACCAACTCCACTGCCTGCTTATTCGACAAATGTCCTTTACCTCCGCGAATGCGATTCTTTAATGAATACGGGTAACGCCCCATCTCCAACATCTGCTCGTCATAGTTCGATTCGAGAAACGCAGCATGGCATTGTTTGAAATGTGTGATCACATGGTCGCACGCCAGACCAATATCGGTAAACACGCCTACCTTTACTTTATCGCTGGCGACAATAAAACTGTGTGGGTCGTTGGCATCGTGAAACTTCGGAAATCCGGTAATCTCCAGTTTGCCGATCTTAATGGTTTCGTACGCCTGGAAATTAAAGGTGAGGTGCTCTTTCAAATCCAGGTTGATGTACTGTCGCGTTTTGTGGGTGATGTAAACGGGAAGATTGTGTTTCCGCGAAAGAGCAGGCACACCATGAATGTGATCGCCATGTTCATGAGTCACAAAAATGGCTTTCACTTTTTTGATAGAAAGGCCAAGGCGGTTCAGCCGCTTTTCCGTCTCCCTGCAGGAGATGCCACCATCCACCAACACCGCCTCTTCGTGATTGCCGATATAATAGCAATTTCCGTTGCTGCCTGAATTAAGTGAAGTGATAAACAATGACATATCCTGTGGCGAAGGTAAAAAGGAATTGGTGAAGGAACGTGAGCCGTACGCATATTTAAAATAGTCACGAAAAGGTAGTTTTCAAGTTGGGATGGCGTGATGAAAAATAAATGATTGCCCGTGTGATAATTATGAAGAAATTGCAACTAATTGGTATAAGTATAGCATTGAGCCGCATGGATTCCACTTCCGATCAGAAAAAGTACTTTCTGCAAACCATCTCCCGGTACCAGGGGCTGATCAACAGCGTTTGTAAGATGTATGTGGTGAATAAACCGGACTTTGAAGATATGCGCCAGGAAGTGATTTTACAGCTTTGGAAATCGTTGCCTGCCTTTCGCCATGAATCAAAAATAAGCACCTGGATCTATCGTGTGGCATTTAACACACTACTGTCCAATAAACGCGATACTAAAAAACATAGTAATTACTTATCCCTCTCTGAAGCAGAACATGACTCATTGGCAGTACCTGTATTCGTAGATGATGAAATACAGCATTTGTTATTTGTAATCAGTCAGTTAGAGGATAAAGATAAAGCAATAGTTGTACTCTACCTGGAGGGATATTCGCATAAGGAGATCGCTGATATTCTCTCGTTCACAACCACCAACATCAGTACGCGCATGAATCGCATCAAGTCACGATTGAAAGAAATGTATAAAACCAGCCAGCATGAACCTCGATAAATTTAGACCGGCATGGAGCCAGGTAAAAGCGATGAACCACTTCGATCAATTGTCGGGTGCAGATATCCTCACCATCATCGAAAACGAGACGCAGGAAACGATGCGCTTTTCATGGGAAAGGCTTGCACGTTATACCGTGCTTTATTCTCTTTTACTTATTTGCTGTCAGGGTTAATCAAAGAAACAAATGAATTTAGTTCTCTCACACATAATCTGGGATGTGAATCCTTCCGTCTTCCCTTCACTGGATATACCAAGATGGTACGGCCTGTTCTGGGTAGCCGGAATACTGCTGAGCTACCAGGTCATGCTCTACATTTATAAGAAAGAAGGACTTACCGTAAAAGACCTGGACAAGCTGACTTTGTATGTGGTGGTCGGCACCCTATTGGGTGCCCGTTTGGGCCATATTTTGTTTTACGATTTGGACTATTACTGGCAACATCCCATTGAAGTATTACCGATTCGCCTGGAGCCCGAATTTCAATTTGTGGGACTCACCGGGCTGGCCAGTCATGGTGCAGGCCTGGGTATCTTCATCGCGATGGCCATCTACTGCAAGGTGTATCAAGTCAATTTTTTATGGATAGCCGATCGGCTCGCGATTGGTACCGCTTTGATCGGAAGTTTCATTCGCATGGGTAACCTGATGAACTCGGAGA
This sequence comes from Flammeovirgaceae bacterium, assembly GCA_023251155.1. Classification (GTDB taxonomy): domain Bacteria; phylum Bacteroidota; class Bacteroidia; order Cytophagales; family Cyclobacteriaceae; genus ELB16-189. Next base: position 18,022 of record JAHEZH010000107.1, on the reverse strand, counting down.
TGGTAGGCACACCTACCGATGTGCCGTGGGCTTTCATTTTTGTTCAGGTGGATGACTTGCCTCGGCATCCGGCCCAATTATATGAAGCCGTATTCTGCCTTATTCTTTTTGTGATTCTCTTTCTGCTTTGGAAACGCAGAAGCCAGTTGGGTACGGGCTTCATTTTTGGAGTCTTCATGATCCTTCTCTTCACTCAGCGTTTCTTCAATGAAATGGTTAAAGTGAACCAGGTGCTTTTTGAAGATAGTCTTCCCATTAACATGGGACAGATATTGAGTATTCCTTTTGTGATCGTTGGAGTAGTGTTGGTAATCTATTCATACCATGAAAAGAATAAACGACAGTATCCGGTTACACCTCCTGAACAACCAGATCCGATTGATGATTCATTCACTGAATGACCTGTTCTTTTGGGTAGTTCGTTGAAAGCGATAAATAGTTAGCTGTAATCCATCCCCATTGAAGGTTAGCGGAGTTTCACATCGGTCAAGTAGATGTAAGCTCCTGCTCATCACGGATCAATTGTTACGATCAGGAAGAGTTGATCCGTAAATGTCTCTCATCCCACAGCGAAAGAGATTGAATGAACTACCCTGTTTTGAAATGGAATAGCGGCTACTCCATCATCACCGGGGAGTTCATCCATCGGAAAACCGAATATTGATTTAGTGCTTACCGAATAAGAAAGCCCCTTACCTCATTTCTTTTTCGCCTTCAGTGACGGCCAATTGGCATCTGCTTTTTTGATCAGTGCATCTTCATCCCTGTTCCATGGCTCTATGGAATTGAATTTTTTGCGACTTAGCGGAAGTTCCCCATTGAAAAACAAATAAAGCTTCCCATCGGTGATTTTAAATGCTTCCGGATTGATGCTTACTTTTTTGTTTTGTGCTCCTACTGCCAAAGCACAGTAGCCATCATATTGTGGTAAATACGCATCCGGATTTTTTACAAAAGCATCCTTGTTCTCTGCTGATGCGAAATAATAGAGGATGCCGTTGTTGGTACTACTGATGGAGGCGTTTCCTTTGGTTGCTTTGCCGGTGTTGAAGTAAGCCACCACATCGTAGCCGCCAATAGCTACTTTGTCTTTCCCCACCGGTTCTACCTGTGCGGATAAACTGGTCGTAATGAGGAGGAGGAATGAGAATAAAAGAGTGAAGTGTTTCATGATGTAAATCGATTAGTTGGTTGTCAGTGACTTTGTATAAGAAAAATATTCCAGGCCAGGATCAATGTGACGATAAAGATGATCATCAGCACGGAAGCAATAATTTTATGAAGCAGCTCATGGCTGCTTCTTCGCCCTATGGCAAAAACAAGTATGGCCAATACCAGAAACTGAACAATCTGTTCGCTGATTTGATAACCTGAAAGAAAGATGTTGTCGATAATACCTAATACATCCAGCGTGATGGTGAACAGGAATATCCGTTTATAATTCTGATAATAGAATTTTTTCAAATCGATCACAGGTCCTCTCCAGCTGATGGGAAAAAGGATTCGGGAAAGGATATATAAATTGACGGGGTAAAGAATGATAAACAAAAAAGTAGGAAGCCGCCAGTAGGCATAATCACGCATGTCATAGGCCGCCCACCATTCCTGTATGTGAATGAGAAATACAAGAATGACCAGGATCAGGTGTGGCCAGTAGATTTTTACTTTCTCCCACCGATGAATAATGCTGGCCAACCCGGAAACAATTTGGGTTATTCCCATCCCCAGAATGATGGAGATCAGAACAATGACGTATTCAAAAGGAGAGATCATTTCTTGTTTGGGCTTATTAACGCAAATAACGATTGGTTTACTCCTGTTGATTCAATCAACTGACGGGTTTGTCTGCCTCCCGACAATAAATAGATTTGAACGAGGCATCCAACCCCTGCGCGGATTCAGATCAGAAATGTCAGCTGTGTGACACGCGATAGTGGAGCTTTTAGGTACCTTGTTAAAAATTTTATCCGATGAAGAAAATAATTTCATTCACCTTATGTACCGTATTGCAGATGGGGTTGCTGTTGGCGCAGCAGAAGCCCAGTGGTTTAAAAGTAAATGATAGGGCTCCTGACTTTACCGCCAAAGATCAATCCGGGAAATCCATTCACCTGAAATCGGTGCTGGAGAAGAAGTCGGTAGTGCTGGTATTTTATCGTGGGCAATGGTGCCCTTTCTGTAACAAGGAATTGAAGACATTGGAAGATTCATTACAGCAGATCACCGGCAAGGGCGCTATTGTTCTGGCGGTAAGTCCGGAAAAACCGGAGAACATTGCAAAGACAATAGAGAAAACAAAAGCCACTTATTCGATACTGTATGACGAGGGGCTGAAGATCATGAAAAGTTATGATGTCGCCTTTGCGGTAGATTCTTTGACCATAACAAAATACAAAACCTACGGTATTGATTTCAGTGCGGCTAATGGCACAGCCAATGGCGCGAACCTTCCCGTGCCAGCGGTATATGTGATTGATAAGAAAGGAAAAATTACCTATCGCCATTTTGATCCTGACTATCGCAAGCGGGCCAGTGTGAAAGAGATTGTCAGCCATCTTTAAATAAAAACTTACCCCTGGTATAGTTGAGATTCCCTCAAATTGTAATTTCTTTGTCAGAGCGATTATCCTGAAGATGATCGCTCTGATTTTTTTATGGAGCTTAAAATTTATCCGGACTACCAGCAGCTTTCGCGCGCCACCGCTGACCTGATTAAAAATTATATTCAAAATAAAAGGGATGCATTGATCTGTATTGCTTCAGGACATACGCCTGTAGGTGTATTTGAATGTCTGGTGCAGGATGTGAAATCCAAATCCCTGGATATAAGTCAATGCGTATTTCTTAGCCTCGATGAATGGATCGGTATTGATCCTGCTGATTCAGGCTCATGCTTATCCATGTTGAAGAAAGATTTCTTTGATCCCCTGCAGATCGGGGAGAAGCAATTGATCTACTTTGATGTCACCGTGGCTGATCTGGACATGGAATGCAAGCGGGTCAATGATTTCATTTCATTACGTGGCGGATTGGATGTTATGCTGGTCGGGCTAGGTACGAATGGTCACATCGGTATGAACGAACCCGGTACTTCATTTGATTCGTATGCTCACATTGGTGCTTTGGCAGAAGAAACAAAAGCTACTGGTCAAAAGTACTTTACTACAGCGACTGCATTAGGCAACGGAATCACATTGGGCCTTCGTCATCTTGCGGAGGCAAAACTTCCTATTGTCATGGCGAACGGAGAAAAGAAGACGGCGATAGTGAAGAAGATGTTAACCCATACAGTGACCGAACAAATACCAGCAACCATTGCACAGCGCATTTCCCGGGGGTATGTTATGATTGATCAGCTGGCTGCCGCTGAACTGGATGGATAATTGAGATTTGATTGTTGCAGAAAGGACTGAGCGGATTTCGCTATTCCGTAAAATACCCTGATCTGCGTTACATCGCGCTAATCACTTCGTTTGTACCTTCACTTCGCTAATCAGTATCGTATGTCAGGCGTTGTTAAGACCAATCTCGTTTCTGCTATTTTAATTACCGGCCTGATTGCCGGAACCATGGACATTACCGGTGCATGCATCAGTGCTTATTTCACTTCGGGCCTTACTCCCGTTTTTGTTTTGCATTATGTGGCCAGTGGCGCATGGGGTAAAGAGGCCTTTGCCGGGGGAACAATCACCGCCATGGCAGGATTACTTATTCACTATGGCATTGCCTATTCATGGACAATACTTTTCTTTCTTGCTTATCCTCAACTTACATTTCTTCACTACAATAAAGTGCTCGTCGGTATTTTGTACGGTGCGTTTGTCTGGATACTAATGAACCAGGTGATCTTGAGAATAGCAGGCATGGTTTCGGATGCTCCCATCTCTATCGTGAAAGCAGTGACAGGTATGTTTATATTAATGATCTGTATTGGCTTACCTATATCACTTGGCGCGAGTAGGTATTACAATAAGAATTGATTTAACGTCCCAGTGTTTTTACAGTCTGCTTCAGGTTCATGATGTTGGATGTGAGCCCGAAGCTGATGACATAGATCGTATTCATGAAGTAGATATTATAGTAATCCTGCCCCCGATAATAGCGTACAAAGAAGGCCACTTCATCGAACCAGTCGGGATAATAATTGTACTTGATATCAATGACCCATCTTTTACGTGCATCAATCTCACTGTTGCCCAGCATTTTCCCGGCGATCCAGCCGCTTTGTATTTCCAACCCCGAGTGTTGCATCCATCGGTTCAGCCATGTTTTATCAGCGGGATTCCACGGACCCCCGGCTGCCCACGAAGCATAAAAGCGATAGTTGCCATAGCGATTTTGTATTTCAGTCGTAGAACTGAACTTGGGATGTATCTCAATGAAGGCTTTGATGGATTGAAAGGCATCCATGTTTTTCGGTTTGCTTTTTACCTTGAAGGAAGAAAAGCCGAAGGCCATAAAATCAGTAGAGAAACTACCGTTATCAATATTCACTGTATTCGCCGTGGTGTCACTCAGATAGTACTCACCTGCTTCCCCGTTCGAATGATGATTAAGTGAAGCAAATAAAAGGGCGTGATCATAAATGACTTTTTTATTCAGACCATAAAAATAAGTGAGGTTCACTTTATAGCTGGGCGAATTGATCGGAAAGGAAGGCTTGCGCTGCATCCGCACAATCACCTGCGGGTTTAGCATCAATGCCCAGTTGCGTTGCCGGTTGGAAAGGAAAAAACTGGGAGAAAGTCGTGCTTCGAAAAGCAGTGGCTCCAAATTGCCAATGCCTTGAAAGAAGGTGACGTAACTCTGTTCCCTTAGGGTATTGGTCAGCGTTAGGAAGCGCTTATGGGCCACGCTGTCTTTGTGTGTTTTTAATTCCTGGCCATGAACCGCCAGAGCGACAAGTAAAAGGTAGAGGAGGATGAATTTTTTCATGTGATAGTGAGTGCTTACTCAGGTAAAAAAGTAATGCCAGCGAGAAGGACATGTTCAGCGAGGCGTAAGCGAAGACAAACTCCCTTTTGCCCGAATTTTTATCACCGAAAAGTAATGGAGCACACCCATCTCTTTTCAGGAATGCTTTTTTCAGCTGTGCTGGGAAAGGGTCTGTTCTGTTGGGCTGGAAGGCCTACAACTTATCGCTTCTTCCCAATGTTTTTTACTACCTGTGCCGGATTCATCAGGTTAGTATTGATTCCAAAATTCACGATGTGAATGGTATTCACGAAATAGATATTGTAATAATCCTGACCGCGATAGAAGCGTATAAAAAAGGAGATCTCATTGAACCACGAGGGGTAGTAGTGATAGCTGATGTCCAGCATCCAGCGCTTGTTGATATTGCCGGAACTTACCTGTAAGATCCGGCCGGCAATCCATCCGGTTTGCACTTCTATTCCCGAATGCTGCCGCCATTTCTTTAACCAGGTGGCCGATTGATCATCCCATAGCCCGGCTGACTTCCACGTCAGTGAAAAGCGATAACGGCCAAATACGCTCAGCATGTTTTCGGTGGTGGAGTTGGGAAAATGAAATTCGGTGCCTGCCTTTGCCAGACGGAAAGCGGTTAGTCCATCTTCTTTTTTCTTTACCCTATACGAACTGAATCCCAATGTGGCATAGTCGGTTGAAAAACTTCCGTCCTCCAGGTTTACTATTTTGTCAGATGATCCGACGTAGAACGATCCATCACCACCATTGCTGTAATGATTGATCGAAGCATACCAGAGCGCTTCGTCATAGAAGAGCTTCTTCAGGAAGGACTTCTCCTTGAGGTCAATGCCCTGATAGTAAAACAAATTGGCTTTGTAGCTGGGCGAGTTGATCGGGAAGGACCGTTTATGATCCATGCGTGCGACCACCTGCGGGTTAAGGAGCAGACCCCTGTTTTTATTTCGCAGGGCCATCACAAATCCGGGTGACAGGCGAGCTTCAAACATCAGCGGTTCTACATTACCCAATCCGCCACCTGCAGTAATATAACTCCGGTCGCGATGGGCATAAATAATGTCGCGAAAATGATGACGGGATGCACTGTCAGTGATTGCTTTGTGTTCTTGTGCGCGAAGCGGAAGTGCACACCCTAAAAGTGCAAATACGAAAAGCGTTTTCATCTTATTCTCTGAGCATAGTCCTCAGCCGAAAGGCACTGTGAAGCGGTGGTGATTATTTGAAATGATACAGGAAGATCAGGGTTGCCGTAAAGGCCGGCTTCTTGCTATCTTTTATTTCCAGTTCAATGTTCAGCTCCGCTTTACTTACTCCGCGCAGGTTCACAATTGATTTCAAAAACACTTTCAGTCGCACTTCGCTGTTCACCATCACCGCCTGATTAAACTTCAGACTTTCTATACCATAGTTGATCAGCATTTTGATGTTGTTGATCTGGGCGATCTGTTCCCACAGGTAAGGTACTACCGACAAGGTAAGATAGCCGTGCGCGATGGTGGTCTTGAAGGGGCTTTCCGTTTCCGCTCTTTTCGGATCGGTGTGAATCCATTGGTGGTCGAGCGTGGCGTCAGCGAATTTATTGATCTGCTCCTGGGTGATCTTCAGGTATTCTGAAGTGCCCATTTCCTTACCTACAAATTGCTCAAATTCAGCGAAACTGTTAATTACCACCATGTTGATGTCGATTTTGACAGATATTAAAAGTAAAGCTATGATTAATTCTCAATCAGGGGAAAATTATGCCCCTCTTTAATTAATGCCCTTCGTGGGTAGGTTGTGGATGAATGTGTATAAAATTTCTGCTAAGTTGAGCCCCTTTTGTAGAGCCAGTTCGTGAGGAATCCATTAAACATCAGAGACTTAGTTAACCTTCTGTACCAGAACAGGGAGGTCATAGAGATGCTTTTTGGCAATAAAGACTCCATTAACAAGTCTGAAATACTGGCGCGGGCCGATATGACCGACGAAAAGCTGGAAAAACTGGTGATGTATGAGATCATTCATGAGAACAATAACATCATCGGGCTGGATGACCGCATCACTACGTTCATCGAAGAATTCCTGGAGATCGGTGAAGTAACGACCAGCTTCATCAATGATAACATTCAATCGCTGAGCGAAAACCTGAAGTACTATCGCATTGATAGCAATCCCAAGTTTTTACGGAGTATAAAGCGATCGCTGAAGAAGATCAACTCCACCACTTCCCGTGAAGTGATGAAGCTGCACAAGAACATTGATGATACGTATAAAAACCAGGACAACTACGTCATCAAGCTACAGGAACTCGATAAGTACAAGCGTAAACGGGATGATATCATTAACCTGATCAAGGAATCAGAACAGATCATCTCCGAAGCGCAGGGATTTTTCAATACGGTGATCGATGCGGAACTCAGTTCCATTGTACTGGATCTGCGTTATACGCTGGTGCGCAATCGCGATTACCTGAATGAGATTCAATCGCAGATCATCGACTACATTAACAAGATTCAGTACCAGGCGGCCATTTACAGAAAGATACAGCGCCTGAAGGAGTTGAAAGACTATGAAGAGTTGAAGTACAAAACCAACTTTGTCGATGTCGTAGCCAGTGTACATGCGCTGATGTTCAATAAAACACGTGCCGCATTGAAAGGCAGGATCTCGCTCGACTTTCTGCATTCCGATCATGGCTATATGCTGACGCAGAAAGTAGCACAGCGTCTGCATCTGTTGCGCAATACGTTCCGCAAGCCGGCAGGTAAGATGGAGTCCGGATTCGATGATCTCAATCGCGAAGAGTCATCCAGTCTGAACATTGCCGGGCTGGTCGACAAGTTTATGCTTGCCAACAGCGATCTGTTTCAGTTTGTGCTGAAATACAAGTTTCCCGAACAGGTAGGCGAACTGAGCCTGGAAAAACGAATTTCCCTGTATGTGGGCATCTGCATTGATTATGATAACAAATTGTCGTACACCGATAAGTTTGGTAAGATGGATTTTGTCAATGCCAGAAAACAAAAACAGCGGGTAGGTTATGCCATTATCCATCCGGCGAAGAATGCGGGTGTCGAGAGTCAACCGCCTGCGGAAGACAGTAAGAAAGCCGGCCGCCAACAGGCAATCGCTGACCATAAGGAAGAAGCCGTTGTGGAAAATGGTCTGTCGGCAGTGGACTTACCTGTTGACACCGAACCAAAGAAGAAGAGAAGAAAAAGTGTTATACCTAAAGCATAAGCGTGAACGTACCGAAACAAACGCCTGAGATATTCAGTATCCTGAGCAAAGGAAACTTCATCAGCTCCAACGGTAGCAAGGGGAAGCTATACGATGTGATTACGTACGAGAATAATTTTGAACTGCTGAAAGAGTTTTTCAGTCATACCGGATATTACCTGGAACGCGGTCATAATTATTATTACTTCAGCCAGCAGGAGGAAACCAATACGCTGATGGAAAAGAAGCTGGAACAGTTTGCTTATTACATTGATGTCATGGATTTCTTTTCATCGATGGACACCAAACCGGTGGTGGGTACGCGCTATCGTGTAACACAGATAGCCGAAGAGTGCTTCAGCAATGAACGATTAAAACAAAAACTCTTTGCGCTGTCGCGGAAAGAAAAAATGGTCGATAAGGTAGCCGAGATAGCGGGTGATTTAACGACAGGTGGATTTTTTGAACAGGAAGACGAAGATACATACAAAGTGATGGATGCCATTCATTACCTGGAAGAAGTGATCTCGTTAATAACAATTGAAGATGATGGAGAACAGACGAATCCTCAATAGGATTATATTTATCAATATTGCCAATACCGACTATGCCAGCATAGAGATTGCAGGGAATACGTGCTTTGTAGGTACCAACAACATGGGTAAAACTACCTTGCAGCGTGCCATTCTTTTTTTCTATAGTGCCAATACGCGTGGCCTTGGTATTTCTACTTCACAGAAGTCGTTTGAAGATTACTACTTTCAGTATCCGAACTCGTACATTATTTATGAGGTTGCTACCGAGGATGGGCTATTTCATGTGATGGTCTATCGCAATAGTAAGATCTTTTATCGCTTTGTAGAAGCAGCGTTTAACAAGGATCAATACCTGGAAGACAATACAGCCTTAATCCCCAAGGCGGTGCTGACGAAACTAAACGAGCAGCACATCAATTACAGCGATCAGGTAGAAACCTTTGAGCGCTATCGTAATATCATTTATGGGGCGGATCCTGATAAGAAGTACAAAAAGTTTGCCTTAATGAAAGGTAACAGTAATTACCACAATATACCGCTGGCCATTACTTCCATCTTTTTAAGTTCGGAGTCTGTGATCCGTTCGGAGTTTGTGAAAGAATGTATCGCCAACTCCATCACTACCAAGCACACGAACATTGAACTGAAAACCGTAGAGCGGCAACTGCGCCAGTTTACGGAACGCTATCAGGATATTGAGACCTTCTTCCGCAAAGAAAATGCACAGCGGGGTGATCTGATCAAAGACAACTTTGCCCAGATCAGAAATCTGAAAACCAAACAACGTTCACTTGCGGTGGAGCTGGGTGGAGCATTGAAGTATGCCGCAGAGCAGAAGGAGACATTGGGGCAGCAGGTAGGAGAGAAGCGAAGCGAGATCGAAGCCCTGGCAACGGCTTTCCGTGAACAGGAAGAAGCGCAGAAAGAAAAGAACAAGGAAGCCAACCAGGAAATCGGTGCGCTTAAATCAAAGATCAGAGAGGCCGACAAGAAGCAGAAGGAATACGAAGACAAAGGTATTGCCGACTTACTAAAGAAAGCCGAAGAGAAAACACAACTCACACTTAACCTGCAGGCACGCGAAACCGAGTATGCCACCCTGACGGCCGGCTTCAGCGATGTAGAACAACAGTTCAAAACCTTGTTCGATGCATTAGAGAACGAACGCAGAGAGTTTGAGAACGTATTGAAAGCGCAAGGATTGCAACTGGACACCAAATTCCAGGAGGATAGAAATACGCTGCGCGAAAGTTATCGCAAGGAAGAATCAGAACTCAAGGACCGTCATCGCCATGAAACGGAGAAGCACCGTACGCAACTCAATCAGTATGAACTGGAGAATAAAGATGCGGCTTTTAAGGAGAAGGAGTTTCGCACCAGGAAATACTTTGAGAAAGAGACTTCGCTGCTGAAAGAAAACCTGGAAGACATACGAAGAAGAAAGACCGAACGTACTTCGGCCTACAATGTAAAGAACGGCCAGATTGAATCGCTGCGGAGAGAAGGGGATCACGTGCGGGAGAAGAATAAAATTACCTCCGAACAGTATGTGGCCAGGAATAAAGAAGAACTTACGGTTATCGAAGAGAAAGTAAAAGCCATTGAAGCCAAGTTATCGGTACATCAGCAGGCCTTGTTCGGTTATTTGCAGGAGCACTATCCCGATTGGTACAGCACAATCGGTAAAGTAGTGAATGAAGACATTCTTTTTAGTAAGGAGTTAAATCCGAAACTGATGAAGAAGAACCTGGATACACTTTATGGCATACAGTTGGATCTCACTCATGTGAAAGTGTTTTCCAAGTCGTTGGAAGAATACGAGCAGGAGAAGAATGAACACCTGGAGCGCATTGCTGAACTGAACCAGGCATTCCTTGATTTTCGTGAAGCCCAGGCAAATGAAGAGCAGGCGAAGCTGGCCTCGATCAGTAAAAAGACGGCCCAGCTGAAAAACGAAATTGCCCAGCTGGAATACGAAGGCGGCCAGGACGATGAGAAGGAAAAGAAATACAATCTGGATTTGCATGAGTGGGCCAGCAAAGGTGAAGCACAGCGCGAGAAAGATTTACTGGAAGTATATGCTGTGCAGGACGACTTGAAGAAAAAGTCAGAAGCATTACGGCAGACTATCAGCGAACTGCAAGCTGTGTTGAAGAAGGAAACCGATAAGCTGGATAAGAACTTCAACGAAAAACTCGCCCAGGCAAAGAAGAACTTTGATGACGAGACAAAGAAGCTGCACGATCTGAAGGAAGACAAACTGGCGGAACATGAAGAACGCAAGGGCCGGCTTCAGAAGGAGAAATCAAAAGTATTGAAGACGAAAGGCATTGATGATACGCGCATTAAAAAATTAAAGTCGGAGATCGATCAGGTGAAGATCCAGTTAAATGAACTGGAGAAGTTCTCGGAATTAATCAACGACTACCGTAAAGATAAACGGGAGTTATTCGACCGCATGGACGACTTCCGGAAAGAGCGCGATAAGCTGGAAGATTTACTGAAGCAATCGGAAAGAGAGTTTGCTGCGGAAAGGCAGGTTTTTGATAAGAGGAGACAACAGTTGGAACAGGAAGCCCGCCAGTTGAATGAATCATTCAAGAAGTACACAGAAGGGTTAGAGCACTTTGAGCGTCACTTCAGAGACCGTGCATTGTTTGATCGTCTGCGTCATATTATTGAGCCTGCGCCCATGGAACATTCCGAGGCGGGTATCGTAGGGTTGTGTTCGCAGCTCCTGGCAAACGATACCGAGTACCACAACCAATTTGAGAAATTCAGAGGCAACATCAGTGAGTTTGCCGGAAGATTCCGTCCGGATAACCACCTGAATTTTAAGATCAACAACCAGGCAGGAGAGGCCGAGTACGAGCGCTTTGCTTCCTACCTGCAGGATTTCTACAATGAGAATAAAATACAGACATCCATTGCTGAAGTGGCCAAGAGCCATGGTATGTTGATCGATGCCATCTCCAGCAAGATGAAAGCCCTGATCGAGCACAAAGGGCGTATTGATAAAATGATTAACAAGATGGAGGCCGACTTCAGCAAAGCCTCTTTCGAAAGCTCGCGGTTGATAGAATACATCAAGCTGAAATCGGAAGACAGTGAGAATAAAGTGTTGCGTAAACTACAGCGCATCTCCGACTTCCGCGAACAGAACCCATTCCTCTATGGTGAAGCCAACTTGTTTAACCAGGCAAATAAGGCCAAAGCGGAGATTGACAAGAAATCCGTTGAGTTATTGAACGACTTGCAACGCACCATCACGGAAGAGAAATACGAAGAGATACGCGTGCAGGATTTGTTTGAGTTACGTTTCCGCATCAAAGAAGGTAAGAACGATACCGGCTGGATCGAGAAGATTGACAAAGTGGGATCAACAGGAACGGATATGCTGGTCAAAGCAGTGATCTATATCACGTTGCTGAATGTGTTCATCAAAGAATCCACCGAGAAGACAGCGCGTAATTTCTCCGTACATTGTATCATCGATGAAGTGGGGCAGATTTCCGCACCTTATCTGAAGGAACTGATCAACTTTGCCGAAGAGCGCAACATCTGTTTGATTAATGGATTGCCAAACGAAAGCAAGCTGGAAACGCATTATAACTATACCTACAAGTTCAGAAAAGACCAGCACGGTTATGTGAAAGTAATCCCGTTGCTGACGATGAGTATTGAGCCTTAGGTTAGGCAACAGGCTATCCGATACAGGCTATTGGCTGAGAACGATGTTTTATGAAAATAAGTCTCCGGTTTGCTAAAGCGTTGCTTGCTCTTACTGAGGGGCAGGAACTCAATGAGGGCGACTTTGGTGGAGGTAATTCAAAATTCCTGTTGGAAAAATTCAAAGACACAGGAGTACTTGATTACCGACCGATCGGCCATCAGCGTAAAAAGTATTACTGTACCGATAAAGTAAAACTGACCGATCAGCTTCATCAGCAGTTTGATATTCCTTCTCTTGAAGCGTATGTTAACTACCTCGAGCAAGAAAGCAAAGAACGGAGTGATGCCGTCCGTGCAACTTCCGATTCCAAATTTGGTTCATTCAACGTGTTGGAAGGTTTTCTCATTCATACGTATGAAGAAATAGAAGGTGTATTAAATGGAAAACCTGTACCCCTTAATCCTGTGAGTGGAAGCTTTGTGTTTATTCACGACTTCAGAAATTTTGTTTTACCCGCGGAAGTAACAGTGGTTGGTGTTGAGAACCATGAAAATTTTAAACAGATTGCCCGGCAGCGTTACTTATTCGAAAATATACAACCCGTGTTTGTCTGGCGCTATCAGAACAGTAACAGTCTGGCACTTTGGCTGGACACGATAAGTAATGCTTATGTTCACTTTGGCGATTTTGACCCTGCCGGATTGAAAATTTATGTCTCGCAATTCAGAAATAAGATTGGGGCACACCGATGTTCATTTCTGATACCCGATACTATTGAGATGCTGATCTTCAGGCACGGAAGTAAAAAGCTATTCGAAAAGCAGGCAAGCTTAGTTAACAAGAATGAATTAGAGAGTTGCCCTGAACTGAAAGAACTTGTCCATTTTCTATGGCGACTGAAGAAGGGGCTGGAACAGGAAATACTGATCAACCGGATGGAGATCGGATAAGCAAAATGGTCTATTCGTACAGTGTTTGTGATTCAGCGCCTCCGTGGTAAAACCAATAAAAAAAGGTCTACGTTTCCGCAGACCTTTTTAACACACTTAATTCCAAACAAACTTAACTTATTCTACAGCGTGCAGTGAAGTCGCTTTTTTGGTTGCGGCTCTGTTCAGCTGAATTTTTTCCACTTTCTTGCCGTTACGATCAATCAGTTCAACGGTATATTCACCTGTCGTCAAGGCAGCGAAGCTTACCGGTACGACAAAGCTTTCGGTATTTTTGAATGACTCAGAGAACACCAGTTCTGATTCGGTGTTGTAGATATTCAATTTTACTTTACCAGCGCGTGGAGCCTGATAAATCACTTTGAATACTTCCGTTCCTTTAACTGAAACTACTTCCAGGTTTTTTGCTGGTGCCGGGTTTTCTACAGCGAAAGCTGATAGTGAAGCACTTACAACAAAAAGGGCGGCTATAAAAAGGGATGTTGGTCTCATATTTTTCTCAATTGATATTCAAATGTAAGAGGGATGTTGCTTATACAGCCAAAGTTGTAAGGAAACCTGTTTTTATTAATGAAAAATCGTTTGCGCTATTATTTTGTACGGAAATGAATAAAAGTCTTTCGATATCCGCATGATGTTTGATTTTCCTCTGATTTAATAACAGACAACGTTTGCAGAAAACAGTAGCATAATCTAAGTTCACCTCCACTTTCAGAGTGTGGCAACTGGATAAACCAAACTGTAAGGTGATCAGCCGGTTTATACGTCTATGAATTAAGCGTTCCCGGTAACCACTGACGGTGATTCGATTAAAAACTGATTTGTAAAAAAATAAAGACTCTTATGAAAACGAAAGCCGTTTGTATCATTTTATGGTTTGTGGTGTTGGTAACGGCACAGGCACAGCGGTTCGGCAAAGCATTGAAAGAAACCCCCGGAGTAGTGTCGTACACCTTCCGGAACAGCTTTCAGAAAGATGTAGCACTGACACTGGACAGTGTGAAACGGATGGGCTTCACGAATATTGAATTCAGTAACCTGTTTGGCCGAAGGGCTGCGGATATTAAAGCAATGCTGGATGAGCGGGGCATGAAATGTACTTCCTTCGGTACTAACTATGACGACCTGCTGGGCAAGACCACCCAGGTGGCGGAAAATGCCAAAGCATTAGGAGCTTCATTTGTGCGCGTAGCCTGGATACCTCATGATAATACGATTCCTTTTACGGTGGAGATGGCAAAGAAAGCGGCCGATGATTTTAATAAAGCAGGTAAGCAATTGAAAGAGCAATACCATCTTACGTTCTGCTATCACAACCATGGCTACGAATTTGTTGACTATGAGAAAGGCACGCTGTTCGATTACCTGGTAGCCAATACCAATCCGGATTACGTGAGCTTTGAGATGGACATACTTTGGGTAGCGCATCCCGGCAAAGACCCTGTTGCCTTGCTGAAGAAGTATGGCCCGCGTATCAAACTCATGCACGTGAAGGACTTGCGCAAAGGGGTGAAGGGCGACTTCTCAGGTGCCACACCTGTAGAGAATGACGTTGCACTTGGTACGGGCCAGATCGATGTGGCGGCCGTAATTAAAGCAGCAGTAAAATACTCCGCTATTGAAAACTATTACATTGAAGATGAAAGTAAAGAAGTGAATGTACAGGTGCCAGTTAGTTTCGCTTTTCTAAAGGGGCTTTAGGATACGATAATGGTTGTAGTTAAAAATTTAGATTAAAAAAATCCGGAGTTGGCAGGGGACTATAATCTATTAGTAACGATAATAGGACATGAGATCCAATGAGATGATTATAAACGGCCAGTAGTTAAGGTCGCACCTTCTTTCTTCGCCGCAGTACGTAGCCCATTGATCTTGAGCAATTGATCCACCGTCTTCAATAATTCGATGGAAGCCTCTACCTCCTCTCTGCGCACCGCTACACTCTCAATGTTGAAGCCGAACGGGATCTGGTTTTGCTGACAGTAGCTGATCAGGTCGTTGGCGATGGCCGTGGCAATTTCTACGGAACGGGCCGCCGGATTTTCAATTACTTTCAGCTCTGCTTTGATGTCATCGGGTACGTGTATGCCCAGCCACTCCATGAAGTCCAGTGTTTTGGCGGAACCGCAGATGGTCAGCGTAAAGATCACCGTAGGTAATTCTTTCTGACACGATTGGCAGTTGTCAACCAATGCCTGTAACGTCTGTTTTGTGTAGTCTACATTGAAAATACATTGCGATATGAAATACGATACCCCGCTGCTTACTTTATCCATCATGCGTACATCTTCATCTTTCAAGAGGGCATGGCGCTCGGGTATGGTCACGGCACCGATCACAGAATGATGTTCATGGTGGGTACGCCAGATGTCGTATGCTTCCTTTAAACTTGTTTTTACGACAAAGTCAGGGGAAGGTAAGCCTACAAATACAGGGTAGAAGTTATTCGTGCTTAACTGGTGAAGCCATTGCGTAAGCTCTTCTTTGCTGAACTTGCCTGCAGGGCGATAAATGATTTTAGGAATGGTTAACCGCTGCAGGTAGCGGCTGGTGTACTCAAATGGATCAAGGGCGCTGGAGAAAGGGAAGGGGCGCTCTTCGTTGGTTCGGGCTGATTCGTCCTGTACATCATATACAATGAGTGCATCGATGTCCATCGCGCAAAGCAAGTCGAGACTTTTGTCTGCTGCGGATTGCACTTTCTCCAATGGCATGGTCGCCTTGGGCGGGGTGATACCGTAAAGTAATATGCCTGACTCTCTTTGTTTGATCTTGTTGAAGAACATGTAATAGGGTATATAAATGATAAAAGTATAAAAAATGTACGAATACCAGAATCGTTTATCTAATACGTTACCCTAGGTATGGAGGTATTTTTAACCACCATTAAATGAGAGACAAATGAGCGAGTCGGTAAATTACCAGACTATTATTAATGGATGTCGTAAAATAAGCCCTTAAAATAGGCTATGTAATCCCCACAAATTTGTGCCATGAATAATTACCGATGGCCATATGCTTTTGAAGCGATGTGTGGAGTAACCCCACAGTAGCCCGATGGGAAGAATAGCCAATGCTGTGACGGTAGCATTTTGCCAATTGGATGTTTGATGAAAATTGGGGATGTGAATGGCCGCCCAAAGCAGGCCAGTGATTAACCAACTCCAGGCATTGTTACGAAATACTTTTGCTAATCGAGTTTGTAGAAGCAAGCGTATAAATTCTTCAGGTAATGCGGCGGTGAGGAATCCCAGCAGAATCAATTGCAGTAACCCATGACTTTCATAAAGCGTGGCAAATCGAATCGACTCAGGAGCTACCAGGAAAGAGAAAGCTGCAATCACCGCAATAACCGGCAGACTGATCCACATACTTTTATTGATTGATAAGCCGAGTTGGACGGGTTTGTAACGAGCTATCGCGAAATAGTAGATAAGCAAGAAAACGGGATAGATAAAAAGGATCATCATTATGAACAACGTGAGCCTTATGGGGGTCTCCGCATGATTCCAATCGGCCACCCAAACAAACCGGCCCAGGGTGGCTATCCACTGCATGGCGATAACCATTATTAAAATACTTATTTCTTGTTTATTGTTTTGAATTAACCATGAGGTGGTCGCCAGGGGATAACGCTGGTAAACTATTTCCACGATCAGTGCGACAAGTAGCATTGCTGCCAGATAGCCCAACGCATGTATCATTTTGAATTGCTGCCAGGCAATAGCGAGAATCAAGGTGGTGATACCTGTCAGGATTATTGTCACGCTCCGGTTATTTTGCAGCAGCTTAAGCCAAACCCGGCAAGCACTCATAAGGTGATTCATGGTCAGAAGCAATCAATTGTTAAAATCTCTATCTAATTTTTTCAGGTTGTCGATGGCCGATTGAATTCGGTCGTATTCGCGAGCTTGTATTTTTCTGCGGATAATAAACCAGGCAAGAATGATCCAACTGATGTATAAAATAATGATGACAGCAATGGTGCTGCTATTGTAGCCCGCCAGGGTATCTGCAAAGAATAATCCCATCAATAGATTAAAGAAAATAAAATAAATGGGGCCACTGGTGGCGATCATTTTTTTTCTGACATGGTAGTAATTTTCCCACGCCTTCACATGCTGTGCCGGATGCTGAAGTTCATCAATACGATAGAGAGCCAATGCAGAATATCCCTGTACCGATGCTTGCATAAGGCAAAGCACAGCAAGCCCTGCCAGAGCCAGGTGTCCTGTAAAGGTGAGAGATAAATCTTGTAGTGCGCTGGTTATGCAAGCAACAAGTACAAATGTTAAGGCTGAAAAAGTAAGTTGGCGAAGAAGCCTGTCTTTCGAAGTCTGTTTTTTATTACGCAAGGTTTCTGCACCGGGCAGTTGATATGCGGGCTTCTGCGATTTCCAGATTTTCTGTAACTGATCGAACTCTGTCATAGCGTTATTGATCTTGTAATGCTGTGTGTATCGAAGCCAATTGTTTTTTTATACGATGTATTTTTACGCGTAAGTTTCCTTCCTGCATGCCCATGGCTTCGGCAATCTGATCATACGGAATTTCCTGCAGTACCATGCTGATGATTAAGCGGTCGGCTTCCGGTAATTGCTGTATGGCCTGATACAGAATGGTGATGCTATGCTCTTCTTCGTGCTGGTGGTCATCGTATTTTTCAGCCAGTATCGATGTATCGTTTACCGTTATGCCTTTTCGTTTGGTGTTTC
>JAHEZH010000231.1 GCA_023251155.1 Flammeovirgaceae bacterium | reverse complement strand
TCGCTAAAAGAGGATATACTCTTTACATGGAGGGTGATATGGTTGCAACTGTCGATACCAATGAAGCATTTGGGAAAATTTTCATTACTCAGCACAAACAAAACTTTACCGCTTATCTCATCGCATTTCCTAAAGCGATCATCCGCCTGATTGTGAAACAAGACTTTAGAGCAATTCTGGAGTATAGCTATAATCCAGATTTTATCAACGAGAGAGTACAAGTGCTTATTCGAATTAAAGCTAACAGTGAAGCAGCCAAACCAAATAATCTAAAATTTACTCTAAACGAGCGCAGCAAAATTTATGAGGCCACTTACTTTGGTACAGTGAACCACTCGACTGATGGGAGAATCTTCGGCTTACTAAATGACGAGCAACAATTGACTAAAATAGATTCATCTAAATTGTAAACACCAAGTTAAGCTCTCTTTGTTGTATTAGGTGACCATTAATATGATATATGTAAGACAACTTCTTTGATGGGGCTATGAACGAAAAAGTAAGGCATTATTTAATAGACATTGCGCGCCATAAAGAAAAGTTTGCGTTTTACAGTGAGATCGTAAAAGATTGTGGACTCGACATCAATTTAAAGTCAGAGTTCGGTAGGGCTCAGTTTACCAAACTTCTAAGCGAGGTTTCAGAATTTGAAGACAACGAGAAAAGACCGCTACTTAGCTCAATGGCCATCTATAAAGATGCATCTAAAAATGACCATGGTGATGGCTTTTACATCGTTGCTGAGAAGTTAAAGAAAGGTAAGTTCAAAAAGCTGAAAGATGAACTTTACGGCTTTACAGAAGCAGAGAAGTGTCGTGTGTTTTGGCAAGATGACAATAACTACAAGCAGTTCGCTAAAACAGAAAGATTGGAGAAGCAGCCGGGGCAAATCGCGCGCCTTTTCGAAACACTAATCAATGCCGATGAATATAGTTGGGCAAGAGGGTGGAGAGATATCTACATCGATTTTGCGATCAATGTAAAAGAACTTCAAAAGGCCTTGGCCGAAAATCCAAATCTGCGTATCGATAATCAGAAACTTTATTTAAGGCTACCAGAGGCCATCAGGTCGTATGAAGCTTTTATGTCAAAGTGGTTAAAGGAAAATAGTAACGGAATCTCATCACGCGGTCAAAGTGTACTATCAGGTGATAATTTCAAGACTATTATTGGTGATCCTGATTTTAAAGCAGTTGCAAAACTCGTAATAACTAATCCCAACAATCAAACCTACAAACTATTGGTTGATTGGTGGTACGAAAATGAAAGTATATCAAATCGTCCGCTACTGATTAACCGTGCGGTTGCAGCCTGCTTACCAGAACAACTAAGCTCAACTGTTGACAATCGAAAATTCTGGTATGTAGTTGATATACTTAAATCAAAATATGGATTCCATCTTCCTGATGACCAAGAGTGGAATTGGTTTACAGCAAATGAACAACTTACTAACTGGCTTGACAGTCAATTAACGGATGTAATTGACAAAGTATCCAACGAAGTTTTAGAACAACAAATCTGGCGCAACATCTTTGTTTGGCTCGTTTATGAAAGATATCGTGATAAACTTTCCATTCCCACCAATGAGTTGATAAGGCGTAATATACCTGAGGATGGTTACATCGAAATGCCGCAATCTAAATCTGACTTCAAGGGGGCTGAGATTGATTACGAAGCTAAAGCTAAAGTTGACAAAGAATTGGGTGACGCGGGTGAAGAGTTAGTGAAAACTCATGAAACAAAGGAGCTTATAAAACTTGGAATGCATGAACATGCAAAACTTGTTCGTATAGCTAAACCGGGTGAGGGGTACGATGTTTACTCTTTCGATGTAAATGGAAATAAAAAGTTTATTGAGGTTAAAACAACAATTGGAAGTTGGCGCAATCGGTTTTACTTAACGCGCCACGAATTAAAATTCATGCAAGAAAAGCAATCAAGCTATAGTCTTTATCGCGTTTACAACTTTGATGAAGAAAATAATTCGGGTGAATACTTTGAGCTGCAGGGCGATATTGAAAATAGAATCATCAAAGAGCCGACAAATTTTGAAGTAGTAATTAAACGAAAATAGTAAAGGCAGTGCAAGAGGGATGTTTTATAGTTTTAGAAGGACCAAATGGCGTTGGGAAAACGACAATCATCAATACTGTCTGTGACCAGTTGAATTTTATGCACGTGTCGCATGTGCGGACTAAAGAGCCGACTACAAGTGAACTGGGAGTTTACATCAGAAAGAACCAGAACAAGTACAGTAAGGAAGTCTTAGCTTGTTTGGTAGCAGCCAATCGGTATGAACATCTTCAAACCGTAGTTACTCCTGGCATTCAAGCGGGGAATATTGTTCTGTGTGACCGGTATTTCCCATCGTCCCTTGTTTATCAATTAATGGACGGATTGGAGCTTTTGTTTGTTGAAGGTCTGAACCAACAAATATTAATACCTCACTTAACGATATTCTTAACGGCCAAGGAAGAGGTTGTTAAAACTCGATTAAGAGAACGTGATCAACTCACACGATTTGAGCGAGATCAAAAGAAAGAAATTCAACTCTATCAGGAAGCTCAGGCATTACTTGAAAATAAAGGATGGAACATTTTGTCCATTGACACCGATAGCCAAACTGTTTCAGCAATTGCCGAATTGATCGTGCAGGAAATCAAAAAAGTAATTAACGACCACTAAAGCTCGCTACACTTTTTCGCAAGCTGATGGAACACAATTCTTTTTGACAATGGCGCGGATCTGGTTTATGTATTTGCTCATTTGCTTTCGCTTATAAACCAATACAAAAGAAGGATGGTGAACAGGAACGTAGGTAATACCTTTGATGGTAAATCCTTTGTACTTGAAGTTTTCGTCCAGCGAGAAATCGGATACACCCAGTTTGGAAAGTACAAACGTAGCAACCTGCTTACCCAACAAAAAGATCACTTGCGGATTCAGCTCACTTGTTTCTGATTCTAAATTCGGATAGCATTTTTCCATCTCGTGTGCCGCTGGGTAACGGATTTTGTCTTGCTTGAGCGGCAGGCACTTCACCAAGTTTGTTCTGTAGAACAAGATGGATTTTTTAAATGCGCTTTCAATTTCAGCTACCAAGGCACCGGAACGCGTGGTAGGCGACAAGGGCACCCTGTCTTCTTCCTCGGAAAAGGCGACCGCAGATAAGCCGACCCAGAATACTTCGGCATTCCTTTTTTGATCTGTAGCGGGTAATTGGTTCAAATACAGTCCACAGGCCTTGCAGACTTTGCTTCTTTTGGGGTTAATCGAGAGGTTCGAGCCCTTTGAATAGTCCAGAATCGTTCAAGTTAGTTGTGCGGTAAATATAGCCATACAGGGTTTCTGAATCAACCGCTGAATAGTTGCCGCTATGGAAATTGAACTGAATTCTGCCTACCATGTGGGATAGGGCTTCATTGGCTGTTACCTGCTCCACCTGGAGAGCCTTTCCCTCATCTGCCAGGTCATAAAAGATTTCCGTAGCGTGATACGGACGGTATTGGAACACGCTGGTTCTAAAACTAACCCCTTCTGACCGGGCAATTTCACTTAACTTTTTTGCTAACTGGTACGTCATTTCCATTTCTTCCTCGGTTTCGTCCGGGAACCCAAAAATGAAGTAGCCTTTGATGTCAATTTTCGCTTTAAACACCTTTGTCAGGTTGTCAATGATCGTGTCAACGTTGTGAGTCTTGTTGATGGACCGGAGAACCCTTGGCGATCCGGATTCAATTCCAATGAACAGTTCTTTACAGCCACTCTCTTTTAGAGCATTTAACATCGATTGATCGGCATTTTGAAAGGTAAGCACATGCGCCATTGAGCGCCATTGAAAATTGACTCTGGAAAACACATTAATGGCCTTCCCGATAATTCGACTGTTCTTTAAAAATAAGTCATCGAGTACCCGAATCGAATTTACAGCCGGGTACTTAGCTTGTATTTCACTTAGTTCTTCGATCAGCGATTCTTCGCTTCGCTCTCTGATCGGGTATTCTTTGTTCAGCGACCTGGCGGCTGCACAAAAGGTGCAGCTATATATACATCCACGACTCGCTACGATATTGGCTTCGATAAAGCCGAACGGATGTCGTACCGGTTCGTTAAGAAAAAATCCTCGATTCAGTTTTTGGCGTGATATGTCGTTGACATAATACTTGGAACTTCCATCTACTTTAAATACCCTGAAGTTGTTCAGGGAAATCATCGGCTCTTGTTGTAGCCTGTCATTCACAATGTCCAGCGTGATAAGTTCACCATCACCAATAACAATGTCAACCAGGTTATTCGTTTTCCATCCCACAATGCTTTTATGAAGTTCTTTTGTTGACAAACCACCAATAATAAAATGAGCGCTGAACTTTAACGATTCAAACAGTTCCTGAACCAGATCGTAGTTGGTGGTGAAAATATTGGCCGCTACAAATTCCGGCTTCAGGTAATTCAAGTATGATATCAAATCACGGAGCGGAAGTTTTTCATACACAGCATCAATTAAGTCAACGTCAATTCCATTGTCCTGAAGATGAGTCGCGATATAACCCAATCCGATAGGAGGCAACGAGTCTTCATCATACAGAAGATTCTTTTCCTTAAACAAAGGGGAGTTAATCACAATTACCTTCATCTTATTTATTGGTTGGTCTCTTACTTCGAGAGCCTCTCGATCAGTGCTTTTATTTCCGCACGGGGTGCTCTGTCATTAATTCGCTCATACATTCGTAATTTTTCAATCGCCTCGGTCGCTGTTAGCAGGTTAGCTGTATATAACTCTTCAACTACCCACAATATCCCTCTTACCGTTAACCGATTTCTGGCCGTAGCATTTCGCAGCTTGAGATCAGAACTTAATACTGCACCGCTTTTCCTAATGGCGAGTTCAAGAACCGAGCTATCTGCAAAACTAAGGCCGGAATTTTCTCCCAACATCTTTTCTATATCCGTCAGGCTACCATTGCCCTCTATTGTAAGCTTCCCATCGGTGATGAACTCATTTGTGATGTTCATCTGGTCACCGTCTAAAACCTCCATGATCACCTGGGGAGTGGTCAATACCGTTATCTCCAATGAAAAGAATGACGCCATCAAACCTAAGTCTATCAGGTCGAAGATGACGCAGGCATCCTGCACAACGATTTGTTTGCTAGCTGACACTGACAAAACCTTTTCTTAGTTCGTTGATATTGGTATTGCAAAGTGCCGCAGCCTTGCTGATTGAAATGACCCCTTCCGATAGCGCCCGGGCAACGAGTTGTTCAAAAAGCTTACTCTTCTCTTCACCCTTGTATTGCCCCGGTTCGTCTTTAGAGCCATAAGTCTTGTTCAGGTATATCACCCAACGTTTGTAGTAGTTGTCGGTAACAACCTGCAGTTCTAGCAGCCTGTGAAGTATTGCACGAATAGAGATACCAAAGTATTCTTTAATCGAAATCAATTCCTTAATAGCAATGTAAGTTCTGTTGTTTCCTCCGATTAATTGAATCAACATTTTTCGCGGAAGTATAAAACAACTGGAGAAGCAATGGCAAAGTACTTCTGTCAACTTAGTGTCTTCTTTGATCTCATCCGACAAGTTCATGAGGATATGAGCAAGCTCATGAATGATGGTAAACCTGATTCGCTCAATTGATTTACCTTTAACATTTACTACAACCAATGGTATGCCGGTAGAGGTGATGGTCGCAAATCCATCAATGGCTTCTTCGTCATCAATCAATAAGATTTTAATTCCCTTTAGTTCCAGCATTTCAACAAGACTGGGTAGCGGGTCAGTGCCTAATTCCCATTCTTCCCTTAACTTATTAGCGGCAGCTTCAGCATCGCTCTTGGTTTTGATGATGAATGACTGGATGGGGTTACTGAATTTTTGTTCGTGCCCAATGATGCTCTCAATTTCCAGATATCGTTCAACGTAATCCCTGGCCTTTTCAATTATGGCCTCTTCATTCTTTCGGGAGAAATCCTTTTTCTTCCTGAATGAAATTTGACCAAGCTCGATAATGCCTTTTCGGACGAAGTAATCTGGCTTCACCTTAAGTACTTTGGCGAGTTCCCCAAGGATGTCGCTGGTAGGAAGCATTGAACCCATTTCGTATTTGTTCAATGCCTGTTTGGTGATCTTATTTTGTAATGCATCGGCCAAATCCTGCAATGAGAACCCGCTCATTTTCCTGGCAAGCATTAGCCTGTTTCCAAAGATGTTTTTATCGGGTATGTCCATAATTAATTTGCGTGGTTGACAAATATACAAAATATATACGTTTTGTCAACCAAATTGTTTCATGACTGACATAAAACCTCATTTTTAGGACAATTTGGATGTTTTATGATACTTTTGCAGGCTAAAGCAATTTTTCCTGTGGGCGTAATTGAACTCAAAATCACCCTAAACAATACCAACCCCGCCATTTGGCGCAAGGTGTTAGTTCCTGCTTCTATAACCTTCTTCGATCTTCACCACATTATCCAGATCAGCATGGGCTGGAAGAACTCACACCTATTTGAGTTCAAGGTGGGTGACTACAAGATCGGCTATATTGATCCTAACGAAGCATTCGAAGACACTGCCGATGCCAACGAAGTAACGCTGGATCTGCTGTTAAAGGAGGGTACTATTTTTAGCTACCTGTACGACTTCGGTGATGGTTGGGAGCATACTGTAGCGGTGGAAAAATTCCATGACAAGGAAGCCGGAAAATCTTATCCGGTCTGTATTGATGGCCAGTTGGCCTGTCCACCGGAAGACAGCGGTGGAGTTCACGGCTTCTCTGATAAACTTGAAATCCTGAAGGATAAAAAACATCCTGAATACTCGTTCATAAAACAATGGGTAGGTCGTGGCTATAATCCAGAAAAGTTCAATATCGAAAAAGTCAACAGGGAACTGCCAAAGTTCAGATCATACATGAAACATTGGAAGTAAAAAACTCAGGTCAAATTTTAAGCTAAGAACCTCAATACACAAAACTCTTAATCGTCTTGTCAATGTCCTGATAGAAAAGTGTGAGGTAGGTTTCCGGTATAGTCTCATTATCTTTTCGCATCTCCAGTATCAATTGACCATAGTGCGCCAGATCGACCGGAGAAATGAGCAACGTTTGAAGTGAGCGCTTTATAAATTCCAGTTTTACTTTGGAAACATCCGGCAGACCATGTCTTTCAAAAAGATACTTCGGAAGATTTTCATCAACCAGTAAACTTTTGATCACATCGTTTCTCAGCGCACGGATTCTGTCAATTGTATCAGGTGCTTGTTTTTTCTCATCAACGGATGTGTTCTCTTCTTCTCTCATGTCACGGCAAGATAATAAAACGCAATACGAGTCCCGGCTTCTCTACAATAAATGAAGTAGCAGGAGATTGAAATAAACTCCTGTTACTTCGATTCTGAGACAACTCAGCTGTGCTGCAAGCAATAGCCTTGTTTTTCCAGTTCTGCCAGAGCAACTTCATCCCATCGCTCACAACCCTGTTCGATATTATCCATGTAAGCCACATGCCGTTGATCTTCGTCATCATAATAAAACCGGATGTCGAGGTATGTGCCAAAATCGTGAGGACAACGGATGATCTTAAAATGTGCTCCTGTAGGAGGAGCGCCATACACGCGTTGCAACTGCGCGATGTAGGTACGTGCTTCAAGCCGTGCCTGGTTGATGTAGTCTTCCATTCCTACCTGTGCACACGGTTCATCTG
>JAHEZH010000106.1 GCA_023251155.1 Flammeovirgaceae bacterium | reverse complement strand
TGACCAGCGCGAGACCATTCTCTGAAGTGTTGTACTTAAGCAATTGCTGCGTGTCCTCCTTTCCTTGAGAGCCTGCACTCACCTGAAATCCGAAGAGGCCATTTTTGTATTGCCCTGGTGTTGCCTGGTCAAGATCACCGGGGATCATAAAAAGCTGCCATGACTTTTCTTCCACCGTCATGCGGCTGAGCAAATCCTTCACCCGTACGTCCACGGCCAACTCCGGATTTTTATAAGGAGGAAGTGATTGGGAGAAGCCTGCTCCAATTGAAAAGAGAAACAGGGCAATAAGGGAATACGGTCTGGCCATCATTCAAAAATAAATAGTGATTATCGGGTAGTATTAACTGCAAACGCGAACCGCATCAGGGTTATTTCACACGCCCTTTCCATAAGGCGATACGCTGTCGTTTCCAGGTGTAGGTAACAACAAGTTTGTCGGCATAGCTGATGATGCACGGATACGAAAATTCATCGCCTTCTTGTCCTGTCGCAATATCAATCGCAATGGGCCAGGTGATGCCGTTGTCTTTGGACAGGGCTACCGACAGTGGTTGACGGGCGCCCCAGTTTTTACCATCCCGGTTGAATACGACAGCCAGTGTTCCATCTTCCATCCTGGTCACATCGATGCCGCTGTTGGGATTGGGCAACGTGGTGGTATATACGGGCGACCATGTCTTGCCATAGTCTTTCGAATCGCTGCGGCAAATCACACCGGCAGAGCTTCTCAACAGCATGTGTACCTGACCGGGTGTGGACTCCCACAGTGCAGGCTGAATGACACCCTCACCGGTAATCACCTCGCGATTCAGCACCAGGTAGGGCGATGCCTTCCATGTTTTACCATGGTCTGTGCTTCGGTCCACAAAGGCATTCCATACCCCCTTCTTCTCATTGGAGGCAGGTGCAAGCCATGAACCGTCTGAGAGCACAATCAGTTTATTTCGTACAGGACCTCTTCCTCCATGGTCACCGGGTACCAACTCTTTTGCCTCGGTCCAGGTGGCTCCGTTGTCATTGGAAATTTTATACCAGGTTTCCCATTCATCAATTGTTTTCCCCACTTTGAAATAAAGGATGAGTTCACCGCCGGGAGCTTTGAATAACACCGGGTTCCAATGCGGCTCTTCACGCAGCTTGGCAATCTCTACCGGGGCCGACCATTTACCCGGCGTTCCTCTCGATATCCAGATCCCCACATCATCGTGTTTCTCGTGTGTGCCACCAAACCAGGCTACGACAAACTGCTCATCGCCTGTGCGCGCGATCGTGGAAGCATGGCATTGAGGGAAAGGCCGGTCATCACCAAAAATGAATTCAGATGATATTTCTGTCAGGGACTGATCACGAACAGGAAGTCGTGTTTGTGATTGTGCATTCCAGAACAGACCAACGGCAAGGGCCAGTAGAAGAATTCCTTTTTTCATTGTTATTAGCAGAGATGTCGATACGTACTTTTTCATGCGGTGTAAATCATGATCCTAGTGACGGGTAGTTTTCCAGGAGGTCACCGGAATTTTTTGTTTCGTAACAGCCGGCCCATCATAATACAGCTTCAGGCTGTTGCCGCCTCCTCCGTCAAAATACTTCAAAACAACAGGGTGACTTCCTTTGGACAAGGCAATCTGCCCACTCACTTCACCCCCGCTATGATAGCCATCGTTATCGATGACCAGGCGATTTCCGATTCGCAATGTACTGCCATCATCGCTGGATAAATAGAACGTATAAATCCCTTCGGAAGGAATTTCAAGGAACGCATTAAATTCAAGTGCAAACACACTCGGCCGGCTGATGGAAGGAATACCGATGGAGTCCACCACCAGGCTTTTCTTCAAATCACGGGCATGGATCTTATTGACCGAGTTGTACTCCCCTTCATAATAATGGCAGGTCAATCCCTTCACCAAAGTCCCTTCTTCGTTCACGGCAGGAAGATAATCTTGTTTTTCAAAATGAACTGTAGACCGATTGCCCGCCCTGCGCTGATAGCCTAAGGTAAGCAGCTTGACGGTAGTCGTGGCGGCAATGGCCAACGGCTTTTCATACCGCAACGAAGTGCTATCCGGTTCTGTGCCATCCAGTGTATAGCGTACTTCGTTTACTCCCTCGGGCAACGTCAGCTGAAGCTGAGCCGTATCAATAAAGACCACATGCTTTTTCAGATCAGGAAGATCAGGTAAACGATAGTTGATTTTCAGGATATCCCACCGTGCATAGTGATTACCGATGCGATCTGAAAAATCAGTCCAGTTCTTACTTCGGCTCCACGCTACTTCCGACAGCGCAGTCATACGGGGCATGGTCAGGTAATCAAGCCGCGCGACGGTCGGTATTGCTTCTGTCCAGATATTGGCTTGTGTACCCCTGATATTTTTCCGGTCTCCTTCGGCCATGCCTGCGGGAACAGGGTCAAACGAATACATGCTTTCCAGAGTCCGTTCATCCGGCTCATAATCAAAATAGCAATGAGAAGTGGGGCTCATGATCACCTGATGACCGCGGCTTGCGGCAAGTGCCGGAGCACGGGCCACCCACCCACGCCAGTACATCACGGTGATGGAAGTATCTACTACCCCATCTATTATTTCATCCCAGCCAATGGTTTTCTTATGCAGACCGGTCACGATTTTATTGACACGGTTTACAAAATAGCTATGCAGTTCCTTCGTTGATTTCCATCCGTTCTTCTTGAGCATTGCCTGGCAGGCGGGTGATTTCATCCATGAGCTTTCATCTACTTCATCTGCACCTATGTGGATGTACTCTCCGGGAAAAAGAGTAGCCACTTCGGTGAGCACATGGGTGATGAATTCATAGGTGGTCTCTTCGCACGGGCAGAGTGGTGTGGTAAATAACTTGCCCCATCCACCCTGATCGATGCACGTGAGTTCCGGAAAGGAAGAGATGGCGGCATTCATGTGACCAGGCATATCTATCTCCGGAATGATGGTGATAAACCGGGAAGCAGCATGATCAACAATGGTCTTTATGTCTTCCTGGGTATAAAAGCCACCGTATAACTTCACTCCGTCTTTTTCCCTGAAAAATTCCTGAGGCAAGGCAAAGTCACTGTTTACTTCGGCACGCTTCAGGCAGGCGGAGTCCTGGTTGTTTAACACCCTCCATGCTCCCCGGTCGGTAAGCTCCGGGTAGCGTTTGATTTGTAAGCGCCATCCCTGATCATCGGTGAGATGAAGGTGAAGCGTGTTGAATTTATAGAAGGCAAGCCGGTCAATAAACTTCTTGACAAAGTCAACCGAAAAAAAATGCCGGGAGACATCCAGGTGCATCCCTCGCCAGGTAAAGGCCGGTTCATCGGTAATGGAAGCGGTGGGGACTTGCCAACTGCTTTTCTTTTTATCCTTTACTTCAATGGAAACGGGAAGTATTTGCCGTAAGCTCTGCACGCCATAAAACAATCCGGCCGCATCGGAGGCCCGAATGGTAATCTGTTCAGGCGTGACATCGATGGAGTAGCTCTCCTTTTTCCCCTGCGGTGCGATTTCGAGAATAATTAAATTCGATGACATCTTCTCTTTCGCCATGGCCACATCAAAAGAAGAGGCATCCGATAGTAAAGCAGCAAGGTACTCTCCCACTTGCTTCGCTTCTCCTTCTCCCTTTACGTAAAGTGCCGTGTGTTCATCGATGGTGAAATAGTCGTTGCCGCCTTTCACCACCTGGGGATACGGTATGATCGCCAATGAACCCTTTGCGCTGTTCTCCTTTTCTTTACCGCATCGCACCAACAAAAAACTGATCAATAAAAAAATCACTCCTTTACTCAACGAAGAGAGGCAAACCTCCCGATACATGGTCTTCATTATTACTCGAATCATTTCTTCCTTATTTTGTTTTTTACCAGCTTCATAGGCTTGGGGTTCACCTCCAGCAATCGGATCATCTGTGTACGATCGCGCCCCAGGCCAATGTCTACGGCAATGATTTTTCTGTTTACCAGGTCCTGTTTTACCTGCATCAGGCACCAGAACAAATCCCCTTCATACTTTAATCTTCTGCTGCGCCCCGCACTGTCCAGCAGCTCATTCAGCGAGATCTCCCCCTCCTTCATCAACGCTGCCACAATAAACTTTTGCAGGGAATTATAGACATCAACGGGGATATCGATCTTTTTTCGCAGATCCCCTAATCTCAATACGGCTGGTCTCATGTGTTTTCTAAAATTGGAACCGACATCATCGTTTTTCAATACTGGAAAGTCAATGCCGGATAGGTGTGATGCGCACGGATGAAAGCGGAGGGCAGGTAAACGGTCACCACATTGTCTTTGACTTTCCACTTGACCTGGACGTTTCCACTCAACAGTTTCATCGCTGCACCTTTGGCGGGTACATTACCCTTCCAGCTCACCGAAGCAGGAACAGGCTGTCCTTCCTGAAGCCGCACCAACGCATAGGTTGCTGTGGCTTTCCCTTTCGTAAAAAAAGTTTCCTGATCACGTTCATGATCTGCCGTGCGTGTGGCATAGATGGCGGCTCCGTTCCACTTCAGCCAATCCCCTATTTCGGTGAGCCGGCTGATCTGTGTTTCATTCAATGTACCCTGCGCATCAGGACCTACGCCCAACAGAAGGCTTCCTCCTTTGGCTACAATTTCAATCAGCTGATGAATAACCATCGTACTGGATTTGAATTGATCATGGGGAACATACCCCCAGGCATTTCCAAGCGTGATACAACTTTCCCACGGGTGATCGAGCTTCGCTTTGGGTATATTTTGTTCGGGGGTTTGGTAATTTTCATAAGGCCCGTGTACGGTTCGGTCCACCATCAGCAAACCGGGCTGCGCCTTTCGGGCCATGGCAGCAATCTGGGGCATATCAATACTTTGACTAAAGGGAGGTATCGGTGCCCCCCAGGCACGCACCTCATCCGTTACCGTCTCCAGCGGACGAACCCAGCCTCCGTCCAGCCAGAGTATATCAATACTGCCATAGCCCGTCATCAATTCATGAATCTGGTTGTAGGTGAATTTCTTGAACTGATTCCATCGCCACGGGTGCTGACGAATATCGTAATTCACATTGCGGTCGGGAGTAGCACGTGCGGACCACCAGAAATAGTCGGAGTGCCAGTCTGGCTTGGAATAATACGCACCTATCATCATCTCCTGTTTGCGGAAAGCATCGAATACATATTTCGCTACATCCGCACGCGGATTGTTTTTAAAAGGACCATCTGAAATTTTAAAGTTGGACTCTTTGGTATCGAACATCGCAAATCCATCGTGGTGTTTGGTGGTAAACACCACGTATTTCATGCCGGCCTCTTTCGCCGCTTTAGCCCACTGTTCAGGATTGAATTCCACGGGGTTGAATTGATCTTTTAAACCCCAATACCACTTCTTGTAGTCATCGTAGTGAATAGTAGTGTCTCTTCCGATCCAATCTGCATCTTCACCACACAGCGTCCATGACTCCACAATTCCAGGCACAGCATATAATCCCCAATGGATCAGCATACCGAATTTCTGATCGCGCCACGTTTCCAGTTTCTGTCTGACCAATGAATCTTCGGGCCATTCATAAGTAGTGGATTGCTGATGAACGTTGCCTTGCCCTGCCGCAGTATATACCGATAAGGAACATAACAGAAGGACAACGAACCGGCTAATTTGAAATGATTGCTGACTCATACTTTATTTGATTTCTTTTTTACTATTCACTTGGTCAAGGATATACCTGGCTACCTGTTTGCCTTGTATCTGCCCTGCTACGATGGCATCGCGGAAATGAATGCCTCCATACAAACGGGATATGGCCGCTTCGTTTGCCGCATCGCGGAAAGAGTTAAATGTGCGTGCCGGAATTCCAAAGTACTCTTCGGAAGTATCAGTGTAACGTACGGCATCACCAAACAGGTAACTTAATATCTCTGCACTGGCAGAAGACACTACACTGTGACCACTGGTGTATTCGGGAAAAGGAGGTGTCTGCAATAAAGGCCGCCACTCTGCATCCATGTATTTGTTAATGGCCGTCTCGGGCCGTATGCGGTCGCTGGTATATTTTTCTGTCCAGCAGCTGATGAATGCATCGTGAATGGTGAGTGCCACCAGCGCATGCGCATAGACCGTAGAGTCAAGAGAGGATTTCTTTTGCTTGCAGATGATGCCGGTGATACCAATCCAGTGCCCTCCTGGTGATATCTTCTTTAGCCCAATGGACATGTGCCCTGAATACTTTACCGCAAAGGGGTTGCAATCCCAAAAATTAGCGATCGTTGTTTGCAATGGAGTAAGCTGTGACGTGGTATCATAAACTTCCTTCATCAGTTTATAAAAATCACTGTTCTTGTCGGTACTAAACGGAACAGGAGGTGCTGGTGCAAATGCGGAACCGGATCGGATAAAAAAAGGACGGATGGTAGACCAGTGAGCTTCGACCGGTAGCATGTATTCCGGCGGTGTGGGGTACCAGTGTCCTTCTGTTTTTTGAGGAGAATAACGTTGCCATGTGCTGAGCCGGGTGTACCCATCGCTCCGGGCGTACGCCACCACTTGGAGTGCTATCCATTCTGCCTGCTGAACGGTGTAGGAAATTTCCTTACCCGATAAATGCCTTTCCTTTTTATAGCGTGCTACAAGTCGTTCCTGTTTTTCCTTGAGCAGGTAACCCGATGGCATCATCAGCCGCCCGGTTTCCAGCATCGCATAATTAGCCGCAAGTGATTTATTAAAATTCCGGGGAGCAACTTTCCACTCAAATGCCGGCAGCGTATGAAACAAGTGATCAAACGACAACGAGCGATCGGTACCCATCAGGATGGCCTGGTGTGCGGCTTCCATCGCGTAAGCATAAAAGCGGCTGGCGGCTGGGGGGTTGGCCACATCATGTACCATGACTTCGGAGAGATGAAATGCCGTGTTGGCAAACTCACCGGCCTCATCAAAACCTGCCGATGTATTTTGACTAATGGCTATTCCGTCACTGAAGAAAACAAAAATGGCAAGTGATAAAAACGTCCTTTGTATCATCTGTTCAACCGGTAACTTTCTACCTTATTATTGTTCACCCCAAAAAGAACATGCTCTTTTTGCCTGATCATTATTTTGCGCATGGATCTCACATCTCCATCTACCCGCAATCCGGAAACCAACTGCGGTATATACTTAAAATTGCCTTTGCCATCGCCTTCAAACAATTGACCATAGCTGGCATCCACTACTCCCAGCCGAATGCGTATGGCACGCTGATTACCGGCCAGTATAAAATCCAGGTGGCCATCTTTATTGTAATCGATGACTTCCATGGCATAGACCGGTGCAAACTGGGCTTCGATGGGAAGGGCATGGGCAACCAATCTGCCATTACGGTTTTCAAAATAGGTGGTTTGGAGTGTGGTAATTTCCTGCACCGTGGCACCCTTCAATTCTTCTTTGGTAAAGATATCATTCAACTGTGCTTCCGAATACAATTCATAGCTGGTGAACTTTTTTCGTAATCCATACAATTGATCCAGTAATTCATCCCGGCTTGCAAACGGATACGATTTACCCTGGATAAAAGAACTCATAACCGGATCGACCGAACCGTTTTTATCAAAATCCTTATACACGAGCGTGATGGGCTGAGCCGGGGAAGCCTTGAGTTGCGAATTCAATCCAAAATTTCCGGCCACAAAATCCGCGTCTCCATCGTGATCAAAATCGGCCATCGCCAGGCGCGACCACATGCCCCGTTGGTTCTTATCAAAATAGTCGGCCTCTTCCTTAAAGCTTTTTCCTTCCTGATTCAGAAATACGCTGAGCGACATGAATTCACCAGCCATCAGCAGATCGTCATAACCGTCACCGTTCGCATCGAAGGGAACAGCGTCTGTAATCATTCCCAGTTGCTGAAAAGGAGCACCTGTCGTGGACGTTACATTTTTAAAATGACCCGTACCGTCATTGACTAGCAGGTAGCTTCCTCCGGAGATGGGGTAATTACCAGGTATCATACGCCCACCAACAAATACATCCAGGTCACCATCTTTATCAACATCAAGAGCACGCACACAGGATTTCGATGTGCCCATTGGCGGAAGTGCATCGGCTGACAGAAGAAACCGGCCCCGTCCATCATTGATATACAAACGATCCTGAAGAGCGGCATCGTTGATTTTATATTCATGATACCCGCCACTTACCACATACAGATCCATATCCCCATCGTTATCCGCATCGAAGAAGCGTGCATCTGCATCGGTGTGGGTAGACTTTTCATTCGTAAAAAGATCCGGAGAAACGCGAAAGCCACCATCAGCCGTCTGCAGATATAGTTTACCGGAACTTCCCTGCGCCCCTCCCATATAGACATCCTCCAGACCATCGCCGTTTACATCGGCAGTTGCCATGATGGGGCCGCAGGGTGAAAGCATGGTCAGCAATAGCGGCTGACGTTTAAAATCATTCGCACCATATTCCTGGTGCTGATAACCCAGCGTAGGCGCAGGAGTAAATAGGGGTGTTGCAGGCGGTAACTTCAATGGCGGTTTCCTCTCCGACAATGACTCCTCCACCTCGATCATCTGGTTGGCCTTGATCCGGTATAAATACGTGCAGGTTCCGTAAGGCCATGTGATTTTGATCGAGTCAATTTCGGTGGCTGTGCCCACTCCGATATGAATACGATCACTTACGGTGGACTGATATCCGCGCACCGGCATTTGCTCCAGGTACTGCATCTTGCCGTTGCTGTACACTTCTATTTTACTACCCCACCCTCTTGTGTTGAGGCGAGTACCCACCAACTGCAGGGCAATGAAATTAGTATTCGCATGCTGTTCACGCAAAGAATTCTTGTACAGGGAAGCGACCTCATTCTGATTACTTACCACCAGATCCAGATCTCCGTCATTGTCCAGGTCGCTATACACCGCTCCGTTTGAAAATCCTTTTTTCCCCATCCCCCAGTCGTTGCTCTGATCGGTAAAAGTGAGATCGCCATTACTGCGAAACAGGTAGTTGTGCAGTGGTGTTGACTTCATTGAACTACTTAATTCCAGGGTATCAATTTTCTCATTGGCCACTACTTTGTTAAAATAGTAGTCGCCTTTGAACTTAAGAAAATCACGATTGGTATAATCACGGAAGTAGCCATTGGTAACGAACAGGTCTTTCCATCCGTCATTATCGTAGTCCGCAAACAACGGTGCCCAGCTCCAGTCGGTATTGGAGATACCTGCCAGTTGTCCTATTTCACTGAAGGTGCCATTTGCATTATTGAGATGAAGCATGTTACGCATGTTCTGAAAATGGAAACCATTCATGACCTGCAGGGCATACTGTTCGTAATTTTCAGGACCATATAAAAGTTTTTGTCGCTTATTGTCTTCGGGTAACATATCCGTGGTAAACAGGTCAGGCCAGGCATCATTATTGATGTCCGCCACATCCGATCCCATGGAGAACTGAGAGATATGCTGTAGTGATTCCGATAGTTTATTGGTAAAGGTGCCGTTCTTATTATTGATGTAGAGATAATCGGGCTCCATATAGTCATTGGATACATGAATATCCGGCCAGCCGTCCTTATTGAAATCGGAGACTGCCACACCTAGTCCGAATCCCAGGGCATTGGAAAGAATACCGACAGACTCGGTTACTTCCGTGAAATGACCATTGTCATTCCGGAACAATTTATCTCCGGCATAGGGATGTGTTGCTTTGCGCACCTGTTTGTATTCAATCTCATGAATCACCTTCACATTGGTGGTTAATAAGAACATGTCCAGGTCACCATCCAGGTCATAATCCAAAAAGGCAGCGTGTGTGGAGTAGGCATTGGCATCCAATCCATACTCTTTCGCTTTATCTTCAAAAGTGAGATCACCCTTATTTATAAAAAATTGATTTCTTCGTCTTTCGGGATCGGTTTTGCCCGAATAGCAAACATAAATATCGAGCAGGTGATCACCATTAATATCCACCATGGTCACCCCTGACTTCCAGCCTTCGCGCCCGGATACGCCAGCGCTCGCGGTAATGTTTTTGAATTTTAAATCGCCCAGGTTGAGGTAGAGTTGATTGAGCCCCATGTTGGAGTTAAAGTAGATGTCATCCAATCCATCATTATTAATATCACCTACCGCTACACCTCCGCCATTGTACAGATTCTGATTGTTGAGCGCATTGAATTTCTGATTCTCTACAATTTGATTTCGAAAGTCAATGCCCGTGCTGGAAGGAGATAGCAGCGAGAAAAGTTTTTTATCCTGTGTTCTACCGCTCCATGAAATCAGCATAAGCCAAAAGCAGAAGAGCATTTTTACAGAAAGCACAGGTGAACGGTTCATGCTGTTTTTTTAATTAATCCGTAGCAATTGAGTGATTAGAAAAGATTTTATAAAAGAAGAGGCTGAATCACCGATCCAGCCTCTTTGAAGTTCAGGTACTGTTTATTTATCCCACCATGTTCTTGCCACCCAGGTATCTCCACCCGACAATGCATTTACAGCAATTCGGTTGTTGGCACCATTAAGTGTACTTTCTGATGTGGGGTACGGTTGTCTTCTCGGGATAACACCTCCCGAAAAATTACCTGCATAAACCACCGGGGTAAGCTTTGGAAAATCAGATCGCTTCCAGTTATTCCATGCGTCCACAAAATTCAATTGTGTGCCGGAAGTAGCCCAGTATTGTTCATTGATCATTTTCAATTCGCTGCCTGTTACCAGTGGATGTGCGGTCGCATAAGCAGTGGCTGTTGTAGCGGAGATCACTGCTCCTGTTCCATAAGGTGCAAGCGATAACATGGCTCCTACTACTGCATTATTGTAATGTACCGCAGCAGAACTTCCCACACTAAATCCTCTGAAAGCAGCCTCTGCCAATAGCAATTCGGTTTGTGCATAGGTAAGAACAAACACTGGCGCATCGCGGTTGCCATAGATCGATGTTTTCGGTCTGGAATATTTTCCAGCAGGAGCATCACCTCCAGGACCGGAAGAGGCGCCCGGATAATTGGGCTCATGCGAAATATCCGTGGTACCGCCATTAAGATCATAACCATTTGGTAACCCCAATTGATCAGCAGGTGTATCGTTCCCCGCCAGGCCTACTTCCTGATTGGCTGTAAGGCCAGCCTGAGATACCTCGGCAATAATTCCCAGGCGTGGGTCATTGGCTGATTTCAAATAATCGATCAACGTCTTACTCCATTTCAATTGATAGAAATCGGCAGCAGTAGTGAAGTCACGAGCGTAATCGTTGGTATATCCATTGGCATTATTACACAAAACATAGGCATCGTCATCAGCACTGGAGAAAGTTCCTCCCGCATAAGCGATCTCAGCATATTTTTTTGCCGTAGTCAGGTCCGCTTTAGTCAGACGCATAGCCATACGTAGCATCAATGAATAACCAAATTTTTTCCACTTGGTGATATCCCCTTTGTAAGGGAAAAGATCAGCAGATGGCTTTATCTTACTTGCATCCAGGCTTTTGATTGCAGCATCCAGATCGCTGAGTAACACCTGATACAAACTCTGCTGGGTATCATACACCGGAAGGGTGTTACCTGTTTTCGCCTGTACCGCTTGTGTATAGGGCACATCGCCATAAACATCTGTCAGGTACTGCGCATTGAGGATCATCATGATCTTTCCTGTTGCCGTCAGATTTACCTTTTCAGGATCAGCAGCCGTAAGATCAACCATTTCCTTGGCAAGACTGGCCGAGCGGTAACAGCCATTCCAGCTGCGTCCCATGTAATCGGTAGTACTTCCGGAGGCAACGTACTTGTCCATATTGCTATAATAGTTGGCACCACCGGAAGAAGTGGACGCCATCAGTTGTACCCATCCGCTTTGAAACAGTGTGGGACCATTGTATCCCATTGTTCCATCCAGGTAGTTCCACTGGCTGGAAGACAGGAAGTAGTTTGCGTCAAAACTCTGTGGCGAAGATTTGGTCGGATCGGTATTGATCTTATCAAAATCGCCATCACAACTGGTGGCCACAATAGCTACTGCCAGCGCAAAATATTGAATACTTTTTTTCATCTTCATATCTTAAAGGATGATGATTATTTGAATTTAAAGTTGAGGTTCACACCGTAAGAGCGTGTGGAAGGTAAGCTGGTACCCTCTATTCCATAATACTTCACATTCGATCCGAAGCTGGATTCAGGATCGATGTTATCCGATTTCTTCATCAGGATGGCCAGGTTACGACCCACCAGTGAAACCTGTACAGAGCGTACGAACGGTACTTTTGCAAACACCGACTCCGACAACATATATCCAAGCGTTAACTGACGCAGCTTGATAAAATCACCATCGACCACACTGGAAGAAGTGATGCGTTGTGCTACGGCGGCGTAGTAATTCTGAGCAGTAGCGGTAACGGTATTCGGAGTTCCTCCTTCGGTTACTCCTTTCAAAACACCTTCTCTTCCTTCCAGCGTCATTTTATTCAATCCTCTGTAGATTGAATAATATTCCGTTGCTGAAAGTACCTTATTTCCAAAATTGTAATCGATCAGGAAAGAGAAGCTTAATGCCTTGTAATTAAAAGTATTGGTTAACCCACCATACCACTTCGGCAATACACTACCCATCTTAATCAGATCTCCTTTTACAGGAAGTCCCTGATCATCTACAATAATGTCACCGGATGCACTGCGTTTGTAATCATACGCCAGTATCTGAGGACCTGAATAACCTTTTACAAATGCCGTAACCGCATTACCCAGTGTTCCACGGTTGCTTCCCAATGTTTGATTTTTACCATCCGCATCCGTTTCAAGAATGGTATTCTTTACTGTAGTCACGTTGGCGGTGACAGTCCAGCTGAAGTTGCTGTTCTTCACGGGTGTGCCTGTTACCTGCACTTCCAGTCCGGTATTCTTGGTCGATCCGGTTCCGACAAAGCCACTGGTAAATCCGGTAGCAGAGCTGTAGGATGCCGGCATGATTTCATCTCTGGTTTTACGTGTGTACCACGCGAGATCCAACCCTAAACGGTTTTCGAAAAACTTCAGCTCTGTACCTACCTCCAGTTCAGTCAGTCGGAAAGGCTTGAGAAAAAGGTTGGGTTGATCTGTGCTGAACGAGCCTACCGGAATTCCATTTAACGGGCTGCCTAGACTGTAATACAATGAAGTCTTATAGGGATCAGCCGGCTCACCTCCGGTATTGGCCCAGCTGGCGCGAAGCTTACCGGAAGTCAAACCTGAAATAGGGGCAAGCTCAGAGAAAATGAACGCACCTGAAACAGATGGCGTGAATATTCTACGCAACGATTTATCGCGGTTAGCCAATGTAGAATAGGTATCATATCGGCCTGTAGTACTTAAGGTAAGGAAACGTTTGTATGACAATTCAACCGAATAGTAAGCCGAGTTTACCTGCTTCTTGGTGAACTTATAGTTATCGCCCGGATTTGTGTTTACGGTCAGCACATTCGACAGGGTATAGAAGTAAGGAAGAATAAAGTTGCTTCCTGCCACGCGTTGATACTCCCATTGATTTTTACGCATGTTGGCACCGATCATGGCATCAATGCTAAAATCGCTCGTAATGTCCTTCGTCACACCAATCAATGCATCCGTGTTCAACTCATACGTTAATGCCGAAGATTGCTCCTGAAGGTTACCATGCTGGTTTTGTGTATAGGCTGTTCCCCATGGTTCTACTTTAAACACACCATCATTGGACTGATCGTATCCCAAACGTGCCTGGGCATATAACCATTCTGTAAAATCATAGCGGGTAGATAATGAAGAGATCAGGCGCTTTCTGCTGATGTTGTTGACATACTGATTGACCACGAACCATGGATTGGTTGCATACTCATCATCGCCATAGCGTGTTTCAAATCCGGTTGTTGGATTATATCCCGGAGCCAGGATGTTTTCATTGATGTTATTGGCAAGAAACAACCCGTTATTGGCATTGAGCGGACCATCACTCAACTGTGCTCTGTTTTTGGATTGTTCATCCAGAAAATTGACTACCGCATTGATAGAAAGTTTGCTCGTAATCTTCTGTTCCACATTAAGGTTTACGGTTTTTCTGTCCAGGCCGCTGTTGCGCACAATGGAGTTGTTATCCAGGTTTGAAACCGATACACGGAACGCTCCATTCTCGCCTCCCTTGGATACCGCTACGGTATTTGTGAAGGAAGAACCGGTGCGATAAAAATTCTTGATGTTGTCTTTATAGGCGGAATAGGCATACTGATTACCGTCAAACTGGGTAAACATACTTCCATCCAGTTTTCCACCCCAGCTCATGCGTGAGGTAGCTTGTGCCTGGGTGGCATTCGCCGGCTTAACGCCATTTAATCCCTGACCATACTCATATTGAAAATCGGTATTGTTGAATGCCCGGTCTTCCATGTAGTTCAGGTTGTACTCCACCGAAAAATCACCTCGCTTACCTTTTTTGGTGGTGATCAGGATCACCCCATTGGAAGCACGTGACCCATACAATGCCGAAGCGGATTGACCTTTAAGCACGGTCATGGTTTCGATGTCATCCGGATTCAGGTTACCAATACCATCACCATTGTCCGCACCACCCCATTCACCCGATGCTCCACGCTGCGTGTTATCCATCGGCACTCCATTGATTACAAAAAGTGGTGACCCTCCGCTATTCATACTGGGCATACCGCGAAGCAATATCTTGGCAGTGCTACCTGGCCCGCCACTGGTACCCTTCACATTAAGTCCTGCCACGGTTCCCTGCAGGGACATGGCTACGTTGGTTTCTCTTGCCTTGTTAAGCTGATCGCCATTCACCGTGGAAACGGAATAGCCCAGCTTGCGGGTATCTTTTTCAATACCCAACGCAGTCACCACAATTTCACCCAACTGGCTTACGTCTTCCACCATGGTTACATTAATGGAGGTTTGCGCTCCGACAATGATTTCCTGGGTTGCAAAACCAATAAAGGAGAATACCAGCACACTTGACTCGTCCGGCACGTTCACGGTATAATTACCTGAAATGTCTGCAGTAGTACCATTGGTAGTTCCTTTTATCAGAATGCTGACACCTGGAAGTGGCGTACCTGTTCCATCGGTGACCTTACCCGTGATGGTAATGGCACGTACCGCCATTTCACCCTCCACCGGATTATCCAACAGCTGGGATGCGTCTGAAATGGGTTTTAATGCAATCTGATTTCCAATCACTTTGTAATCAATGTTGGCACTCAGTAATTGGGTAAGTGCTTCAGCCAGTTTTACATTTTTAAAGCGGAAGGACACTTTTGTATGAACAGGTATACGCTGCGGGTTATAGGTAAATTTTACTTTCGCTTGTTTGCTGATCATGGAGAGCACTTCCTGAATTTCGGTGTCCTCTACCTGGATGGAAACTTTGCGGTCTAAAATTTCCTGTGCTTTTGAGTCAATCGCATAGGTCATACTCACTGTAAAAGCAGTGATGAGGATATTGACCACTGCTACTCGCATAAAAAAGAGCAATAACCCATTTGGAATAGGTTTAGGTTTATTCATAGATTTAGATGTTTTGTTTTGAAAAAGGCAAAAATCGAGTTCTCCCGCCATTGGCAGGTAGCTTTAATGGGCTGGTGATGGTGAAGCATTACCGGCCCTCATTTTTTTGTTTTGGTCTCTATCTATTCATAGGCGCTGGGTGGTTGGTTTAGTTTGGTATTTCTTTTTAGCATAGGTAAAATTCAGTTGCTACAACCGGTAGAGTTGACGATGATCGTTGTACCACTCACGGTATAACTGGCGTTGAGCACGTGACAGATTACATCCATACGTTCAAACAATCCCTCATCGGTCATCTCGGTAGTGATTGTGCAGTTGGCCAGCACCTTTTCATCTTGCTGGATGGTTACGCCATATATTTTTTCAAGGGCTTTGAACAGCTTGATCACCGGTTCATTCGTAAGCACTAATTCTTTAGACGCATTCGGCAGAATCATTCTCGGTTGACTTACCAGCTGCTTTGTTGAGGTTTTGTAGTCTTTGTTGTAAACCAACTGCTGATTGGGCGTGAGAATAAACTCTTCTTTGTTCTTCCAGAACCGGAAAAAGGATTCCAGCGATTTTGAAAGAACGGATACACGTCCTGAGGTAACAGCTACCTTTATCTCTTTCTGCTCATTGTAGGCCTGAATGAGGAAACTGGTACCTAATACGCGTGTGGTCACATCTCCGGTATGTACCAGAAAAGGATGAGCAGGGTCACGTTTTACTTCGAAAAATGCTTCTCCGGTAAGCTCTACTTCGCGAACAGATGCAAATGCTTCAGGATAGGTTAACTCACTCCCGGGATGGAGCAATACATTACTTCCGTCCTGAAGATGGATTTCCTTAATAACATTTGCCGTATTGGAGATTCTGACAACGGGTACTTCAGATGGAATGACGGCCATCCCCTTGTCTTCGGATGTTTTCAGATAAACCGAATAGGATACCAGGGCAGTACTAATAAATATAAAAACGGCAGCAGCTATCCTCACCCACTTCCAGCCACCAGAGCCGGACGTACGGATCGATGCTCGTTTTTCAATGGAATTCCAGAGTTTTTCCTGAAGGCCTTCGTCAGGCAGGGTGTCCAACTCGCTCCCTTTCCTTTGAGTGGCATCAAACCAGGCTTCTACGTAAACACGCTCTTCATCAGTACATTGATCATTCAAATAGCGTAGTAAAAGGGAATCAAATTCCTTACGGTTCATCGGGGTAAGAGTTTTCGGTTTTGCAGGTAATACCCTAAAGACGAACAACTCTGTTTTTACCGTAAAGGCGATTAAAAAATTTCGGATTTATTTTTCAGGGCAGAATTTAATTCCGTCAAAACAGAAATTTTTTACCGTCCTGAAACGGTAAAATCACGTGAAACAAGGGCTGAATTAATTCAAATCCAGTGCGAAAATGACCAGCAGAATAAAATCTTTGAGGTAAACACGCAGCACCCGCAGGGACTTGGTCAGATGGTACTCAATGGCTCTCTCTGAAATCTTCAGTGAGGTCGCAATTTCAGAAACTGATCTGCCTTCCAGGCGGTTAAGTTTAAACACCTGACGGGATTTGGTGGGAAGCCGGTCAATTGCTTTTTCCAATTCCTGATTCAGTTCATTAAAGCCAACGGTATTGTCCGTACTCTGATCATGATCGATGCGGAGTGCACTGTAGTAATTCCAGTATTTTTCATGCACCAGTTTAGATCTGATCTTATCAATGACTCTTTTTCTTATCGCACCGTTCAGGTAGGAAGAAATATCGAGTATCCGCAGCGTACTTTTTTGCTGCCACAGGGTAGTGAATAGTTCCTGCACAACCTCTTCAGATTCTTCGTGCGACCGCAAACTGCGATTGGCGATACGATACAAATGCTGCCAGTATAAATTAAAAATCGCTTCAAAGGCAGCGCTATCACCGTTTTGAAAGCTTTTTAAAAGTTCCTGTTCTCTATCGTTCTTCAGGCTAGGCACGAATTGGAAAAGAATTAAAGATGACGAAACCTGACATAATGATAGGGTAATTGTCTAAAAAAACAAATTATCTACTTTACCCATGAACAGAGACATTGGGGAATATGTGTTGAATCGGCATTTAAAACGATCCTATATCAAAATATGCCTACTATCAATCAAATGGAGTCACGAGGCCAAGCGCAGATCAAAAGAGATGTGCCGGGCCAGCATACTAATCCAGTATATCGAGAAACTTGGTAGATTTTACTTCAATCATTATAAGGCATCATCGTCTCCTTAACATGAAAATCATACTTAAACTAAATGAGATCTTCCGATGAAGGACAAATTTTAAATAGTCCCTTCTTCAGGAAAACGTTCGCATGATTTACAGTAAGGGAATAAAAAATCAACGAATGTTTATTGTGGAGTTTTAGTCGCTCAGGCATTTCTTATTTCTACATTCCCGTTGTTTGCTTTTCACTACCGCGAGAGTGGATAAACATCTTCCTTTCGAAAAGGCTTCACAATAAAGCCTTCTGGCTGTGTATCATTAGCAGCATGTAAGATATCGGCATTTGAATTGGCCGATATATAGACAAATGGAATACGTGATTCTCTTAATTCTCTTGCCCGATCAATACCATTTTCGTCTCCCTTAATAAAAATATCAAGTAACCACATTTCATTTGGTTCAGGCAGCAACAATGAGGATAATTTTATTTTTATTCGTACGTGATTTCAATCCCATGCCTCCCGCACTGTTATTTTTAAGACCTGTCTTGCTTTTTTGCCTGACTGCTTTTCTGACCACCAGAATGGTAGCACAAGAGGCCAAAGTCATTCTGACCGGCAATACATCCGAACTTAAAAACCCTGACCTGCTATTTGATGCCATCCATTCGTATTGCGGTACTCATCAGCAAGACATACTGTGGGTACTGAATGGAGACCTCTTCCCTGAAAAATGGCAGGAAAAAGAAATTCATGAGTGGCAATCCCGGGTAAATCATTTGCTAGATACTTTTCCCCGGCTACAGGTGTTACTAAACCAGGGAGACATGGACTGGGATGATACCGGTAAGAAGGGCTGGAAGAAAATACAGGCATTGGAAAAAGATCTGCTAAAGAATAAGCATGCACGCTTTCATCTATTCCTCCAGCACGGGTGCCCTGGACCATGGACATTTGAATTTACCTCCAGCGTAAAAATGGTAGTGATTAACTCACAGTGGTGGAATCATTCCCACGAAAAACCCATTCCTTCCGATGGTGTGTGTTCGATTGCTGACACCGATATTTTTATTGAAGAGCTGGAAGGTATTCTGGACGAGAACGATGGAAAGAATGTCATGGTGATTTCGCACTTTCCGATGGAGTCGTTAGGAAATTATGGAGGACGATTTGCAGCAACGGATTATCTTTTTCCTCCATTGGCAGGAAGTATACGCACAGGGTTCCATCAAAACGTAGGAAGCAGCAAGGACATTCACAACAACAACTTTAATGCCTTTCGCCTAAAGATGCAGGGAGTGTTGCAAAGTTACTCTTCGGTGATCTTCTCATCAGGGCATGAACACAATCAATCCATATCGA
Source organism: Flammeovirgaceae bacterium (assembly GCA_023251155.1). GTDB lineage: Bacteria > Bacteroidota > Bacteroidia > Cytophagales > Cyclobacteriaceae > ELB16-189. Next base: position 1,164 of record JAHEZH010000106.1, on the reverse strand, counting down.
AAGCAGGGCAGAATTTTTATATCAACAGTGGTGCATTATCGGATGGCAATTATACCGCCTCCTCGCAGCGGGCACTGTTGCATTCTTCACGTGCCGGATTTATTGAAGTTTCTTACCGCAGCAACGGTGAAGTGGGCTATCGCTTATATGATCCCTCCGGAGGAGCGGACAAAGAAAACCTACTGATGAGTTCTGCCTGTTCGCCTATCGCCTCCACATTAGTCAACACACGCGTAAATACGTGTATACAAAAAACCACCTCCGCTGACAGTGATAAGGGTTCAGAATATCATTCCGCTAACTACACAATGGCGATTGCAGGCGAAGAATACAAAAGCAGCGCGTTCAAGGAATTCTGGTTAGGTCGTCATTACCGAAGATCATGGACGGTTCCCGTGAAGGTTCCTTACCTTAACATGGATACTACATTCGGAGGGTTAACAGCAGTAGGCAAAGGGGGCGGAAGGCAGACCACCTCTCTGAAATTTTCAGCAGAGAACGGAATGGAATATGTGTTTCGTTCGGTTGACAAAGATCCTTCCAAGGCATTGGGATATGAACTTCGCGGAACGATCGTTTCGGAGTTTCTGAAAGATCAGACTACAACGCAGCAGCCCTATGGAGCCATGACGGTTTCTTACCTGATGGATAAAGTGCATCTTCTTCATGCTACGCCAGAACTTTATGTGTTACCTGAACATCCACGGCTCGGTATCTTCAATACCGATTATAAAAATCTTTTTGGAATGCTGGAGGTGAGGCCTACGGATAAAATGGACAAAGAAAAAATCTTTGCCGGAGCGGATCATATTGAAAAGAGTTTTAAAATGTTTGACAAACTCTATGATGATCCATCCAACAAAGTGGACCGTGAAGAGTTTGCCAGGGCAAGGATGCTGGATCTTTGGGTGGGTGACTGGAGCAAGCACGAAGACAACTGGAAGTGGGCCGGATTTAAAACTTCCGGTGGCGAACTCTTCCGTCCAGTGCCGCGAGACAGGGATCATGCGTTCTCCAGATGGGATGGTCTTCTTCCCTGGCTGGCAGACAGGGAGTGGGCCATGCCGAACGGAGAAAACTTTGACTATAAAATCAGGGGATTAAAAAGTCTGATGTGGCAGGCCAGGCACCTCGATCGTTTCGTTGCCAGTGAACTAACCAAAG
>JAHEZH010000230.1 GCA_023251155.1 Flammeovirgaceae bacterium | reverse complement strand
ACCGCTTGCTGCTGACTAATAATTCAGAAGCTTTAAGTAACGAAGTACCTTCTTCGATAATCAGTAAAGCAGCTATGAGTGCCTGCATCTGAACAAGCAAATCTGCCTGAAGTGCTTTATTCCGTTCTACTGTAGAATTGCGAATATCAATTGCTCCATACATGGGGTACACATGCGAAAAGGAAACCGTAGGCACCGACAACTTACGTCTGTCAAACTTCAGCTCCTTCATGTTATTCCATATTGCTTCCCTGAACTTCCACTCTACCGAAGGCTGAATGGAAGTAAAACTGGTTTTTATCTTGTAATCGATATACGAGTTAAAGTCATGAATATTCTTCTGAAGCAATTGTGCCAGTAAGGGGAGCACATGTTCCAGCAAAGCCAACGAAGATTCATTCAATGCAGATGCTTCATACGAATGGGCCTCCAGCAATCCCACCAGATTATTGTTATGAAAAACGGGAATCAGCGCGAGTGTATCGATCCTGGTCTGATGGAATATTTTCGCAAACGGGGATAGTTCATCACGCTCGTCACTGGCACGATAGAAATATAACTTGGGGTCGGTTCTGTATTTTCTATAGTATTCAAGAAATACTTCTTCCGGAATGTTTAAGTCGCGCGAAGTCTTGACTAAAAAACTAAATGGAATGCTGGAATAGGGAACGACCAGGTGGTGGTTGATTTCCATCAAGGGAAGTATTCCAAAATTCACATTCACATTTCCGATCATGGACTTCATCAGTGTCAATGCTTCCTCATAGGTAGATACCAGGTCGCGCGGATTTTGTTCTACTACCGTATTGCGAATATTTTCCAGGATATTCAAGGCAGTAGAATCAGAAACCGTGAGCACGGAGAATCCTTCAAAAGAGAAATGATGCAATGGCAGATGCTCCAGCAGGTATTCCACATCGTGCCGGTCCATCGCACCCGAAATCATTTTTATATTCAGCCTGGGAGACTCGTTTACAGACCGCACTTTTACAAACTGCTGGTCCGACTTCAGCGTCAGGTATTTCAACAGTCCGGTTTCTTCTTCCACGTAGGAATAGGTGAATTCATCGTGTGGAAGTACCGGGAAATGATAAATCTCCCGAAGCACCAGGGAGTAAACAAAGGTATAATGCCAGTGATCCAGCCGTGCCTCTTCGGAATAGCGAAGAGAATCAGGAATTTCTGAATTCAGTCTTCGTTGCAATAGCGAATAGAAAGCATCAGTGGCATAAAAAATAGTCGGGCTCACCGGCATACCTAATCCCCATAGATAAGAGCGTTCATCGGCTATAGCAGGAACGATTGCCGCATAGACCAACTCATATAAAAAACGATAATCGGAAGCAGTCGCTGCAGAGATGTCTTGCAACCAGCCTGGATTTTTCTCAAACTGCTCAATGATGTGCTGAAAAATATATCGTTTTACGGTCCGCTCACTTGCTGCCTGCCGTTTGATGTGCTCAAAGAAATGAACAAATGACAGGGTCGTATTTCCGTCCCTGGTATATTTTACCAGCCGCTGGTTAATAACTTGTAATTCCGATTTCATTGATCCTGTCCCATTAAACTGTTCATCCCAAGGGGATTAAAATTTACATTCTGTCCATCAATGAGTAGTGATAAAATACCTTCATCGCGTTGCTGTATGTTCTTTATTAATAATTACTTCTTATCAGCCTGAACAAATCGTTTTTCTATTTTTCCGGATGAAGCATAAAGCGCACTACATTTCCATTCCGTGTTTCATTTCCTTCATTGGAAACATACAGGTTGCGATTGGCATCAAAGGCAATTCCTTCCGGCTGAATAAATACTTTGGGATTGAGCTCATACTCTTTTTTAATATCCCAGCCTGAATCGGTGATCAACAGCATCTTATTCACAGAAGAGATAATATACCATTCCCGGGTCGATTTATTCCAGGCCAGTGCCGATGGCCGGAATCCCCACTTCATCCCGTACTTTTCACGCAAATCCCGGGTATCAATACTGAATGTGTTCACCAGGTGCACGCTGTCGCCAACTAAGTCAAATTCAAATCCCGAAATGTATTTTTTCTCTTTTTCGCATTCCTTACACAAAACATAGAGCTTGCTCTCGGCTTCATGGATAAACATACCTTCATACTCACCTTTCGGTAAAAGATCTTTCCATCTCCGGGAGGTCACTTCTTTATCGCGAATGCTGTCCAGCGAGAATGAGAACAACTGGCCATCGCTGCGCAGCACAAAAACAAATCGCTTGTAGGCAGCGATGTCTTCATAATCCCCCTGCTTACCAAAGCGCACGAAGTCCGGCTTTTTCTTCAGCGATTTGAAACGATACACCTTTCCCTGCTCATCATTGACCGCAAAAGCAGAATCAATATTATCGTGATGAAACGTAATGCCCGAAATCTCGAGCAGATCTTCTTTCATAAAAATTCGCTCCGGCCTGGAGAAGTCATATCCTTCCGGATTTTCATATACCGGTTTATTCACACAGGAATGCATGACCACACTGCCGATAAACAAAAGTGCTGTATACCAACCACTACATCTTAACCATTTCATGCCATGGGGAGAAATAAAATACAACTTGCCAAATTAAACGGGTGCATTACTATAAAGACACCAGTGAACCTATTAAAAAAGCGATCACCGAAACTACAATACCAAACATAAAAACATTATACGCAGAGCGAAGCAGTTTGTATTTTCTTCCCAGCACCACACCTTGTGAATACACATCCTTGATCAAACTTTTATACAGATAGTCATTGTCGTCCATCATCTGGAACATGCTGTGTGTATAATCCTTCAGGTTCATTCGATAAAAATTACCAAAGAACAAAAGGTTTACTTTTTTATCTTCTACTTCCTGTTGCGTGTAGATACCCGAGGTAAGCTGTGGCCGCGTGGCCAGCACCGAAAAAATAATGGTAATTACATTGACGGACAGCAGAAGAATGACCGGAATCGTAAGCGTGGGATTCTCTTCGATCTTTCGTAACAACACACTCAGCAACACGGACAAGATGATGGAGTTAACGGTAATCATTATCGAGGCCTTGTTATCCGCCATATCGCTCAGCCGCTGATGGTTATTGGAGGTAATGCGGAACATCGTTTCAATTCCACGCTTGGGCTTTTTCTTTTTATCCTTTTTCATTTTTCCTTTTACTTGCTTTTCTGTCGCTGCCGGTTGATCATCGTCCGCTTCTGCTGCCGTTGCTTCAAGACTTTCTTTGTTCCTCTGTTTGCCCCCGTTCAGCATTTTGCGGGCATACTCGGTATGGTATTGATGTGATTTCAGAAAATAAATGGATTGGGTACTCCAGTCCTTCTTAGAAAAATAGCGGTGCTGAAGAATTTTACATTCTTCACGCATCATCTTATTGTTCTTGCTGAACTCTTCGGTACCCAGGTGAAACAAATCGGCATCACATAATATTTGTTCCACCAGATTTTTGGGCTGCTGGGGCATTCGGGTAGCCATAATACAGCTCGTAACCCGGTCAACTACTTCCTGCCCTACTCCTTCTGACTGTAAAAACAATTGCGCCTGTTTCGCGCTTTTCTCTTCGTGCCTGGTGATGTCGTCAAAATACCCTACATCGTGAAACCAGGCAGCAGCTACCAGCACAAAGTGATCCTCTTCGCTTAGCTCATAATGCCTGGCGATTTCCAGGGCCGCCTGAACTACCCTTCCCGTGTGGTCGATGTTATGATAGATAAACGCTTCACTCTCGTGCAGGCGAAAAATAGAGTGAACGTGCTGCCGGATGCGCGCTGTTATCTCTCTTTCATTTATTACCGTCATTGGCCCAGAATTAAACCATCCATATCGCTAACGTGTACTCCGATTGTTTTCGATTACTAATGAGTAACATCAAATCACACCAAAAAATCGCATTTAAAGATAAACATTTCGGATAAGAGTGAATTCATGCTGTATTTTCGTTGTTCAAAAGTAGGCATGAACTGGTCTGACTTAGCGAACCAACAGATAAATTGTACATCAGATGAGCGCTTATCTACCACTGAAGATGTATGAACCGATAAGTTAATTCACACTTAATCCTTTCCTGCATGACCGTTTTAAATGCTTTAGCTACCTTTGTATTAATTTCAATCGTTTGAATTTATAGTAAACAACTGAGAAACCCATGGTCGACATTCCTGTTTTAAACAAAGACGAAATAATAAGAGCCGAGATTATCCTTTCGGCACGCGAGCTTTTTCAGCGCTTTGGGCTTCTTAAAACCACCATGGAAGATATTGCCAGGGCAGCGGGCAAAGGCAAGAGTACACTCTATTATTATTATACCAGCAAGGACGAAATCTTTGAGGCTGTAATCCAGGAAGACATGGCCGAAGTTTTCGTGCAGGTGAAAAAAGCCGTAGAAAAAGCAACCACTGCGGAACTAAAACTAAAAGCCTTTACGTTAACCAGACTTAAGCTTTTGAATCAGCGCATCGCTCTTTTTAATATTGTCTGCGGCGAAATCAATGACAATCCTGCACTGATCCGAAAAAACAAGAAAGTGTATGAAGCGCAGGAGCTGGAATTACTTCGATCCATTCTCCATTTTGGAGTGCAGAAAGGAGAGTTTAGAAAGATGGAGAAAGAAGATGTTGATAATCTATCATTTGTAATGTTATCCGCACTGCGAGGTATTGAAAGAAGCCTTCTGGAAGATAGCCAAATGAAGAAAATGACTGACCGGATGGACTTGATTCTGAACATCCTGGCCAACGGGATAAAAAAAAAGTGACTTTTTTAAAATAACTACTCAACAGAGAACGTCTAAGCTGATATGTTCATGAACAGGAAGCAGATAACCGATGTAAAAAACTGAAAAAAGAATAAAAAATTTTAATCCATTTTGGACTGAAAAACGTTTTTAGTCCAAAAATCAGATATTTTAAAAAATAGCAAAACACGAATTTTGCGTTACCTGCTTATGATGAAACCTTTACGAGCCAAGCTGGGAAATTACAAAACAGCTGCTGTTGCCAGAGAGAACGGAGTGTATCCGTATTTCCGCCCGATCTCTTCCGCACAGGACACCTCCGTGCTTATTCATAATAAGAATGTGCTCATGTTTGGCTCCAACTCGTACCTGGGGTTGACCAACCATCCCAAAATAAAAGAGGCAGCCAAAGCGGCTATCGATAAATACGGTACGGGCTGTGCCGGCTCCCGTTTCCTCAACGGCACGCTTGATATACATATCGAATTAGAAAATCGCCTCGCTGCTTTTGTCGGCAAAGATGCTGCTCTTGTTTTCAGTACAGGCTTTCAAAGTAACCTGGGTGCATTGGCCGGTATCACCGGTCGTAACGATTATCTTATTCTGGATGAATCGGATCACGCCTCCATCATCGATGGCACACGTCTCTCCTTCTCGAAAGTAATCAAGTATGGTCATAACGATATGAATGACCTGGAACGAAGACTGAGAAGCATTCCGGAGGAGTCAATCAAAGTAATTGTAGTAGACGGGATCTTCAGTATGGAAGGTGACATTGTAAAATTACCGGAAATGGTTGCGCTGGCCGAGAAATACAATGCAAGCATCGTGGTGGATGACGCACACAGCCTTGGAGTAATCGGATATAAGGGTTCCGGCACCGCTTCTCACTTCAACCTCACCCACCAGGTAGACATGATCACTGGTACATTCAGTAAATCACTGGCTTCACTTGGCGGATTTATTGCCAGTGATTTCGAAACCATTGAATACCTGAAACATCATGCCCGTGCGTTGATCTTCAGTGCCAGTATGACTCCGTCTTCTGCAGCCAGTGTACTCGCCGCTCTGGACATTATCGAAACCGAACCTGAGCACATGGAAAACCTGTGGCGCAATACACATTACGCCAAACACCTTTTAACAGAAGAAGGATTTGATATTGGTGAATCGGAAAGTCCGATCATTCCGATCTATATACGCGATAATGAAAAAACATTCATGGTTACCCGTGCCTTGCAGGCCAACGGTGTCTTTGTTAATCCTATCGTATCTCCCGCTGTTCCTTCCAACGCTTCACTCATTCGCTTTTCATTGATGGCCACGCACACCCTGGCACAGATTGATGAAGCGGTCGATAAACTTTCAAAAGCATTTCAACATACGGGCGTATTCACGGCCAAGCAAAGTATATGATCCGTATTGAGAAAGTAGACTCTAAAAGTAAGCTGAAAGCCTTTATTGATTTTCCGCACGACCTGTACAAGGATGATGCCCATTATGTTCCTGAGCTGTTCATCGCTCAGCGTGATTTACTTACCCCGGGCAAACATCCGTTTCATGATCATTCAATCATCGAACTTTATCTGGCGTATAAAGACGATCGTCTTGCCGGAAGAATAGCTGCCATATGGAATCGTAATCATAATGCATTCAACAAAACCACGGATGGCTTCTTTGGCTTTTTTGACACCATCAATGATCAGGAGGTAGCTGGCACACTGCTCGACAAAGCCAGTGAATGGGTAAAGCAAAATGGTGCAAACACGTTAATCGGCCCAGTCAACTTTTCGACCAACGAAACCTGTGGCTTATTGATTGAAGGGTACGACAGTGCTCCTTTTGCAATGATGACGTACAACAAGCCGTACTACGAAACCCTGCTTAACCACTACGGCCTTACCCGAAAAGTGGATTTACTGGCACATCAATTCGCCGGAGATCAGGCTGACCATAAACCGGTGCGCATGCTGGACACACTGACCAGGCGGTTGAATCAAAAAGGAATCACGATCCGGTCGGTACGTATAAAAGATTTTAAAGAAGAAGTAAAACGGATACATGAAGTGTACAATTCAGCCTGGGATAAAAACCTTGGCTTTGTACCTATGACCGCGGCCGAGTTTGAATACCTGGCCAAAGACCTGAAGCTGTTAATTGATACTGACTTCTGCCTGGTGGCAGAGCACGAAGGAAAAATTGCAGGATTCGCTTTGGCTATCCCCAATATCAACGAAGTACTGATCCGTGTCAAAAAAGGAAGACTGTTTCCCTTCGGCCTATTCAAGTTGCTCTTCGGAATAAAGAAAATAAAATCGGTGCGCATCATTGCGCTGGGGGTAGTAGATAAATACCGGAAACTGGGTATCGAAGCATGCTTCTATGCATCGTTCATACTGGCTTATCGCAAAAAGAGATTTACTGCAGCCGAAGCATCATGGGTGTTGGAAAACAATACACTGATGAATAATGCGCTCATGCAAATGGAAGCAATACCTTACAAGAAGTACCGGATTTACGAAAAGGCGCTATGAGCAAAAAACTCCTCATTACTGGTGCAAGCGGCTTCCTAGGATACCATCTTGTAGAAGAAGCCGTGAAGCAAGGATTTGAAGTAACGGCTGCCGTTCGGAGACATAGTCCGGTGGAGCAGCTGAAGAATTTCCCGATTGAGTTCACTTCACTGGACTATGAAGATCCACGTGCATTACTTAAAAACCTCACCGAAAATAATTACGATTATATTGTTCACGCTGCTGGTGCAACCAAAGCCCACCATACCGAAGACTATGATCGTGTGAATGCACTGTACACGATGAACCTGGCACAAGCTGCAGTCGCTTATGGGCAGCAGCTTAAAAAATTTGTATTCATCAGCAGTCTTGCAGCCGTAGGTCCTTTGCATAACAGCTTTGATACCATCACGGAAAAGAAAGTGTCGAAGCCGGTAACTCCGTATGGAAAAAGTAAACTCCTGGCGGAAGTTAATCTGGCTTCGTTCAATACACTGCCGTTGATTATACTT
>JAHEZH010000105.1:15477-20307 GCA_023251155.1 Flammeovirgaceae bacterium | reverse complement strand
AATCTGGCTATTGCTACCATATGACCTTGCTTCTCTTTCAATCTCATACAAGGGAGATTCGGCTTGATCGATCATAATCAGGCATGCAGGCTGAAATGAAATGATCTGGCGCACCAGTTCAGAGCCGATCGATCCGGCAGCACCCGTGATTACCACACGCTTGCCACGAATATCTTCTTCTACAGCACGGTTGTTCAGTTTGATCGACTCCCTGCCGAGCAGATCATCAATATTGATTTCCTTGATCTGGTTAAAGCTCAGCTCTCCTTTCACCCACTTCTCTACAGCGGGAATGGTTCTGATCTTGATCTGGTTACGCATACACAGGTCAACCAGCTCGTTCTTCCTGTCCAGGGAAATGTCTTTCACAGTGATGACCAGTTCATCAATATTCAGGTCAAGCAGTATACTTTCCAGATCGATGCTTTTGCCGTAATAGATCTTCGCTCCATCCAGCACCTTCCCGGCTTTATTCGGATTGTCTTCAATGAAACCCATCACCTGCATACGGGGGGTAGAGTTAATCACGTGGCGGGTCACCACTCCCGTCTGCCCTGCCCCAAAAATCATCACCCGGAAGTTCTTGATCGTACGATGGCGATAATAGGAAAACATGTGCTTCACCAACAAGCGGTAGTTGAACAGGAAAAGGAAAGAAGAAAGCAACGTAATCAATACAACGGAGTAAGGAATAATGCTGTAATGATTATTGTAGAACACGACCAGATTAATGCCACAAACAAGCACGCAGTTCAAGGCAATCATCCCGAAAATGCGCACCCCGTCTTCCATGCCCGTATACCGTACAATCCCTCTGTAGCTGCCAGTAATGATGATGGATACCAGGCCGCATCCCACAAAAAGCAGCGTACCGTCCTGATAGTGGTTCTTGATAATATCACTGAGCACGAAATTGAAGCGCAGTAAGTAACCCAGCAAAACAGAAGAAGAAATGATGATCAGGTCAATAATGATGATGACCCAACGAGGGAGTATCTGAAGATTCCGAATGAGGCGAACGATCACTGCTCTTTATTCGACTGGTTTATTCGATTTTCCTTTTCCTTTAAAAAACCGGCTTACACCAAATGCGCTACCAATACCGATAAGTATTTCTATACCTGTAATAGGTACATCAGGATCCGTGCCACCTCCTGGGTTACCAGGTTGTGCTTTTGCTGAAAGTGATACGATCAAAAAAATAGCAAAAACACCCAACGTTTTATTTTTCATTTAAAAGCTCAATTTTTTAGAATCTTCTTGACATTTACTTTGCCGTTTTCCAGCTCAACAACCTTAATAAAATAGATGCCTGAGGCACGTGAGGTAAGATCAAACGACCCTTCATATGAATTGGATTTTTTCACCAGTGGAACCTCAGCAATAAACTGACCGACCGAGTTTTGCACACTTACATAAGGTTTGGTTAGTCCGCTCAACTTCAAAGAAAATTCCGTTTTCGTAGGATTAGGATAGGCTACAATATCAAATTCAGATGTAGACTCTACGGCAGTAACCAGGTTTTGACCAAGCACCACAGTGAATCGTGATGAACCGAAACTTTCAGGCTTGGCAGAATCTACAGTAAAACTATAGGTAGTAGTAGTTCTAAGATCTGTTTCTGAACCAGTAAATTTATCCACTAATTTAATTGGCAAATCAGCTGCAAAAGACCCTAGATTGTTAAAACGGAGCTGATAAGAGCCGCTAACAACATTCGCCACATCCAGGGCAATTGTCTTGGTTTGCTCAGTAAGCACACCCATGGAGTTTACCACCAGTTTATATTTATCCGATGACAGGCTGGACAGATTAAAGCCCGATACGTTTTTCATCTTGAATGCATCCTTTCCCTTGTTTAAATCATCCGTAGCTTCCTTCGTGAAGTAAATAAGGGTTTCATCCGATACATTTCCTTGTGCTAACTCAATCCGCATCAGGTTATCTATTGATTTAGTGCGATAAAATGTAGTTTGTGTACCCGCTGCTTTCACTGTTTCATCCGAACTCAGTGAGGCTCCTCCAGCACTGGCCTGAACATAGAACCCTTGGCCTAAGGCAATAAACTCAGATCCACCGTTGATCGCACCTAAAGTTTTGTCATACCCTCTAACCTGACCGTTTACATTATCAATATAACTCATTGTACTTCCAACTTGAGAGGAACTCCAGCCAGATGATGTCCAATCAATGGTTGAAGGATAAGGGTTACCAATGAGATTCCATCCATCATCTGCGGGGCTTCCGGTATTGGTATACGTAATCGGAAAATTAACTGTACCTGAATTAATATTACCATGAACCCACCACATTGCACTTCCTGCTGAGAGAATCGGATCCACATCACCACGGATGTACATCGCATATCCCTTACCAGAAGTCAAAGTCTCAGCATTGCTGGCGGAAGGAAAGTTAATAAATCCCTGATTCAGGTCTCCTGTTACTGTTTCATCATAAGCAAACATGGACTGATTAGTTGAGCAATTGGAACACGTGCTTGATCCTGAAAAAGCGCCTGTTACCGGAACAGTAACCTGAAGCTGAGATACCGGAGCATTTTGAACAGGCGAAGAGATATAACGATAGATACGATTGTTATTGGGACCAGCTATAGCCATATGACGTTGCACGATAATCTGGCCGGAAAAATTGCCTGGAGTAGCCAAAGTTGCAATTGAACCATCAAAAGTAGGAGAGTCTCCTAACGAATACAGCGTAAACAAGCCCGTACCACTTGGTCCATCTGCATCAAAGGTGGCTGTTCCATCTAAGGTCAAAGTACCAGAAATACCTAACACTGCAGCGTCATCTAAAGAAACATTTGCACCTGTATTTATAGTTAGGTTATTAAGATCAACAACTCCAGAAATAGTTTGAGTAGACGCACCCGCAAATATGGCCAGTCCAGAGGAGGATAGAATATTACCGTTATTAAAGCTTCCATTACTTATCAAATTTCCCGATATAGTAATATTGCCATTATTGTAATTATACGACCCATTATTGGTAAGATTGTTTACCGTTACAGTTCCACTGCCATTCTGATTTAGGGTCCCTGCAATTGTAATATCTCCGCCATTTACATTAGAGCTACCATTGGTTTGCAAGGTAAGCGTACCATTAACAGTAAGTGTACCACTAAAATTAAGGGCTGCTGCATTATTAACAGAAAGAGTTCGCGAGGCGTTGATTGTGATATTATTAACAAGAACCGTACTGCCGCTTGGGATAGTACATGTGCCCGAACCGCTAATGACCACATCATCTCCTGCAATTGGAGTAAGTCCACCAGTCCAATGTGCGGAATTATTCCAGTTTCCATTGACTGCACTAAGCGTTCTGGTCGCTGCATATGATGAGATGGAACCTGCTATCAATGCGATCAGGGTAAGATATCTTGTTATTTTCAAACTCACGTAAAATAGTAGCTTTGTCTTCATCAAATTAAAATTCGTGGCCGGGGTCCAATTCCTTTTTTAGTGAATCAATAAGTATCCAGTTAAGTATATTAAATCTTATCAATCACAGTTAATTGCAAATTTAAGTTAAATGTAACCAATTTTTATGCCTTAGAAAAGGAAAATACATGGATAGGAATGTCGGATAAAACTAACACGTGTTGTCATTGGCGTAAAATATCAAGCTGAAGCCCGTATCTGCCCACGCTAACATGGATGGAGAGCGCATGAAGCCCTTCCCTGCCCCAAATTAGAAGCCTGTTAAGCCTGAATAGTAATGCAGCAACAACAAAGAGCAATGAACTCAAGATGGGAACATCCCGTTCTGATTTGGGACAAGTTTAAAATACCGGGCTCACTCAACAGTAAATGTTGCAACCTTCTGCAAAAAGGAATAGGTTATAGATGGGAGGTGCTTTAGTCTGAGCGCTTGCCTATTCCGTAATCAGGCGAATCACCTCCTGCTGCTGTGCTTCGCTGAAAGTAGTGCCTGCCGGCAGGCAAAGCCCCCGCTCAAAGAGCTGTTTGCTCAGTTGTTCGCCATAGTACGGATAGTCTTTGAATACAGGCTGCAAGTGCATCGGGCGCCACAGCGGGCGCGTTTCGTATCCATGGCCGGCCAGTTTTGCGGCAAGGGCATGGCGTGTGCTTTCATCGTCAAACAAAACCGCTGGCAGCCAACGGTTGGAGTAATGGCCATGCGGTTCTTGTTGAAATGGTAAATGAGCCAAAGCGGCCTGATAGCGTTCAAAAATGTTCCTCCTCGCTACTATCTCCTGATCCAGGTAAGGGAGCTGACAAAGACCGTAGGCCGCATTGAGGGCGCCCATCAGGTAGTTATAGCCTACCTCATGATGTTCGTAGTACGGAAGGTTTTCACGCGCCTGCGAAGCCATGAAACGTACGCGTTTGGCCAGGCTTTCATCGGAAGTAAGCAAGGCCCCACCCCCGTACGTGGTAAACACTTTATTGGTATTGAATGAAAGGATGCCCAGTTTACCGAAAGTTCCTGCCTGCTTTCCATTATAGCGGGAACCTACCGCTTCAGCAGCATCTTCAATCACGGGTAATTGATAGGTGGCGGCTATCTGAAGAAGACGGTCCATCTGCGCAGGCATACCGTAGTTGTGCATCACCAGTATGGCTTTCACCTGGCTTCCTTTCTCCGTTTCTTTCTTTAAAGCCAGCTCCAGCAGATCAGGGTCCATGTTCCAGGTGTCCTTTTCGCAATCCACAAATACAGGCGTGGCCCCCTGGTATAAAATGGGGTTGATGGTGGCCACGTAGGTAAAGGAAGGGGCAATGACTACATCACCCGCACCAATACCAAGCGCACACAACGCCATGTGGATGGCGGCCGAGCCGGAATTAA
>JAHEZH010000105.1:0-15467 GCA_023251155.1 Flammeovirgaceae bacterium | reverse complement strand
GATTGGGTGGCTGAAACAAGCCCCTGCTCAAAATCGGCCACCATCCGGTGATGCGGCTTACCCTGATAGCGTTCAAGAACAACATTCAGCCTGCGGGTATCAATGGGATTATAGGAAAGGGGTAACAACGCACTCATGGTATTCTGACCTCCTTAAACCGCTGGTACAAAAAAGCGGCAATCAACAGAAACATCAACGTGGGGTTGACGATCAGGCGGTGTAACTGGGAAAGTAAGGGGGACGAAATTTCACTATCTCCTTCCAAAGATAGCTTAAGAACAAAGTAAAGCGGAAGAAGAAACACGATCTCGAAAAGAAAGACACCCAACGCCACTTTCATGTACTTACGCTCATTAAATAAGGCAAAGATAAGAATAAAACTACCGAAGTCGTTGATGATGAGGCGACACGTTTTATTAAAAATAAAAAAATAGTAGGGATGTACAGCTGAATGATTTTGTCCCACCAACGAGAGGATCGCTCCAAGAAAATTGAATCGTTGAAATAGGTACATGGCTGCCAGCATGGAAATGGCAACGGCTATCCAGAGCAGGCGGTAGCGGTTAGGTGGGAGAAACGTCTTTTCGGATTGCATTTAGTTTCAACACCCATATCGCCCAGAGAACAAAAACAATCAGGTACAGAATAGCGGTAAAAAAGTATTTATGAACGTAATAAAAATACTGCTCATAGTAGAGCGATACGTAATACAACAAGGAAATGCGAATCAGGTTGGAAACATGCACCACCAGAATTCCCACCGGAATAAACCACGCCATGGCTTTAGCCCTGCCGCCAAATGCAATCACAAAGGCCACAAAGATGATCAGCACATTAATACCATTACAACCTTCAAATACACTCAGCACAGTGCCGAATTCATTTTTCATGAATACCTTCGGTGAGTGGGTACTGCTTTCCGCCTGCACGTCGTCACCCAACCATTGCAAAACAGAAGTGGTTTGTGAGGTAACCCACTCTGTCAGTACATCAGGTCGCTCACCGTAGGATTCCACATACAGGCCGTAGGCAATATTACCGGCAAAGTAAATTCCGAGAAACCGGATAAGAAAGGTGAGCGCGGGTTTGAATTCTTTTAACATATGGTTCAGACACTTACTGCCGGCACACCTACTACGGTGGCGTTGCTGGCTACATTCTTAGTTACCACAGCACCTGCACCTACATTAGCACCATTGTTCACAGTAAGGTTTTGTAACAGGCGAGCCCCCGCTCCGATCATGCACTCACTTCCGATGTGATCAAAGCCGGAAAGACTGCAGTTGGGCATAATAGCCGAATAATCACCAATCGTCACATCGTGCCCGATCGTAGTTAACAGGTTGACGATAACAAATTCACCCAAATGAACATTGGTGGTGAGAATACATCCGCTGGTAAGAATAGTGCCCCTGCCAAACGTATTGCTTTCGTCACCGGTCTGACACAGGGGATGAATCAATACCGGGTAAATCACATTCGGATTAACAATGCTGCTCACCATCTTTTTTCTTACACCCGGATTGGCAACCGCAACCGCTATATGGATTTCTTTCTGCCAGCTGTTTAATGAAAAGGAATTACCCAGTACAGGAAGGCCATCGACTTCTTTTTGAATACCATCATCAAAAAAACCCAGCAGGTTCCATTGCGGTTTTACCTGATTGATTTGTTTTATCATCAATGCGGTCTCCCGCCCAAACCCCCCGGCTCCAAATATGGCTATGTCTTTCATTCCTTTCCGGTGAATTTTTTTTCCTGTAAAGATACATCCTCTTTGAACGAAAAAAGAAGCACCACCGTCCTGCACAGGATTTTTATATCCAGCGCCAGCGAAAGTTGTTTCACATAGTCCACATCGTACTGAAGTTTTACTTTCCACGAGATAGCGGTACGGCCATTCACCTGGGCCAGCCCCGTAATACCGGGACGCACCTCATGACGCTGGTTCTGCTCATCGGAAAACAAAGGAGCGTATTCCATCAAAAGAGGGCGAGGCCCGATCAGCGACATCTCTCCTTTCAGTACATTCCATAACTGTGGTAGCTCATCCAGCGACCATCGGCGAAGAAAAGACCCCCATGCAAATTGCCGTTGCAGCAAGGGGAGATCAGTCTGGTTGGTTAGCGTACGGAATTTAAATAACAGGAATGGTTTCTGGTTCTTTCCTAAACGCGGTTGTTTGTACACTACAGGGAAATTGAATGAAAGCAGGTACACCAATGCAATCACCATCATCAGCCAGGAGAGTACGACCAGCAAAAAAAAAGCGATGACCACATCCAATATCCGTTTCAGCCAGGGATTATAAACTGATTTCACCCGACAAAGAAAAGCAATTACAACGAGACCTTTGCACGCACCTGCTTGAGCACGGCCAGACGCACAAAAAAGAAAGCAATAAAGTAGATGACGATAAGAACAGCGCTTACCCAATAAAACTGATAGGTATAGGCTGCGATGAGCAGAAGATTAATCATGAACTGCACACCGGCATACAGCAAGGAAACCTGCCGATGCGACCACTTCAACTCATTCGATAAATACTGAAACACATGCTGGCGGTGTGGCAGAAATATATTTTCTCTTTGCCGGATGCGATAGAGAATAGTCAATACAGAATCGACACCAAATACAACGCATATACTCACCCACATCAGGGAGTCCGTGGCTTTTATCAATTGAAACATCAGGAAGATCTGCAAAAATGCCAGCGATACACTTCCCACATCTCCCGCAAAGCAACGGGCCTTTACACGAAGGTTGAAATAAAGGAAAAGCAGTACAGCCAGCGTAGCAATGACGAGAAGATGGATATCGGTAAATGAACTAATCCACTGATGGATGAGGAGAAAGGTGACCAGGTTAGCCAAAGCATACAAGCCCGTAATGCCATTGATGCCATCCATAAAGTTAAACGCACTGAGGGCACCCACTGCTACAATAAAAGCACTGGCGATTAACCAGACGGGCCAGTTGAAAAGCGACAGCTGATAAAACAAAAGCACCATGGCGATCATATGCAGGGCTGCACGCAGCCCTGACGATACTGGCTTGAGGTCATCCGCAAAGCTGACAACGGAAATCAGTACCATGCCCCCTACGAAGTACGGTAACGAACGATCGAATCCAAACCAGATGAGTACCGCCACAGGAAAAATAATACCTGCCCCCCGGATAGTGGGTAATGTATGTGAACTCCGCTGGTTGGGTTGATCAATGATTTGAAAACGCTCGGCTATCCGAAAATACAGCAGCTCCAGGCTGATCAGTAGAAAAACCGAAATGCTATAAACAATCCATGTATTCATTGAAACGAACGAATAGTTTTTAAAAGACCTTCTCTGCTACTGACAGGCAGTGGCTTCCCCATCGCCTGCTTTATTTTCAAGTTCGAAACCTCCATGTTTTCGGTTAGCTTACCAAGCATGGCTGACTTGCCGGTTAACTTAAACGGAATACTGATGACCAATGCAGGAATACGCCAGATACGCACCTTTCTGTTCAACCCCTCACCTATCAACCGAACTACTTCATTGGTAGATAAGCTATCATCGTCCGCCAGGTGATAAATTCCTGAAGGAATGGGTTGATGTACCAGTTCATCGATAATGAAGGCCAGGTTGTCTGCATGGAGGAAAGACCGTCTATTTTCGAAAGCTCCGAGCGGATAGGGAATGCCTGTTTTCACAAAACGATAAAGCAGGTTAAGATTACCTTTATTGCCGGCACCATGAATCATGCAGGGACGCAGCAGGTAAAATCGCTGATGGGCAGGTAGTGCTTTTGATTCAATGTACCGCTCTGCTTTGAGTTTTGATTGACCATAAGGGGTTACCGGACGGGGCTGTACCGTCTCATCGGCTATCGTTGAAATATGATCGACCGCTGCCTTGATCGAGCTCAGATAGATAAACTTGCCTGCGTTGGAAGCCGTAAAAGCATCGTAGAGTGATGCAGTATCCCGGTAGTTGACTTTATCGTAATCGGCTTCCACATAGGTGTTACTGAGATCATGTGCGATACCGGCAGCATGGATAATCGTATCGATGCTCAGGCTATCCAGGGCAGACGTTGTCAATGATGGAACTACTTCCACCGCATCACCGTACTGACGCCTGATCTGGTTTGCATCACGACCATGCCCATACAACTTCACTTCAGCCTTCTTTCTGAAATAATGAACCAGAGTGGCTCCAACAAAACCAGTAATGCCGGTGATCAGTATTCGGTTCATTCAGGAAGTAAAAAGTTCAAACACTTTTATGAAGTACTTTGGATACACCTTAAACACATTGGTGCGAATACCATTCTCCCTGCAGGCACGAATAATCTCATCATTAAGAATAATCGTGCTCTTGATTCCACCCGTACTTGCTCCTCCCCTGCGCATGGTTACCATCGTCAGTGGAAGATAGTGATAACGAAGCTTATTCACATATAAAAAGCGAATAAGTAATTCATAATCGGCTGCAATCCGATAATCGGTTTTAAACAACCCAAACTGATCATAAAATTTCTTGCGAACAAAAAAGGTAGGATGTGCCGGCATAAAGCCCCTGGCAAACTTACCCGGGTGCCATCCTCTGGAGGAATACGTTCGTACTACTTTATCCAGGTTAGCCGAGTCTACAAACACCAGGTCTCCAAATACAGCATCCACATTCTCATCTTCAAAAGCGTTCGCGATCTGTGAGAGGATATTATCCGTATGGTAAAAATCGTCTGAGTTAATGATGCCTACCACCTCACCCGTTGCCATACGGAGGGCCTTGTTCATGGCGTCATAGATCCCTTTATCGGGTTCGCTGATCCACTTGGTAATCACATCTTCATTTTGCCTGATGATGGAAAGCGTATTGTCTTTGGAAGCGCCATCCACAACGATATACTCGATGTCTTTATAATCCTGATTACGCACCGATGCAATAGTATGAGCAAGGGTCGCTGCAGAATTGTAGGAGACCGTGATCAACGAAATCGTCATCGTGCTGAATTCGTTTATAGCAGGTTATCGTTCGATCAGACAGTTTTCCAGTACCAGCATGTCCATCTGTGTACGAAGGAAGCAATCCAACGCTTCTGCCGGCGTGTTCACGATGGGCTCATTTTCATTGAATGAAGTGTTCAGCAGAATGGGAACTCCCGTTTTTTCTCTGAACCGGTCGATCAATGCATAATAGCGTGGTGACACCTCTTTCATCACGGTCTGCAACCTGCCCGTGCCGTCCACGTGTGTCACCGCGGGAATAGATGCCCGTTGCGCGGCTCTGATCGGAAATACTTTCTCCATAAAGGGTACGTCTTCTACCTTTTCAAAATAGTCGCCCGTATATTCTTTCAGTATGGATGGTGCAAAAGGCCGGAAGCTTTCTCTGCGTTTGATCTTCGAGTTCAACAAATCTTTCGCTTTTGGATTTCTGGGATCAGCGATAATGGAACGCGCACCCAAGGCACGTGGACCAAACTCTGCCCTTCCACTGAACCAACCCACCACTCCCGGTTCGATCAGTTTATCGGTAATTTTATCATAAAGCGCTGCATCCTCCAGCCGTTGGTATTGAATTCCTCGCTGTTTCAGAAATGCTTCAATCTCTTCATTGGAGAATCGGCTTCCGGTATAGGCACTATACACTGCAGGACTTCTTTTCTGTTTTAAAATATGATTATGGGCGTACAATGCACTACCCATGCTGATGCCTGCATCATGCCCCGCGGAGGGTATGTACAGGTTTTCAAAAGCAGTCTTTTCTAAAATCTTCCCATTGGCCACTGAGTTTTGCGCTACACCTCCGGCAATACAGATATTTTTTAACCCGGTACGTTTCTGCAAATAGGTAAGTAGATGCAAAATCAATTCTTCGCATACACGCTGAACACTTGCGGCCAGATCCTTATGCTTTTGGGTGAGTTCGTCTTTGGGTTCGCGTGCCGGACCAAATACCTCCACCATCTTTTTGCCATAGAGGGTAGATATCTCCGGGATATGGGTCGAGTAATCCAATTTGATCTCTGTAGGATTTACAAAGTAGTCGGCATCCCAACCAAACAATCCATCGGATTTGAAATGCAAGATCTTTCTGATCTGATCCACATAGCTTGGGTTGCCGTACGGAGCAAGCCCCATCACCTTATACTCATCCCCATAATGAGGAAACCCCAGGTATTGCGTGAAAGCAGAATAGAAAAGTCCTGCCGAAACAGGGAAGTCTACCGAATCAAGTACTTCAATCTGATTTCCCTTACCCACGGCAATCATGGTGGTAGTAAAATCACCGGATCCGTCAATGGATAGGATGGCCGCTTCATCAAAAGGGCTCGCAAAAAAAGCCGAAGCCAGGTGAGCACGATGATGCTCTACGTTGATGATCTTGGCTTTAACTTCCGCCTCACTCAGATCACTAATGGATTTGAATTCACTTTCCAGACTGGCTACTTTTTTTGAGTTCGTAAAGCGATCAGCAAGCAACGTATTTTTCTTAAACACGTTCCGGAGCACGTACCCGACTTTATTCCAGAATTTGGCTTTGGGATCTCTGCCTATGCATATGTAGTCCACGTCCTTCAGTGTCACCCCGGCTTCGCGCAAGCAAAACTGAATTGCTTCACTAGGAAAACCCGCCCAGTGTTTTATTCTGCGAAAACGTTCCTCTTCCGTAGCAGCGATGAGTACACCATCCCTGAAAATAGCAGCGGAAGAATCGGCATGATAAGCGTTGAGTCCGAGAATGATCATTATACTTTAGAATTGAAAATAGATAAACTGACTGATGGGCCTGAGAAAAGTAAATACAAATATGATAATTACCGTAAACTTAATACAGTTCAATCCGAAACTTAAGGCAGGAACCTGCTTAATCCGCTCTTCTAAGTACTGAGTGGATAAATAGGTGGCCACAAAAAACAAGATCAAAAGTGCCGTGATCAGGTAATTGTTCTCACGCATGGTATAAAACAAATAGGCTTTCGGAATGAATACTTTACTGAGCATGGTCAACGTATCGTTCATATTTTTAGCCCTGAAGGGAATCCACGTCAGCATCGCCAACGGCAAAGTAATGATCCATCCCACCAGAAAAGTATTAAAAAGAGAGACTTTGTCTCGTACCGGTTTCAATGCCCGCTCCAGGAATATAATTGTAGCATGGCTCAGCCCCCAGAAAACAAATGTCCAGTTGGCTCCATGCCATAAACCCATGATGGCCCAGGTCAAAAATAAACCTCTGTTTTTAGAAGTTTTTGTCGTTGTTTCAAGTCCTTCACCAATACCTCCCGTTCCGGTTGTTTTTACAACACGTATGTTGGAAAGTGGCAGGTAAAGGTAATCCCTGATCCAGGACGAAAGTGAAATATGCCATCGCTTCCAGAAGTCCTTAAAAGAGCTGGCCATATAAGGATAGTTAAAATTCTCCGGAATCGTAATCCCCATAAGCTTGGCTGCGCCCACTGCAATGTGAGAATACGCAGAGAAATCAAAATAAATCTGAAATCCAAACAGAAACGCAAGCATCCACACATCAATGGCCGAAAGGGTAGCCGGATCAAGTGCAAAACCTTCATCTACCAATGAACTAATGTTATCTGCCAGTGCGACCTTTAAAAACAAGCCATACAGAATTCGCTTCAGTCCTTCACTCATAAAATCAAGTTGAAAGGAAGGACGTTCTTTCAACTGAGGCAAAAGCTCAGAAGCTCTTTGGATCGGCCCGGCTACCAGCTTTGGAAAAAAGGTTACGAACAATCCGTAATTCAAAAAACTTTTCTCCGGCTTTACCAGTCCACGATATACATCCACGGTATAGCTGATGGTTTCAAAAGTATAGAAGCTGATACCGAATGGAAGAAGAACTCTGAAAAGTGGAAGCTGATAATCCAGCCCGGCAAAAGAGAGCAGGTGATTGGTATTTTCGGTAAAGAAGTACAGGTACTTGAAATAGCAGAGCAGCCCAAGGTTTACTACCAGGGTAATGGCCAACAGGAAATTTCTTTTGCGCTTATACTCCATTGGAGTATTCCCAATGGCAATGGCCGTAAAATAATCAGTAAGGGCCGAAACAAACATAACACTTAAATACTCCCATCGCCAGAACCCATAGAACACACAACTGGCAATGAGTAACATCCACATTTTAAGGTTACGTGGTAGGACCCAATACAAGGAAACCACTACAACCAGAAAAAGAATAAAGGTTACGGAGTTAAAAATCACCTGATTTGATTTAAGATATCCAATTGAACCTGCAGCGAATCGGCCAGTATCTGATGACCCCTGTATTGAAAATGCATGAAGTCGATTTCCCTTTCATCCATCAGGTTGGTAGCTTCTTTATATCCCCACAGCTCACCGGGCACAATCGATTCATAATTGGCATACAAAACATCAGCAGGATACAAAGCAGCAATTGCATTAATCTCGCTTTTAAAATGAGCATACTCATCATCATTATAGGGCAAAGTCACATCGGATCGGATAGGTGGAATATATAACAGCACTTTGGTATGATTGCGCATACAGTCTTCCACGATCAGTTGAAGGGTGTGCAGGTTAGCAGCATATCGAAGTGGAATCATCTTTCTGACTGTACTGGCTTTTATGCCAAGTACAGTGTTTCTCAATTTGTAGATCCAGTTAAAAAAATCGCCCCTTACATTCTGCCTGTTGGCCCACACTGTAGAATGGTGGTCCAGGTACCCGTTTAATCTGGATTCTGTTTTTTCCTGCAGGGTGGGTAGTTCAGGAAGAGCTGCCTGCCGGATCGTTGTGTCACTGACTTTAACCAAACCGGAAGTCCACTGTGATCGCAACTCTGCATTGATCCGGATCGCAATGTCGCTGGTATCTTCAAGCTGGAATTGCTCTCTTATCTGACGTTGAAAAAAAACATCAGCACGAATACCTTCTTCCCGCATATCATCCATGAACACAGGGATCACTACCGTTTTCAATGGCACTCTGCTTTTCAGGTACATATAGGAAAGATAGAACTGCTCCATCCCAGCATTCGGCTGACTCACACAAAGCACATCGATGCCCTTGCGTTGGTTATTAACAAATAACTGTTCAATAAAATTAACCTCTGACTCCTTTTTTTGATTGATACTATGTGTCTGTGAATTGCCCAGAAAAAAAGTAACCGGCTTTCTACCTCTCTTATTCCATCCTTCCAACAGTGAGGTTGTTTCGAGGCTATCCCAATGCTGAAGATGAATGAGAAACTGGCTACTATCCGTTGCCTGATAGGACACCGTTTCGGTACCCATGGCGAGCTCTTCAAACCGGGTATTCCCTGAAAAAAAAAGATAGATGATAATATAAGCTAAAACCGAGGCAATACTGATTTCCCATAATAAACGATTCTTCACCGGTTTGATATCTTTCGTTTTTAATTGCTTATTGACAGGTCAAAATTACCCGAATTCAGGGTAGTAAAGAAATCACTATAGAAGAAATGAATACTCTTTTTTATACTGCTTTTCTTGCCAGTAGTCAGCAGCATACTCCAATGCGTTGGATCGGTATTGCGAATAAACCCCTTCCGGTAAGTCGGCCATAGCGCTGAGTGCTCCGGCGATGGCTTCACGGGTAATGGTGTTGAAATAAAAGCCGGCTTTTTTTTCATCGATGTGCATCCAGGGTGTATTTTTTGAAATCGCCACGGGCACACCTGCAGATAGCGAATCAAATATAGCGTGCCCAAAATTCTCGCCTTGCGTAGGAAGTATAAAAAAATGATATTGTTGCAATTGGAGCGGCACCTCCCATGGCAACAACGGCCCCATATAGCTTACTGCAGGTAAGTCTTTCATTTTTTGCTTACATGCTGACCAGTATTCTTTATCGATAACTGGACCATAGATCGCTAATGAGAATTGATCAGGGCTAAACTGATGGAGTGCTTCGAGCACCAGGTGAAGATTTTTATTAGGATTAATCAATGATAAAAAAACAAGCTTCACCGGGCCCCTTCGATCGAGAGGAAGAGCATGAAGTGCGCTTGTGGCACGGGGAATGTTTGATGCAACATGAACAATTTGCCGTTCACCAAAATAGCGGAGTATATCTTCTTTTTCCTGCGTATCCGTAGCGTGCCATTCCTCTTGCCTGCCGAGGAACAAATACAACATCCTGAGGAAAATTCTTTTTTTCCATTTGTTCCGCTCAAGCCCCCACGCCTGCAGCATTCCTCTGGGTGAAATGATGATTTTACTTTTTAACCGTTTACCATAATACAAAGCCGGCAACGTAGTGTTAATGTTAAAAATCCCGTTAACATAAATCACATGGGGTCGAATTTCGTTCAGCAGTCTACCAACCACAGCCCACGAAATAACCGAAGTGTAAAAAACGTGCTCACCATTCGGCCCGCTATTCCATTGATCTGGCAATATGGATTCTGTTGAATCCGAACCATCAATATCTTTAACAGAGGAAATCAGGTAAAACGTAAAATCGTTCTTAAAAAAGGAACAAAGATTATAAAGTGACTGCACCGGTCCTCCTGCTTTATAGTGTGGCCAGTAATACGGATATGCTAGAAATATCTTTTTTTTCAACGGGCGTAGTTCAATACGATCTTCTTGCGTGGCCATATTTTTCGTTCCATGTACATGACAACATAAAAAATAACAAAGCCCTTTAACAGGCAATTGAATACCATGTAGAAATCATTATTCGCCCGCATGAGGTAGTTAAACAGAAAAGGCATCCAGATAATATTAATCGGATTCGGGATGACATGGCGTGTAATAAAATAATACAAAAACCGGGAGAGAAATGCACCAAATACAAAAAGTGCAATCATCGATCCTACCCAACCAAAATTGATATAAAAGTCACCCAACACACCAATCGTCATCGATGTTTCGTTGTGTAAAATATGACCCGTGTATTTAAAGAATTTATCCTGAGAGCCTACGAGTTTCTTATTCTTGAATATCGCACGAGGAAGCAAAGAAGAAGTGATGTCCGTTAGAAGCTCTTCCCCGGAAGAAAATGGTTCCCGTGTGGGTACCCATTTCAGTGTTAATCCCAAATGCCAGCCCTGTGTAAGCCGCGATACAGTTCGAACCGTTCCTTCCGATTCATAAAACGATTTGTCCTTTTCTTTTTCAGCCTTTTTCCTTGCCAGTTCGGTGAACAATTCGGTACCTGCCTTACGTCCATCTCCCCATGTTGCTTCTCTGTATTCTCGTTTCACACTTTGCACCAGAATCAATACAGGTGCAGCTACTAAGATAAAAGACAACCGGATAGGAAAAGAAAGTTCGTACTTTAATACAATAAAGAAAAATAGGTAGGTGGATAATACAAAGAAATCAATAAAAATACCACCACTTAATGCCTCGAATAATAAATATATATAAAGACCAACGATGGTAAAGATATGAATGCGGGTGTTAGCAAAAAGCAGGCAGAATGCACCACTATACTTTAAATACCTGGTGAACGAACTTAGACCAGAAACAGGATAAAATTCAAACAAGATGGATATAAAGATCAATATATACCCAAGCCGCACCGCTTGCTGAGGATCAATCTTGGAGATCGCTTTCCGGATATCGACATCTTTATTAAAAATAAATACGCCTGCAAAAAGAGCTACCATCGCTGGAACCGTATAACCAAAGTAATTCTCCTGATTGATTTCCATGTAAAATCTCAGCGAGTCGTAAACATTATAGATGAGATAAGTGGAAAACAAATACTGAATAAAATAGACGAACAGAAACAGGTGAAGAATAGGATAAATCTTTCCTGCTTTCCACATCAGGAACAGATAGAGTAATGCGAATATAAAAAAGACCCAAACGATCATGAACTGCCTTTTGAATGGAGGTGATGATAAATAGCTGCATACTGAAGAGCGATTGTTTCAGCTGAAAAACGCTGCCTGTTTAAATATCCATTGGCGATCAGCACATTCCGGTATTGGGCGTCTGTGATTACTTTGATGATTCCATCACGTATCGATTGCACGTCATAGGGATCGACCAAATGAGCTGCATTACCTGCTACTTCCGGCATTGACAAAATACGGCTGGTAATCACTACTCGTCCTATTGCGTTCGCCTCTACGATGGGCATGCCAAAACCCTCGTAAGTAGAAACAAAGGACACAATATCTGCCGATTTATACTTATCAAAAATCTCCTCATCCTTCAGATTTTTTGATTGAGTATACTTGACCTTTGCTGCTTCTAATGCGCTTTCCAGTTCCTTATCCAGTTCTCCCACTATTTCAAGTTTGCAGGAAATCCCCTCAAGTGCCTTTACAAGGCGGATTACGTTTTTATTTCTCTTGGTTCCGATTTGCAGAATACATGGTTCTTGCTGGTTAAATGGCTTGGGTAAAGCCACGAAGCGATTCGAAATAGGAACGGGAATAACACGAACCAGGGTAGGGTTAATAGAGACATATTTCAGAAGCTCAAGCTGGGTAGCTTGTGATACCGTAGTAATTAAAGCACATCTTTTTACCAGAAGCTTAATCCAGAACCAAAGAAGAAGAAAACGGTAAAAGGGATTGGGTTGCTTCATAAAACCCACATCATGGACAGTGAGTACCGTTTTCCTTTTACTCAAAAACAAGGCTAAAAAATTAACATCTCCCGTAATGTGATTGACATCGCCCTGATGAAAAAAGGCTTCAAAACCGATATATAAACGTCTGAAAAATCCCCGGCTATGAAAACGCATTTCTTTTATTTCCCAGTTTATACCAGTTGGCAAATTGGCACGGATATAATTGAACAGACTTTCAATGCTGAAATTACCCTCATTTGGCTTACGATGAAAAAAAACTACTTTCATGAATTTTCAGCTTCTGAATATGCGATTTATCAGGCAAATTTAGAACATTCGGTTGCGTAAACACATCTGCTCAATCAGTATTGCCATTCCCAATCCGTTCAAAGATATAAATTAGAAAGTCATAGGTAAATTATAAATGAGAAGAAAACCGGCTATTGGTCATTCCCGATCATATTCCGGATTAGCTCCTCCAATACGCATTCGTAAAAATAGTTGCTCTCCGAAAGCACAAGCCCCTCTCTGCTGATCATACCGCCCAAATCCATTTCATTAAGGTGTGCAAAATCTATTGGGATGACTTTGGGATAAGTAGTTTGGGTTGCATACTCCTTAGCTCCTGTCATTACATGAGGAAACCACACATCGATTCCGCAAGCCAGGTATTCGAAAAGTTTATTTGGCGCATTATAAATATAGTTAAGTATATGTCCTCTATAAAGAATTAGGCCAACATCATACTTCTTCAAAATCGATGGCAGATCCTCATAATCCACTCCTGGTTGAAGTTGTATCCATGGACAATGCAAATCACGGATAAAATGGCGGGCCTGAGTTGTCAGATTATAGGAATAAATATCCCATCGTACCTTTCCTTGCTGGGCGACCACCCAATGGGCAAATTCAACTACATACATCGTATCAAGGCTAAAAGCACCAGCATATACCACAAGCAAGGGATCGTGCATAAACTGCTTGGATTGGGATCTCCATCTTTCCGGAGGATAATTAGGTAGTAGGTGACCATTGCCGCTTAACTGCTGCGGATAAATATCCTTCTCAAACAGTGACATCCTGAAATGATTGGTATGCGAAACCCAGGCCGCTTTCGAATAGATTTTCTTTTCCCAGCGGTGAAAAAATCGATTCAGCACCATACCCGCCTGGTATTCTTGCTCGCTGGTATATTCATGGTAATGAATATAGAGCTTGATCTTTTTAAAAAACCGATAATAAACCAAAGCTGGAAAAGAAGACAAAGTCTCAAAATAGAGAACCGAACGTGGTGCAAATAAACCCAGCCTCCACAAGGCCGTCAGGTAAAACAAAAAGTAATTCCAATACCGGACCAATGAAGCCTGGCCCGAGCTTACTCTGGCGATTCGAACAATTTTCACTTTGGATGACCCCGTTTCAAAAACGGAGAGGTCATCATTAACAACCTGATTGGTTAACAGAAGCACAGAAAGATCTTCCCTTTTCGACATCTCTGTTAGAAGATTTTGAAGAGGAGGATACAGCTCGGGCGGGTAAAAATGAATGATGGCAACTTTATTCACCTACTATTCTTTTCATTTCCCTCAAAACCTCCCCCGCCCTGTCAGCATAACTGTAGCCCGACAAAACAGAACGTTCTCTGGCTGCTTTTCTGATCTCTGACACCGTTTCCTGCGGAAGATTCAAGATATAATCAATTTGCTGTACACATTCATTCAGGTCTGAATAGAAAAAAGCTTCCTTCCCTTCACGAAAAAAAAGAGAGTGCTCCCTATTTCGGGGTGCCAGCATTACACCACCTATCCCTGGAACTTCAAAGGTGCGCATATTATGCGAATCCATATTGTGAGGTCGCATGAAATTTAATTGAACCCGATACTGTCTTAAGGTCTCCCACAACTTTATTCCCTCAAGGGGTCCTTGAATCTCAATCTCCGGATGATCGACATGCTTACTCCATCCATGGCCAAAAACAGTGACCGCAATTCCGCGGGAAGCCAAAGCGATCAATGACAAGGCCCGTTCTTGGTCTGGATTACCCATGAAACATACTTTCCGTAGCTCAGGCAACGAAGCACAATGTTCATATACTCCATCTGGTATATCGTAGCCAAAAGGAAGAAAGTAGGTTTTAGCAGAATACTGTTCTTCAAGTTGGCTCTTTATGTTCTGGTTATAGGTAAAGTAAAAATCATACTCTCCGATAGCGTTAGTTACATTTTTATTACCGCTACCTCTGCCCGAAAACAGAAACGGATTATCAGGATTGTAATTAATCAGCTTGATCTTCTGTGCACGAATCCATCGTAAGGTAGACGGATGAATCTCCATACCCTTGAACACCCAGACTATATCCGGTTTTTCTTTACTGATTTGTTTTTTTAATTTAAAATTGATGATTGGATAAATAGGAGAAACACCTGCCCGGAAAAGAATTTTATGATGAAGTCCTTTTTGATAGTACTCATAAAATAAATTCTGTGCGGCAAAGAGCAACACCTCTACTCCTGACTCACGCAGGTATTTGATATAGTAGCGCTCAATGCCATGAGGTGTATCTGCTCCTACGATAATGATCTTCATGAGAAGCTTAAACTTATTTTAAGTGAATGGTTTCAGGTAGTAAGGCCTGCAATCGGGCAGAGTAACAATCGGCCTGTTTCATTATGGACAACTGATGGGTGGCTCTTTTTATGGCCTTACTCCGAACCTCCTTATATTCGAAAGGTGCGACTACGTAATTCTCCAACGCCTGAGCAAGCTGATCGACATTATCTTCTTCAATTACAATACCACATTCTTCGACTAATTCGGGAAGTGAACCGGCTGACGAAGTAATCACCAGATTTCCGCAGGCCATCGCTTCCGGCACGACTCTGCCATATTGCTCTTTCCACTTAGCGGTAGAAACGGAAGGAACAACGACAACGTCTGAAGCATT
>JAHEZH010000229.1 GCA_023251155.1 Flammeovirgaceae bacterium | reverse complement strand
GCGCGCCTGACCCTGCACTGATTACCCGCATTAAATCTTTTGTACAATCACGATTACGGGTATTGCCCGACATACTGTTTTGTACACCACAGGAAATGGAACAGATGCACATGGCCGGACAGATCCGCAAGCCTAAGAAGTTTATTGATAACCGGATCAAATAATCGATCGTATCAAGTCCACGGCAGAATTATACGTCCCCTGGTAACCGGCGAGGGCTCCACCATTCTTTTGTACGACTGGCTTATATCCGATGGTTATCCGGATGCTACTGCAAGTCAATCACCCGAATCAGTTGATACCTAAAGATAACTTAGCCACCATTTATCTTTATGATTCTGTTTATAACGATCAAACCATCTGCATAAAGGATATAACAAAAGGATGATTGCTATCCAGATGATATAAACCATCAGCAATCCGACTCCATATCCGTTCATATTCGGAACAAACCCAATCCACGTAGGAAGTATAAAAAACTGCCACCCAAAACCCGTGAATCCGGCAAGAAGCATAGCCAATACGTGAATGACGTATAAATGAATGATGTAGTAGAAGAACGGAACACGGCCAAACAAGGCAAAAAAGCTCACGATCCTACCCTTCCACTTTTCTGAATTAGCAAGAAAGAGAAACGTAACACCTAAAGTCATCAACAAATATTGAAGTGACGGAGGGTATTTACTGGGATTAAAAAACGAAATGATCGTTCCGGAGAAGACAGGGTAAGCAATAAAGGGAGCTGGATTACCATACGCATTGGTCCATCTTAAAATGATAAACAATACAAGCGCAGAGATACCGATGATATTAAATCGTTTTTGTCGCGAGGCAGAATCAACGGGTTGATCGTAATATGATCCGAAATAATACCCCAATGACATTACGGCAATCCATGGAATAACGGGATAGCCCACCAACAACTGAACGTGATCAGATAGTTTATAGAACGCCTGCTCATGAAGTATTTGCCATAGCAGATGACCATCGAAATGAACAGCATCGAATAGATTATGCCCGAAAATCAATACGCAGGAAAAGATCAGGATGACTTTACGGGGAAGATAAATCAAGACCGCTAACACAATCATACTTACACCCAGTGACCATAGTGTTACCATCAGTAAGGTTCTGAACTGCACGTCAAACAACCAGGCGAAAGTGACAATAGTCAGTTCGATAAAAATAAGCCAGATACCGCGCGAAAGTAAGAAGCGGGATAGCCCGGCTTGTGTTTTCCGCTTACCTACCATGAAGGCAGAAATCCCTGCAAGGAAACTGAAAGCGGGTGCACAGAAATGAGTGATCCATCGTGTGAAAAATACGGGCAAAGTACTTTGCACCGGATCAGCCGGATCAAAGTAGAATGCCGAAAAATGGAAATAATCCCTGACATGATCGAGTGCCATGATCACCATCACTAATCCCTTTAAAAGATCGATGGATTCTATCCTTGGTTTATTAAGCGAGGTCATTGTTAAAATCCGGTGTTAGATTAGACGGTAAATGTACGTTCTGTTTTTGTTAATCAGGCTGAAACTTCCTGTTATACAACCTGTTTCTTTTCTGGTCGATGAGAGTGATCCCTCTTTTTGAAAAGTTAAGCATCGCCACGATCAGCTTTGCGCATTCCCCCCGGTTCATTAACTTTCCGCTTCTTTATTCTCCTGTACATGCAACACGATGTAGTTATTATTGGTGGTGGTATTGTTGGTCTTGCTACTGCGCTTCAATTAAAGAAACAAAATCACCAACTCGATCTTGTCCTGATCGAAAAGGAAGAGGTTTTGGCCAAACACCAAACCGGCAACAACAGTGGTGTGATTCATTCCGGGTTATACTATAAACCCGGAAGTCTCAAGGCCACCAATTGCATTCACGGCTATCACCTGCTGCTTGATTTCTGCAAAGAAAACGGGATTGAATTTGACCTGTGCGGGAAGATTGTGGTCGCTACAGAACAAAAGGAAATCCCTTTGCTTCAAAATCTTTTTGTACGGGGTGAGCAGAATGGTCTTACCAACATGAAGAAGCTGAAGAAAGAAGAGCTGAAAGAATACGAACCACATGTGAATGGTATTGAAGGAATCTTCGTTCCCCAAACAGGTATTGTCGATTACAGCAAAGTAGCACTGAAGTATGGCGAGTTAATTCAAAAATGGGATGGCCAGATCCGCCTTGGCGAGCGTGTGCTGGAAATACGGAAGGAAGCGACCCGATCGGTGGTGGTTACACAAAAGCAAAGTTATACCACCAGGCTGGTGATCAACTGTGCCGGTTTATACTCGGATAAGGTAGCACGGATGACTGTACCTGATGTGAATGTAAAGATCATTCCCTTCCGTGGAGAATATTTCAAGCTCAAGAAGGAGAAAGAATACCTGGTGAAGAACCTCATTTATCCGGTGCCCGATCCTAACTTCCCTTTCCTTGGGGTACACTTTACGCGTATGGCCAAAGGCGGTGTGGAAGCAGGGCCAAATGCTGTGCTTGCCTTCGCACGTGAAGGATATAAAAAATCGCAGATCAACCTGTCCGAGTTAGCCGAATCTTTGGCATGGCCGGGCTTTCAGAAAGTGGCGGCCAAATACTGGCGCACAGGTATGGGCGAAATGTATCGCTCATTCAGCAAAGCGGCATTCACCGAAGCACTGCAAAAATTATTACCCGAAATCAAACAGGACGACCTGGTGGAAGGTGGTGCCGGGGTACGTGCACAAGCCTGCGATCGCAATGGTGGTTTGGTGGATGACTTCCTCATTCTTGAAGACACACAAGTGATCAACGTATGCAATGCACCTTCACCTGCTGCTACTTCTTCATTGGCTATTGGTGAAACCGTATCGAAGCTTGCGCTGAAAAGGTTTTAATTCTCAAGCCGCACATGACACGGATTTACATCGAAATGATCCGTTCTGATCGGTGCCATCGGTGACAGCAAAAAATGATCAACCTGTATAATTTAATGTGATCATGAGCAATACTTTTTCTTTCTCCAAAGAAGAATCCCTTCGCTACAGCCGTCATTTTGTATTGCCGGGTTTTGGGCAGGATGCACAGATCAAACTAAAGCAAGCGAAAGTACTGGTGATTGGTGCGGGCGGATTAGGATGTCCGGTGTTGCAATACCTTACCGCTGCTGGTGTGGGTACAATGGGTATTGTCGATCATGATGTGGTCAACCTATCCAACCTGCAGCGACAAATTCTATTCACAACCGAAGATGTGGGCAAGAGTAAAGCGCGAATTGTTGCTTCACGGCTATCACTTCTCAATCCTCATGTACAATTCATAGCACATGAACTGAAACTTATAGCGGAGAACATCCTATCCTTGATTGAGGGATATGATCTGCTGATTGATTGCACTGACAACTTTCCCACCCGCTACCTGGTGAACGATGCCTGTGTATTGAGTAACAAACCTTTTGTCTATGGTTCTATCTTTCGATATGAAGGTCAGGTCGCTGTATTCAATTTCAAGGATGGTCCGAACTACCGGGATCTCTTTTCACATCCGCCTGCACCAGGCACAGTGCCCGACTGTGAAACAGGCGGAGTGCTGGGCGTACTGGCTGGTATCATTGGCAGCATGCAGGCCTGCGAAGCGATTAAAATCATCACTGGTATAGGTGAACCACTCGCAGGCAAACTATTGCTCTACGACTCATTGACTTCAGAAACAACAATTATTCATGTTCCTGACAGGAATCAAAAAGAAATCATTACCACGCTGATAGATTATGACGATTTTTGTGGGTTAAGTCAAAAGAAAAACAAATCTTCGGGAATTGAAAACAACTCATTTATGAAAGAAGTAACCGTACAGGAGCTAAAGCAATTAAAAGATAGCAATGCCGATTTTCAATTGATCGATGTGCGCGAGCCACATGAATATGACATCTGTGATATTGGTGGTGAACTGATTCCCATGGCCGACATCCCCAATCACGTAGATCAGATTGCCAAAGACAAACAAGTCATCATCCACTGCCGCAGCGGAAAACGAAGCGGAGATATTCTGCTATGGTTGGAAAAAAATCATAACCTGGAGAACTTGTATAACCTTAAAGGAGGGATTCTGGCCTGGGCCAAGGAGATTGATCCTTCGATGCCGACTTATTGATCTCTGTGTCAGTGACCCGGATTATCCCACATCAAAAAAGAGGTGCTTTATCGCTCCTCTTTTTTATTAAAAGTCATTAAGAGGAACATATTCTGCTTCTGCCCCCTCCACACTGTCTTCAGTGAAGACATGATCTTCCGCTATATTTCCCCCGGTCCTTGATCCGCATGAAATGCGGTAATTGCCTTGCTATGGGCTTAATACGTGTGAAAACAACCATTTCAGGGCAAATCATTTACCAAAACTTACATGCATTGGATGCCCGGTTTTATTCAAAATAAAACACGCTGCTGGCGATCTACTTTAGTAGTACCAAAAACTAATAAAAATTATCATGATCGTTTACGGATGGAACTCTTTCCTGTTGCATGAATGCAAACCTTCGCAGTTGGGTCTCTCACAAGACTTTGATGCGGTCTACCAGATCGAGCGGAGACAAAAATACTTTCACCTCTTCTGGATTCCGTTCTTCGGCATCGGAAAAACATGGGTGCTGCGCAAGCGGTCGGACAACCAGATGTACGAACCGAATGGTGAACTTCTCCAGGTACTCAATGCACTACCGTATCAGGAGAAAACACCCTGGTATACATTTGCCTTACCTTTGCTCCTCCTTGCCGGAGGTATCGGGTTTGTCATCATCAACTCCATCAATGACTTCCAGAGTAGACGGGCGCATGAACAAAGAATGGCCGAGCGGGTCATCTCCTTTACCCAATCCGTCAACGCACCAGCGCCCAATACCTATTTCACCTTGCGAAGTAACAACTATGAGGATGCCTATCTTAAGATGATTTCTCAAAATGCCTCTACGATCACCTGTCTGTACAGTGCACCTTCCAAGTATGACAACTACGATGACCGTATACTGGAAGCCTTCCTTGACCCCGCTGCCATCGACACCGTTATGATTACGAAGCAAAGTTTAGTGAAAGCCATCGATCCAGGTACAGAAAGTAATTTTAAAGGAAGCGTTGTGGTTAATAACAAAGGCACACATACCCTTGAAGACATTAAAGTGATCGACTACCCGGTCATTCGTAAAACACTGGTGCAGTTTGAAGAAGGTACGTACATAGCCATGCTTCAAAACATTGGAGCAACCGCTAAGCTGAACAACTTCAAAGCCGAAGAAAGTAATATCACCTTTGAAGGCAGTGCACTTCCCCAGGAAATTGTTACGGGCCAATCCTTCATCGTCAACGGTAAATACGAGGGCATGGAACCCAAAGCAAACGCTTCAGTGCAATTTGAAAACGCAGACCGTATTGTAAAAGACTATGCGCTCTGGATCAACGGCACTCACTTTACATTAAAACAAGCCAACTGATATGAATACAAGACAGATTTTTTGGCTGGTCGCGTGTGGCCTTGTATTGAGTACGTTCTTTGTGTGGATACCGGTAGATGTATATGAAAACAGTAGCATATTCTTCACCATCTCTGGAGCTATTCTCTTCTTTGTTTGTTTGTTTTTACTGCTAGGGGATTATGGTTCGGTCTACGAACTGATCGAAGATCTTACTTCTAAAGACCGCAACCGTCCACAACCCGGACTGAGAAAGGCAGCCCCCTTTGCCGTAATACCTGCTATTATACTTTTGATTGTACTCATCATTCATCAAATCAACCGCGTAGATAAAGAACTGAGTACCAACGGTGTGCTCGCTAAAGGAATTGTATCCGGTGGAAGATCAGAGACTACGACAAGACGCTTTCAATCCAATACTACCTATAAAATCAATGTCACCTACTATGACTCGTTGAAGCATCAACACGTGGTGAACAGTTCGGTAAACGGAAGTGATTTTAATGACCTGTATCAGGGAGCAACAATAGATGTCGTGTATTCACGCAGGTTTCCCTCCCTGGCCAAACCCATCATCGGACTGGATGAGTTAAGTAAATACAAGAAAATAGCACGTGATGAAATTACGATAGAACACCTCACCTCCATCCTCGACCAGAAAGTAAAAGCCGATTCCATTATTCCTTACCTGAACAGCATCTGCTATGAATGGGTACCCGGAAAAGAAGGGCTGTATAGCAACGAGAAATTAAGCAAGGCAATTAAGTTATTCCCCGAAGGAGGAGAACTTGCCTACGTCATCAAAATAAGTACGATACAAGTGTACCAAAACAAACTGGAAGACAGTTTTGAAAAGTACGGCTTCAAAAAGAAAGCTTCCGAAAGTGGTGGTGAACGCTCGGAGTTCTATTATAATGATACCCATGCCATCACTATTGAAACCAAGAACTCCGATCGTAGCTATGACAGCAACAACCTGATGGCTTCATTTGAAGGATTCCGGATCTATCACATCGCCCGTATCGATGCCGTAACGGATTAAAGATTCAAACACGAAGACAAAACCATAGTACTAAAGGACTCATCAATCCTTTAGTACTATGGTCATTGTACCATTAGTCGCATGAAATGCACAAGGAACAAAGCGATTACCTCACGCCGATGATAACTACATCACACAGGGTATCGCTTTCCAATCACGAAATGGGATGAAAGCCTCATTATTTAGGCAGGTAATCTTCCGGATCTACATTCTTTCCGTGTTGTATCACTTCATAGTGCAGGTGAGGTCCCGTAGATGACAGTCCTGTTGATCCTACATGGCCCAATACGTGTCCCTTCTTAACTTTATCACCCACCTTTACAGTAGTATCTTTCAGGTGAGAATAAGAGGTAGTATAGATCTCATCATGCCTTATGATTACATAAATACCTCTGTAATCGTCCTTCAGCGACTGTACCACTTCCCCGTCTGCCGTTGCCATTACGTTCTCTCCTTGTGGCAAAACAAAATCAACACCTAAGTGCATTTGCTTTTTATGAGTAGCCAGATGCATTCGTTCACCATAACTACTGCTTATTTTTGCTTTCGTACCCGCTACAGGAGAAAGAGAAGGGGTATGATCATCGTCAGCAATCATTACCACTTCATCACGGGTAGTATCAACCAGAGTTGCCGGCTTATTTGAAAAAGCAAACAACATCAAACATACTACAGGAATCAGTAGCAGGTACATGGCAGAGAAACGTTGCGGGGTTTTGTCTTTGGTCATCATCATGATTCGTTGTTGAATGGATTGGGAATAAAATGAATTAGTAAGAAAAGGAACACTTGCTTGTTGCGTCTGCAGAAGCAGGCAATTCAAGTAGTATTCCAGCGAAACACCTTGCTCTACGATATGTTCATCGGCCAGGTACTCGTGCTGTAATTGGATGGCTCTTCGATAAAGGAGCATTAACGGGTTAAACCAGAGCAGTATAATCACCACTTCCAGAAGAAAAAGGTCTACCCAATGATGTTGTATAACGTGAGCTCGCTCATGCTCCACAATAAGAGGATCTACTTTTTGCCGGCGGGGAATAAAGATCCATCTTAAAAATGAAAACGGGCGTGATAATGCCGTTCGCACAATCATCCGGTCATCTGCCTGATGGCGCTGTGCATAACGTTTCAGTCGCATCAATCGAAAGATCGTCACTACAAACCGGATGAGTAGAAGAAACACCACGATTAAGTAAATACAGAAAGTAATCTGCGCATAACTAAAACTGATCACCGAATCAGACACTTGCCGGGGTAACAAGAGTGGTCCATACTCCATTTCGATAAAGCTGGAATTTAGAGCTGGCAGATCGATCAGATCATACT
>JAHEZH010000228.1 GCA_023251155.1 Flammeovirgaceae bacterium | reverse complement strand
AGGTAGTGCTTATTTCCTTGCTCAGTCAGCAGAAGTGTTTTCTTTTGTCAGCACGAAGCTGATTGCTGGTATAATCGTTTTATGTACGTTGTTTATTTCTATTCCATCCTTTTCATTTCGTGGACTAGTGCAGCGTGTGGCAGAAGCACTGCTTTTTCTTTCGCTGATAGCTTTAACACTGTAGCGGTTAAAAATCAGGAATGGTTTCTGATATCCCTGCCAGTGAATCGCGCTTCTGTTTTGCTTCCACTCTTCTCAGCTTTCGCTTATAAAGCACTTGCAGGAATGTTTCCGGTGGAGCTTTCGCGGTAGTATCAGCATGGATGATTGAATCACGCTGAAAAATGGAACGCTCTATCTTCTTCACCAGGCTATCATTCAGATAATACACTTCGCAATTCATTTCCTGCTGCATGGACGGTGGTAGTGAAGCAAATTTTGCCTCCGTAATGGATTTGTATTTTTTGTCCTTATTCACTTGCGCAAGGAAGGCCGCCGTAATGGGCAATGCCGTGCTTGAACCCTGGCCTAGTTCGGTAAACCGAAAGCGTATGCGCGGATCATCAGCCCCTACCCATGTACCAATTACCAGATGGGGTGTCATGGCCATAAACCATCCGTCAGCATTGGATTGAGTGGTTCCGGTTTTGCCGGCTACATCATTATGAATTCCATATTGTGATCTCAGCTTGGCGGCCGTACCCTCATTTACCACACCACGAAGCATTTGAATCATCAATGCCGACGTTTCTTCAGAGAGTACGCGCTTTCCTTTTTCTTTTGGTTTGAAGTTGTCGAATACTTTTCCTTCGCTGTCTTCAACGCGATTGATATAGTACGGAGTAACGGTTACACTCTGGTTAGCGAAGCAGGCATATACATTCGTCATTTCCATCAATGAAATGGAGGTAGATCCCAATGCGATAGAGGGAACATCCGGCACGTCACTTACTACGCCCATTGATTTGGCAAGTGCAATGGTTTTATCCACACCTGCGCGCTGAATAAGTTTTACCGCCACGGTATTGATGGAATAAGCCAGTGCGCCACGCATGGAGTACTCCACTTCATAATCATTTTGCGTATCGCGCGGTGTCCACTTCTCACCTTCTTTATCGATGTAGGTTTGCTGGGATGCAGAGATCATTTCACAAGGGGGCACTCCTTCTTCTACGGCCATAGCATACACGATTGGTTTGAAGATTGAACCTACCTGTCTTTTGGTGGCCACGTTTACGTGATCATATTGAAAGAAGTCATGGTCGATACCACCCACCCATGCTTTTATTTGCCCGGTAGCGGGTTCCATGGCCAGAAAGCCGGCATTGAGGTATTGAAGATGGTGTATGATCGAGTCGATAGGGCTCACCACGGCATCTTTCGCACCTTCCCAGCTAAACAATGTCAGTGGTATCGGTTTTTGCAGTTCGATGAGAATTTCATCTTCCGACAAACCTTGTTCCTGCAGTCGCTTGTATCGCGTAGAGCGTTGTATGGCTTGCTCCAGTACTTCTTCTTTTCCTTTCCATGGTTTGTCTTTTCCCCAGTGCGAGAAGAACGACTTCTGAATTTCGGTCATCTTTTCCGATACCGCATTCTCCGCATACTCCTGAAGTCTGGAGTCAATGGTGGTGTAAATTTTCAGTCCATCGGTATACAGGTTGTAATTGCTACCATCTTCGCGCTCATTGTTTTTGCACCAGGTGAGTAATTCTGCTTTCAGGTATTCGCGAAAGTAAGGAGCCAGCCCCTGATGATGAGAGATTTTATTGTATTCCAGTTCCAGCGGCAGCTTAGAGATAGAATCTGCTTTTGCCCGATCGAGGTAGTTGTATCGCACCATACGGCTCAGTACCACATTTCTTCTTTTCAGCGAGCGATCAGGAAACAGGCGAGGATTATAATTGTGCGTAGCCTTCAGCATACCTACAAGCACAGCGGCCTGATCGATGGAAAGGGCTTTGGCCTTAACAGAATAAAATCGTTCAGCAGCGGCTTCAATACCAAACACATTGTCGGCAAAGGGAACTGTGTTGAGATACATGGTCACTAATTCCTCTTTGGAGTAAATATCTTCCAGCTTCAGTGCCGTTCTGAATTCGCGAAGCTTGTTGATCAGCATGGGGAAGATCCAGTAGCGCTTACGGGGATAAAGATTTTTTGAAAGCTGTTGTGTAATCGTACTTCCACCGCCTGATGATTCGTCTTGTTGGATAATGGATTTAATCAAAACGCGGCCCAGGCTTTTATAATCCACACCGCTGTGTTGATAAAAACGTACATCTTCCGTGGCGATAAGCGCATTAATTACAGAAGGAGCAATGTCTTTGTATTCCACTTCGGTGCGGTCCTGAATGTAGTATCGTCCAAGCAAGACACTATCGGCACTATATACTTCAGAAGCGACCTGGTTGCGGATGTTGCGCAGCTCACTGTTCCACGGTGTTTCAATCCAAACGATAAGAAGAATCAGTACAAAAAGCGCGAAGGGCGGACTGAGTATCATGGCCGCCCATTTTATCTTCGGGTGATTGTTGAGGTAGAGCGCTGCTTTATCGTACCATGGCTTTACTTTCAGAATGTGTGGCCATGCCCATCGGTATGCCTGTATGTACCAGCCCTTCAACCCATTCACTAACTTTTTCAGAAACTCCTTCATAACTCCTTTTTCCGGGTTCATAAGGTAAGAAGGCATAAACTTGTGTGCAAAAATATTTTCTCTCTTTGCGGAATAACTTTTTTACGTTCTTTGTCATGCTGTCCTTTCTTTTCAGTTAGTGTGTTTTTATTTCTACACAAAAACAGGTAAAAGCATGAAGATCAATAGTGCTCTATTTCTTTTTATTATCATTTGTTGCGGCTGCAGGCAGCAGTCTGCTGATGTGCCAGTGAGACCACTTCCGATTTACCACTACGATGATAACATACAGCCCCGCTGGAGCAGCCAGGAAAACCTGAATGGAATAAAAGGAAGTGGAGGCACGGCCAACAATGGAGCGAAAGGGTATCCGTACGATTCCATCAAAGCCGGAGAATCTAAAACACTATTGCATGTCACGGAGACGGGCATTATCAACCGGATATGGATAACCATTGATGATCGCTCACCCGAAATGCTTCGCTCGTTACGGATCGATATGTATTGGGATAATGACAGTGTGCCGGCAGTATCCGTTCCTTTTGGTGACTTTTTTGGAATAGGTTTGGGTAAAACCACTGCTTTTGAAAACACATTCTTTGCCAACCCCGAAGGGAGATCATTCAATTGCTTTATACCCATGCCATTTCGCAAAGCGGCCAGGATTGTAGTCACGAATGAATCGAAAAAGCAGTTAAGAAAATTCTTTTTTGATGTGGACTTTCAGGTGATGAAACAATGGAATGACTCGTTTATGTATTTCCATAGTTACTGGCATCGCGATACAGCTACGGCATTAGGTCATGATTTTGAATTGCTTCCTTTGGTAAAGGGGAAAGGGCGATATCTTGGTGTGAACATCGGCATCAATGCTCATGCCCGTTATGAAAAGACGTGGTGGGGAGAAGGTGAAGTGAAAATGTTTCTGGATGGAGATAAGGATCTTGCCACATTGGTAGGCACAGGCACTGAAGATTACATAGGCACAGGCTGGGGGCAAGGTAAATTCATTCAGACCTACAGTGGCTGCCCTGTAGCGGATGAGGATAACCGGCAATGGTGTTATTATCGCTATCATGTGGTGGATCCGGTTTTCTTTCAACACGACTTCCGGATTACACTGCAGCAGATGGGCGGAGGGATGAAGGCCGATGTGGCCAAACTTCAGCGTGAGAAAGTTCCTCTGATACCCGTATCAATAGATGGCACGTATTTTAAGTTGCTTTATGAAAAAAAGGAAAACACTCCATTAGATGATCCCTCTTTACCGGATGGCTGGACCAATTTTTACCGATCGGATGATGTATCCGCAACGGCTTATTTTTACCTCGACAAAACATCATCAGGCCTGCCTGCGTTGCAGCCGGTGGCCTGGCGCACCCACTGATACTGAAACATTCAAATCCTAATTTTTTAAATGAAAGCAGCTTCCGTAAATGAATTAAAGAAAGAGTTACTCGCGCAGGATGAAAGCGTACTGCAGGAGCTGTGCCTGAGGCTGATCAAATACAAAAAGGAAAACAAGGAACTGCTTACCTACTTGCTCTTTGAGGCACACCATGAGCCAGCGTATATTGAAAGCGTCAAGGAAGAGCTGAACGAAATGTTTGCCGAGCTTCCTGCCAGCAATCTCTATCTTTCAAAGAAAGTACTGCGGAAAATAGTGCGCTTTGCAAACAAGCAAATCAAATACAGTGGCATTAAACTCACTGAGCTGGAATTGCGCATTTATTTTTGTGTGAAAGTGAAAGAGACACGTATACCGTTACAAACCGGCACGGTGCTTTTTAATTTGTATCAGCAGCAGCTAAAGAAAATTGATGTCGTGCTCAAAAAACTTCCTGAAGACATACAGGGCGATTACGAACGCGATATTGCCAAACTTTGAATGAATACACTCATGCAGTCACAACCGAATAATCCGCTCCATGGTAAGACACTGGAAATGATTTTGAACGAACTGGTAGATAAATACGGTTGGGAGGAACTGGCCGACCGGA
Organism: Flammeovirgaceae bacterium; assembly: GCA_023251155.1. GTDB lineage: Bacteria > Bacteroidota > Bacteroidia > Cytophagales > Cyclobacteriaceae > ELB16-189. Next base: position 3,208 of record JAHEZH010000228.1, on the reverse strand, counting down.
TACCTGTCAATTGTTTTATAAGCAACCCCAGTATCAAATCCAGTCTTACGTTCTTTCGTAAAACACCCTGGGCACGCAAGAAGGTAGAAGACCTCTATGTCGAATCGCTGGAGCAATAACCTTTTCATTGCATCGTTTTCGGTGATGACGGTAGTAATAGTATCAATGTGTTAACCGGATGGGTGCTGTCTTCTGATTTTTTGATAGAATCGGGATAGCAGCGGTGATGTACTATTTCTTGTCAACTTTCATTTTCAATCCTGTTGTCTTTTTTTCATTTTTGAGGAAATATCCATTAATGTCTTTACGTGTAAAAGTATTTTTTGCATTCATGGTATTGTCGCTGAGCTCAGCTATCTCTTCTGTTGCCCAAAGTGATGATGCAGATGTTGCCTGGTATGAGAGCTTCTTTCTGGATAAGGGGCAACGGCCCATTGAAGAAACAAGACGGCTGATTGAAGGCCAACAGTTACAAGCAAAAGAAAAGAATGATAAACCCGGGGAAGCGCGGGCATTGATTGCGCTCGGGCTGTTCAACCTGGCTGAGGTGCATGACTACCAGCAGTCCATGGAGTGGCTCGTGCGTTCACTGGCTATTGAAGATTCGTTAGATCTGAAGAAAGAGATGTTCTTTACTTACCTCGCCATCGCCCGTGTGTACGAAGAGGTAGGCAATTACTCCAAGAGTAAGGACTTTCTTGAGGATGCCAAAAAAATAAATGATGCCAATGATCAACCTCACCGGAAGGCTTTATTGTTTAGTGAGTTTGGCAGATTGAATGCGGCCAGCGGAAACATTGCTACTGCATTGGAAAACTATGAGAAGCTGCTCGACCATGCCAGCCAGGAAAAAGATAAACAAAGAGAAGCCGATGCCTGGTTTTATATTGGCAAGCTGCTGACGCGCGATCACAAATACAAAGAAGCACTGGAAGATCATAAGAAGTCACTGGCGTTGCGAAGAGAACTGAAAGACCGTAGCGGTGAAGCTGTTTCGTTGAACGAAATAGGTGAACTGTATAAAGCAATGGATAATCAGGAACGTGCGCTGGCCAATCACTTAACCGCATTGGAGATCAGGCAACGGCTGAAAGAGGGAAAAGGATTGGCCGAGTCTTACAATAACATAGGTATTCTGTACTACCAACAGAAAAACTATCAGCGGGCAGCAGCCAATTTTCAGCAATCGCTGGATGCAGGCAGAGATGCACAACCTCTTGATCAGATCAAAAAAAGTCATGAATATTTAAGCCTTTGCTATAAGGAACTGAATGATTACAAGAAGGCATTGGAAGCGAAGGAACAATTTTTGGCCATACATGAATTAATTCAGGGAGAAAAAGACGCACAAGAACTGCTGGAGCGACAGAACAAATACCTGATTGAAAAGAGAGAAGGCGAGATCAGTAAACTGGAAGTGGTGCGTACGCAGCGCGAAAAACAAATCGAAGAGCAAAAGCAATTCAGGAATTTTCTTTTTGTATTGATCGGCTTTGCCTTGATTATTGCGGTGCTTATCCTGTATCTGTATATCGCCAAGCAGCGCTCCAATAAAGTATTAAAAGCCGCCAATGAAAAAGTAAGCAGTCAGAATGAACAGCTGCAGGAATTGAATGCAACGAAGGATAAATTCTTCTCCATTATCGGTCATGATTTGAAAGGGCCATTGAATTCATTGACTTCGTTTTCAGGTTTACTGATTAATCATACCGATAGCCTGAGCAAAGATGAAATAAAAATGCTGGCGAAGGATCTGGATAAATCACTGAAGAACCTGTTTGCCTTGCTGGAAAATTTACTGGAATGGTCGCGCTCGCAAACCGGTAACATTGAATTCAAGCAGGAGTCGTTTGACCTTGCTTTGTTGCTGAAAGAGAGTGAAGAGCTGTTGGCCACCCAGGCGCAGAATAAAAAGATTACTATTCTTAATGAAGGCAAGACAACCATTCCGGTGAAACTGCATAAGCATTCCATCAATACGGTTGTTCGTAACCTGCTCTCCAACGCTATTAAGTTTACACCGGAAGGTGGCATCATTACGATCAATGCACAACAGAACAGGAAAGAAGTGATGATCTCGATCTCGGACACCGGTGTGGGGATGAGTGAGGAAGTAATGAAGAAATTATTCAAGGTAGGCACCAAACACTCCACCAAGGGCACAGCCGAAGAGAAAGGAACCGGCCTGGGGCTAATTCTCTGCAAGGAGTTTATTGAGAAAAACGGTGGACAGATCGGTGTGAACAGCGAAGAGGGTAAAGGCTCTGTCTTTTATTTCACGCTGCCGAATCAATGATTCAGGCACTAAAACTCCCTTTCATCAAATTTCTCTTTTGAGGAGACAATTAATCTGTCTTATTGCAATAGATAAATTACCTAACCTCTTTTATGCTACGAACCATTACTTTACTGACCCTACTGCTCGTAGGGAGTTGCTCCTTTTTGCGGGCGCAATCGATACCTACCCCCAAAGAGCACTTTGGTTTTGCCATTGGCGACAATTACAACCTTGCTACCTACACGCAAACGGAAGCCTACTTTAAAAAACTGGCAGTTTCCGATCGTGTAAAGCTGACCGACATTGGTCTTACAGAAGAAGGCCGTCATCAATACATGTTGATTGTGACTTCTCCGGAGAACCACAAAAAACTGGAACGCTATAAAGAGATCTCCGTGAAACTGGCTCGTGCCGAAGGAATAACGGAAGATCAGGCCAAAGCGATGGCTGCAGAAGGTAAAGCGATTGTGTGGATTGATGGAGGATTGCACGCTACGGAAACGGTAGGTATACATCAATTGATTGAAACGCTCTATCATGTAGTGAGCCGTACCGATGCAGAGACGATGCGTATATTGGATAAGACCATCATCTTGTTTACTCACGCTAATCCGGATGGACAAGAACTTGTTTCCAATTGGTACATGCGCGATCCCAAACCGGAGAATCGCAAGCTCGATCACTTGCCAAGATTATATCAGAAATACATTGGTCATGATAACAATCGTGACTTCTTCATCATGAACATGAAAGAAACGCAGAACATGGGGCGTCAGTTGTTTGTGGAGTGGATACCGCAGATCATGTACAATCACCACCAGGCAGGACCTGCGGGTTCGGTACTGGCGGGTCCTCCTTATCGCGATCCGTTCAATTATGTTTTCGATCCGATGATGATTACCGGTATTGATGCGGTAGGTGCTTCGATGA
>JAHEZH010000227.1:6384-7920 GCA_023251155.1 Flammeovirgaceae bacterium | reverse complement strand
GATCTGCAAGTTGTCAAAGATCGTTGGTTGAAAGCAAATCACAACTGGCTGCTTTAGCTTGAATTATCTCCGACCGTTGTCAAAGATCGTTGGTTGAAAGCAAATCACAACGCTCCTTCTTTATAACCGTCAATAACCGTCGTTGTCAAAGATCGTTGGTTGAAAGCAAATCACAACTCAACGAAAGAAATACTTCAGGCTACAAAGTTGTCAAAGATCGTTGGTTGAAAGCAAATCACAACCATACCAACCATCTTTACCGCGATCAATAAGTTGTCAAAGATCGTTGGTTGAAAGCAAATCACAACGAACTACTGAGGCTCGTGATATGACTTACCGTTGTCAAAGATCGTTGGTTGAAAGCAAATCACAACAATTCGCCAACAACCTTATTAAGGTCTTCGTTGTCAAAGATCGTTGGTTGAAAGCAAATCACAACTGCTCATCAGTTGCGGTAAGCATGCAGGAAGTTGTCAAAGATCGTTGGTTGAAAGCAAATCACAACAACATCACTTCGATTGATAAGAACAGAAAAGTTGTCAAGATCGTTGGTTGAAAGCAAAACTCAACCCTATTGCGTTAACTCGTTTGGCCTACTGAGGAGACACGGATCATCATCATTTTCTTCACGATCCCCTTTGGGGATCACGACCACTACAGAAGTACCTACCTTAAAATTGGAGTGCAGTTCAATCGTGCCATGTAACTTCATCAGCGCTTCCTTAACCATATAAAGTCCTAACCCACTGCCTTTGGATTTTTCGCTTGCCCGATAGAATAATTTAAATACGTGCGGTTGATGGATGTCTTCAATGCCAATTCCATTATCCACAATTTCAATCCGCAATAGATCTACAAGGTCAATAACTTTGATAGACAAAAACGATCGTGATTTATTCATGTCAGCAAAATCGTACGCGTTCTTGATCAGCTGAAAAAGAATGATTCTTACTTTTGAATAATCCGACTTGATCGTACTATTTCCTGAAATGACCAATTCGAAAGTTACCTTTTCATAATTGATATGATCAAATAATTCGCTTACAATGTCTTCTGCGGTTTTCTTTAAATCGATAGATTGGTAGGCTATTAACTCGTTAGTGATCTTTGAAAAGGTAGTAAGTTTTCGAATGTGATTATCCAGCTTCAACAACGAGTCTTCCAGAAAGCCAAGATACTTATCGTAATCCAATGTCTTTTCACTCTTCATCAGGCTCAGCAAGCCCATCATGGTGCTGATCGGAGCGCGTAAATCATGAGAGGCACTATAAATAAACCGGTCAAGTTCAGTACTTACTTTTTCAAGCTGATACGTTTTTTCAACTAATTTGCGTTCCTGGTCAATTTCTTTTGAAATATCAACTATTACTTCCTCGTATACAATATCATTGTTTTCGGTTCGGGCAGTGCTCGTAAGTAATCCCCAAAAGTTACTGTGATCAAATTTTCGAAAAAGGATACGCTCGCTATTTATCTTTCCGCAGGAAAGTAACTTAACCTTTACATATTGATAGGTCTCCAGGTCAGCAAAAATCT
>JAHEZH010000227.1:0-6374 GCA_023251155.1 Flammeovirgaceae bacterium | reverse complement strand
ATCGAATCTACTCCAAAAGTAAATAAACCTTCAGCATTCATATAAGCAAAATGAGTATCAGTGCTTTTGGTGATGATTATATTCAAGCTATCTTTTAAAGAGTACAACACCTTAAGCTCTGACCGATTCATTTTTCTTCAGTATGTGACTGTTGTAAAATTGTTAACAACTCCAAGTCTGAAAAATACAAAATGGTACTAGGTAGTGCCTCCGTAATACTACCTACATGCGGATAAAGTAAATAAGCAGACGGTAAATGATGTCTTCAAATAATCTATTTTTAATAGTCAAATTAAGAATTCATTCTAAATAAAATGACACAAGAATTTAATATCTCTGAAGTATCTAATTCTTTAATCCGATCGCTCGAAAAAGAGTTAGGAAATAATTGCCTCATTCGGCTGAGTTTGGATGTACAATTACCCGCACACTTAGTGGGCGATTGGGAATCCATCAACCAATCGATCAAGCGCACATGCGAATTTTTAGTTCATCATCTGGTGAACGGAGTAGTGGATATTGAAATTGTCAAGATAGGTCAGCATAACGGACACATAACCATTGGAGTCTATATACGAGGATCTGATTTCATTAACAATAGAACAATCGGGATACGAAGGGTAATTACTGACTATTCGAACTGGACTCATCACATAAAGCATAAAATAAATATTGCTTTCTCAGATGACTATTTGAAATTCTCGTTCAAAACCAAATTTGACCTTATTACAAAACCAATCAGCCAATCAGCAACACCCAATGTTAAAATTCTGGTAGTAGAAGATAACGAATTGAATGCGATGGTATTTTCCTCCTTTTTAGAGTCTTGGGAAATAGAGGTTACTATCGTTGTTAATGGCGCAGAGGCCATATCAAAATTAAAGCGTGAACCTTTTGATATGGTGCTCATGGATATTCATATGCCTGTCTTAAACGGGATAGAGGCTACAAGGCAAATCAGAAGCTTTAATACCAAAGTACCAATTATCATACTAACAGCTTCCTCACTGGAGACCGATTTAACGCAAGCAATGTCAGCAGGGGCAAATGATCTGCTGCAAAAGCCCGTCAGCAGTAGTCAATTATATGGTATTGTAAGCAGATATATAGGACCACTCCATCAAAGTGAATAGAACTAACACCTTCATAAACAAAACCATTGAATCAATTATCAAAATTGATGATAATGACCTGATTACGGAGCGTCTGAATATAGATCGCTATGTTGCATTATTCTTTTTTGTCAGTGGCCTCCTTTATGGAATCTCGTTGTGGCATCGTGCCTATCATGAAATGGCATTAATTTGTTTCTTTAACTCCTTTATTACCACCATCATTTATCACCACTTTAAGTTATTCAAAACCAAATCGAAGGTAGTACTATTCTATGTTACCGGCTTTTACTTTTCGTGTTATAACATTCTGGGGAGCGGAAACATCTGGAGTACTTCCCTTCTTATGTGGGTAATGCTTATTGTCAATTTCGCTTTTTACACGCTGGATCAAAGACACGCCTACAGTTTTAGCCTGCTAGTTACTTTCCTCATTGTAATCAAAGCTATACTACTACATAGCTCGGTCCATCTACCGTTTTTTATAAAAAAAGATTTTCTTGAAGCCCCTAAGTCAATTGATATTCTTGTTCCGGGTATACTGAATCTGTTTCTTATCTTTTCCACGTACCGTTTATATTTTGAGTCGATTCGTAAGCTAAAGTATGCTCACGAAAACGCTTGTCGTCTCAATTCACAGCTCGACAGAAGTAGAAATGCGTATTGGAGTATTGTGGAGAACAGCCCGGAGTTCATAATTTCTCATACACTAGACGGGCGGATTAAGTTTGCCAATTCGCTTGTCGCAAACAAGTTAGGCATCGCACCAACAGATCTAATTGACAGACACATTACCCACCTACTCACTAATATCCTCCCGGCCTCCGTTGATAGGTACCTTCAAATTCTAAATGAAAAAGGTCATACCAAAGGTGTTTTTAAATATAACATGGGTTCCCAGATTGAGTTTTTTTCGTATCGAAGCAGTTTGATTACGGACGAATCGGGTGAACAAATTGCTTTATTCTTTGCAGGAGATTCAACCGAAATTGAGATCAACACACGGAATACATTGAGCGAAGTGGAGGAATTAGTGACCACACTTTCATCGAGTACGGACGCCATTATTCTGATCAGCAGAAATAACGTTATTCGTAAATGCTGGGCGGTGATGAATTTTCAACCTCAGTTTAATGACTATCCTGGCCAATCCATTTTTGACGTATTCAAATCATTACTGCCTGAAAACTACCCCCAGTTTTATGAAGTTTATCAAAAGGCAGCAAAGCATACTCTTCAGGAGGTTGTCTGTCTTCAAGCTTTAGTAAATGGAAAACAACGATACCTACAAATTAAAATTGCCCCTGTTAAAAGTAAGCTATTGGACATCATCGCTACTCTCAACCTCACCGACATCACTGAACAACGTCAGATTGAAATAGAAGCAAAAATAAGAGAGGCAACGCTTCGAAGATATCAAATGTGTCTGAGTAAACTCTCCTATTACGACCTGGTATCCTATGCAATCAATGACGGGCTTACCATCATTCTTAAAGAAACTGTGCTCGCTACGAATGCCAGACAGGCCTTTTTTTGGGATGTGGATACGGATAGAGATGCTATTGAATGCAAGGCATTTTGGAGGGAAAACCGACGAATACCCTTCGAAAGAAACGGCCACTTGGCTCCTGTCGATGATAACCCAAAAACTTGTCTTCAATGCAAAAGCAATAACCTATGTGAGCTAAAGTTAAACGCTGTTGACTACCTTAAAAAAAATCAATGGCGCAAAACGCATTGGGTTGACACAGTTAGTCAAGAGGTAACACCCTGCCACATTTCCAATTCAACTAACTTTGGTCTCTTTCTCTTTACACCTAGCTTCATGAATGGCCAGCTCAAAGGCATCATCGGTATACAATCACCCGACATCAATTACGAGTGGAATGAACTTGACCGATCATTTAGTGAATCCATTCTAAACATTATTTTATTAATACTAGAGACAGATAAAAACAGGAAAGCTAAAGCGCAGGCCATGGAATACAGCGAACAACTAAAAGCTAAAAACATTGAAATGGCCACCATGATGAAGTACCTATCTCAAGCTCAAAAAAAGGCAGAAAAATCGGAGCATTTAAAAACCATGTTCCTGGCAAATATGTCCCATGAAATCAGAACCCCAATGAATGCCATAATGGGATTCTCTGAATTACTGGAAAATCCTACACTGAGTGAAACGAAAAGAATTGAATTCAGCAGGGCCATTAGAACGCGTTCAAGTGATTTGCTTACAATTCTAAACAACGTATTAGACTATACTAAACTGGAATCAGGAATGGCTACGTTAAATGAAGTTGAAGGTAACGTAAATGAACTTATACAGCGTATTATCGCTGGTATAAGAGCCGAAACGAGGTACCTGTCAAATAAGCAGGTTGAGTTATTGGATGCCAACGAATTGATGAATGAAAAAAACATCATTAAAGCCGATTTTGTACGATTGTATCAAGTCATTACTAACCTGGTGTCTAATGCCATCAAGTTTACCTATCATGGCAGTGTGCGTATTGGATGTAAAGAAGAACAAAACGGCTATCTATTTTATGTTGCGGACACTGGCATGGGAATAGCGAAAAATAAATTAGATATAATTTTTGAATCCTTTAGACAAGTTGACGAATCCATACATGGGAAATTCGGTGGCTCAGGATTGGGCTTGGCTATCTGCAAAGGAAATGTAGAAAGATGGGGAGGAAAAATTTGGGTGGAATCCGAATTGTGTAACGGTTCTACTTTTTACTTTACCCTCCCAAGTAATAACTAAAGAAGGAAAGTCTTACTTGAAAAGTAATATAGTTTCACCGCCGCTGCTAAATATGCCTAATGCTTGTCATAAACCCAGCTTACCTGTAAACAGAATTCTTAACCTCATTCGACCTCACTCATGAACAGACCTCCAGACGAAAGAATCCTATTTATAAAAACCTACTCCACTTTTCAACGTATTAAATTCACTGATGTCCTGTTCATTCAGGCATTTGGAGACTATGTGAAAATATGGACAGAGGAAAAAGCTTATTTATCACATACGCCCATAAGCAAAATTGAGCAAATGCTGGCTAACAGCAACTTTATCAGAGTCCATCGATCATTCATAGTCAACATCCATAAAATCACTCGGGTAACTGTAAATAAGGTCGAGATAAACGATTACCACGTTCCCGTCAGCAAATCATATCGACACCTCTTATTAAAGAGAATTGTCGTGATTTGAAGCGCCACTCGCTCACTAAATTCTTCACGTATTTTTGTTAAGTTGTAACAAGAGTTCCGTCATCAGAGACCGGTGTCACCATGATCGTTCAGAAAACCAAACATTCCCTTGTACTAATGATTACTGATCAACATCAATCAATAAGGATTAAATCACCTCCCGCGTGCGTTTATCTGATAGATAGTTGAGTTCGATTTTCTCCTTTGCACTCGATCTCTTAAACAGTCGCTTCATGCAAGGCGATCACTTTTCTGTTCTGCCACTATTTCTAACGATTTTACAGCTTCGATTATAGAAAGGATCTGATGGAAGATGTATATTTAACTATCTGCAAATTGATTTGACTTCCATAGTGGATACATTATTCCGTTAGCGACAGAAAAAAAAGTGAGGAAATAAAAATAATTACGGCACTCGAAAATAGTAATGAGTAAAGACAAAATTGGCATGAAAGACGTGCCGTCAGAAAATGCTCTGCCGCTAAGATGGTATTGATTCAGTACTTCGTGCAGATTACGGTGTATAATTAATAAATTGAATTCATCTTTTGATCAAACGTTTCTTTAACAATGAGGCATCTGCTTTTCATCCTTTTCATCCTTACTATACCCATCGGCTATTCGCAAAGCAAAGAATTGCCGCCTGGTTCTGAAAGAGATACAACCGGGCTAAGTAAAATTATAAAAAGAAAATTGAGCTCTCTGGATGCATTGTCTACATATCAACTCAGCAAAAAGAAAGACTCTATTAATAAATTTGTATATACAGTTGACAACTGGAAAGTGGAAGTGAGGTTGGCTGATTCATTTGCCAATTACTTCAAGGCTCGCGGTTTACTAGAAGATGCTACTGAATTTTACGATCACGCGATAAGGACATTTTGTGCTCATTGGGATGATGGGGCACTTGAATATATGATCAATGTATCGGGTGTTTATCGACAAAAAGGTATGGGTGGATATGCTCTGCAAATATTAATTAACGCGCTATCTGCCTGCCAATCCAGAAATGACCTATCGGCCGAGCTCTGGGTTCGCTATAACTTGCTAAATCTCTACTGGCATTACACGGAATATGAATTAGCGACCAAAGAGTGGAAGATGATTGACTCATTAATAGTCTCCACAGGGATAAACAAAAAACAATTAAGGGCAAGAAGCTGGAACACCGCTGGGCTCATCGATCGTGATCAACATGATTATAAATCTGCCCTGGCTAAATTTGATACCGTGAGAAATATTGCAAGACAAATAGCGGATAAGGACTTGGAAACTTTAGCCGAAGGCAATCAAGGTTTTGTTTATTTCAAACTTAAAGAGTACGACAAGGCACTTAAGCTAATGCTGAAGGATTTAGAGAGTACCAAAAAAGCTAAAGATTGGGAGATCGCCTCCGCCATAGCTATTAATCTTGCTGAAATATACATCTCCAAGAAAAAACCATTGATCGCATTAAGTTATTTGGATTCGTCAAAAATCTGGTTTAAACCCACTGCAAAAAAAGACATTTTAGATTTAGAATATGTCATCGCTCATTACTATGCACAGCAAGAAGACTATAAAAATGCATACAAAAAAATGGAGCAGGCTTTGGCAATTCAAAACGCCATGCTGGTCAGTAAAGATCATCTGATAAAATCTATCAATCAATTGGATTTAAAGACCAGACAAAAAAATATTGATCTGCTTAAAGCTGAAAATGATTATATAAAAAGCAGAATAACTATTATATATGCCCTTATTGTAGCAATTACGTTAGCATTAATCGCTTCTGTTTTTGCCTCTGTATTATACACTAAGAATTTAAAAGCCAGAAAGCAAAAAGAGCAAGACAAACTAGCGGAAGAATTCAGGGTGAAGGCCGAAATAGCCAGTGCGAAAGAGGATGTACTCTCCATCTTAAGCCATGAAATAAGGACACCGTTGAATTCTGTGATTGGCCTGGCAAATGTATTGGCCAAACGAAACCAGAAATCAGATCAGAAAGAAATAATCGACACACTGGTAGCCTCCGGAGATCATCTGTTACATATCGTAAATGACATC
>JAHEZH010000104.1 GCA_023251155.1 Flammeovirgaceae bacterium | reverse complement strand
TTTTGCAAGTGGTGGCTGTTGCCGGGTCATTCCTGTTTGCGTACATCTCGGCCCGCAAAGGAAACAAACTTTCATTATCGATCATGCTGGTGGTCTGGATCGGATTATGCGTCAGCGCCTTTTTACTTCGGACCGAAACGCAATTCTTTATCATGGCTGGATTTCTCGGATTAGTATTGGGTGGCATTCAGGCCATCTCGCGTTCTACCTTCTCCAAACTCATTCCGGAAGACTCCACCGATACCGCATCGTATTTCAGTCTGTATGATGTATCGGAAAAAGTAGCTATTGTAATCGGTACATTGTCTTATGGGTTGATTGAACAACTCACCGGCAGTATGCGCAACAGTTCGCTGGCCATGATTGTCTTCTTCATCATCGGGTTAATTGCCTTGATCGCTACTCCTTTGCACCGTTCATCACCAACGAAGAACGGATCCTGATTATCAAAAATAATTTATAGCAAAGGAGTCGGTGAAGCTGAGAAAAATGAATATACTGCGGCGAATATTTATTCATTTGAAATGCGTTCGTCACTCCTCTTTGCTTTAGCTTTAGTTTCCTCTTTTGTTTATTCCCAAACCACCATTGACTTCACGCTTCGCATCACCGATCCTTCCTCGCAGATCTATCATGTAGCGATGGTTGCTTCCGGGTTCAAAGAAGAAGTGCTGGAATTTAAAATGCCGGTATGGACGCCCGGCTATTACCAGATAATGAATTATGCCAAATATGTATCGGCATTCAAAGCTACCGACAATGCCGGCAAACCCCTGAAATGGGAACTGGTCAACAAGAATACCTGGAAAGTCACGAAGGGAAAAAGTAAAACCGTCAAGATCACTTACGATTCAAAAGCTGCTGTGGCGTTTGTTGCCAACAGTTTGCTGGATGCAGAGCACGGCTATATTATGCCTGCCGGAGTGTTTATGCATCCGAAAAACCGCATCAGCCATCCCCTTACACTGACTATCCAAAACGATCCGCAGTGGTCCACCATCGCTACCGGGCTTGAACCCGTCAACCATTCCAAAAACGTTTTCACTGCTCCTGACTTTGATACCTTTTATGATAGCCCCATTCTATTGGGAAACCTGGAAGAGCTTCCCTCCTTTTCCATTCAGAACATTCCACATTACTTCATCGGCTACCACCTGGGTGAGTTCGACAAGAAACAGTTCATCAGCGACCTGGAGAAAATAGTCACTTCAGCAACGCAGGTAATTGGCGATATTCCTTATACCCATTATACCTTCCTGGCTGCCGGCCCTGTCCCCGGAGGTATCGAACACCTGAACTCTACCGGTTTTGGTTTTTCATCAAAGGAATTGAATAGCCGGGCTGGATTGGTACGAATGTATAATTTTCTCTCTCACGAATATTTTCATCACTACAATGTAAAACGCATACGACCTGTAGAACTGGGGCCGTTTAACTATGACAAGGGAAGTCCTACTACTTTACTCTGGATATCAGAAGGGTTTACCAATTATTATGACGAGTTACTGGTAAAACGTGCAGGCATCATCTCGCAGGAAGAGTACCTGAAGGAAATCGAAAACCGGATCAACTCTTACGAAAACAAACCAGGGAAACTGTTCCAGACTGCCTCGGATGCCAGCTACAACACGTGGGCGGATGGACCGTTTGGAAGAACCGGAGACGATGCGTTTCAAACCATCTCGGTGTACGAAAAAGGAAGTCTGTTAGGACTGATTCTCGATTTACAGATTCGTCATCTGACACAAAATCAAAAATCACTGGACGATGTGATGCACACGTTGTACACCGAGTATTATCAGCAGAAAAAACGAGGCTTTACGGAAAACGAGTTCCGGGAAGTAGCCGAGCGAATGGCAGGTCAGCCATTGCCTGAGTTTTTTGAACATGTGAACACCACCAAAGACATTGATTTCAAAAAATACCTGAGCTATGCCGGCCTGGAAACTAAAATGGAACCACGTGAACGTCCAGAGCCTTACTTTGGATTGAGTGTCCGCCAGAAGAGTGATACCGTAGTGATCAGCAAGGTAGAATGGAGATCTCCGGCATGGGACAAGAGCCTGCATTCCAAAGACATCATCACCAGTATCAATGGAGAAAAAGCTACGCTTGAGTTGTTTAACCAGGTGATTCAGAAAAATGAACCGATACAGATTACATTCAGCAGAAACGGTATTAAGAAAGAGGTCACGCTCCGCTCAGGAATAAAGACGGAACGCATCTATACGATAGAGCCACATTATTCGGCAACCGAATCACAAAAGGCACTATTGAACGACTGGCTGAAAAACCGTTAACTTAAATCAGGGCGAAGCCGATAGAACACCGGCTCGCGAAACATGGCATCGGGTGTGAGCCTTGAGTAACCGATCTCAGCAATCACGTGTGGTTCAATCCAGGTGGTGATCTTTTCATCGACTACCTTCCCTCCTTTCAGCGGGGGTTTTTTGATTACTTTATGTTTCTTCAATTCGCGAAGAATCTCTTTCATGGTATCGTCATCAAAGCCTGTACCTACCTTACCACGGTAATTCAGTTCACCATTGACACGCTCGGCAATCTGCAATGCACCAAATGTTCTTTCACGCTCGCCTTTCCCCTGAGTATATCCCAGAAGCACACATTCCGTTGATGAACGTACTTTAATTTTCTGCCAGAAATCACTCCGCTTTCCCGGAATGTATTTACTGTCTTTACGCTTGGCCATAATGCCCTCCAGGCCAAACTCTTTCGCGGCATTGAACAGCAGTTCACCATCTTCTTCTATCTCACTGACACGATAGGCCGTTCCCTCTTTCAGTGCATCTTTAACCCATTCCTTACGTTTCAGCAAGGGCTCATTGATCAACGGTCTTCCATCAAGGTAAAGGCAATCAAACACATAACAATAGGCAGGATTGCTTTTCGTCATCTTCTGGATAGCCGTTTCACCTGTCGCATTCATGCGGTTGATTACTTTCTTGAATACCGGTTTACCTGCATCATCAAGGCAAACAATTTCCGCGTCAAACAAGCCGCAGGTAGCACGAAACGATTTATCGACCTGGTGCAGTTCCGGAAACTGCGCAGTGATATCAATATCATTACGCGTACGTATGCGCACCTGGCCGTCTTCCAATGAAATCAATGCCCGTATGCCATCCCATTTTAATTCAAACACGTACTCATCACCCGAAGGTGGCTTGTCTGCCGTGCTTGCCAGCATGGGTGCCACATTTTGCTTTAAGAAATTCACCTGCGGTTCATCTACCCGCTCCAGCAGCCATTCTTTTGCTTTCGTGTTGTGCATGCGGTATTCGCCACTCATCTCCTTGCTGCTTAACCGAAAGTAGAACCCATCTTTCTTCTCTTTGGTGATTTGATATTTACCTAACGCGTAAATCCACATCTCCCCCGCACCATATTGTCCTTTGGGAATTACGCCATCAAATTTCAAGTATTCCATGGGGTGATCTTCGGTTTGCACAGCCAGTCGCTTTACTCCCGGATGCGGTGGTAACCCACGGGGCACTGCCCACGATTTCAGCACACCGTCTTTCTCCAGCCGCAAATCATAATGAAGACGCGAAGCATGATGACGATGCACGACGAAGTTGGTGCCGCTGTCGTCAATTGCATGCGCCTTGGGTTCGGGTGTTTTTTCGAAGTCACGCTTCCTGACATAGGTCTCCAGTTGCTCCGGTTGCTTGTGCTTTTTGTTTAACGGAAGTTTCTTTGTCTTTGATGGTGTTGCTTTACGATGTGTATGCAGCTCTGCCGCATACGCATCGATCCCTTCCCAGGCATCACCTTCGGCCGTTACTTTTTCCAGCGCAGTTTTGATATTGTATTGCAACGGACTTTCTAACGCAGCCAGCTCTTCCCACTTCAAAGGCATGGATACCGGGGCACCTACTCTACCTCGTATACTGTAAGGAGAAACAATACTTTGCCCGGTACGAATACGGTAGATATCAATCAGCACTCTGCCTTTTCGCGCCTCTTTTTTAATATGCAGCGTAGTATCGGCATGAGCATCCACAAAAGGTTGTGCTATTAATTGGGCTGCTTCAAACACCGTATGAAAGTCCCACTTTGCTTCAATAGGACAACAGATGTGAATACCTTTACCTCCGGTAGTTTTCGCGAAAGCGGTATAACCAAAATTTTCAATATGATCCTTCAGCTTCAAAGCTATCGGAACCACTTTCCTAAAATCATATCCTTCCGGGGGATCAAGATCAAACACCATGTAATCCGGATAATCAAACAGCGGTCTGCGGCTATGAAGCTGATGCAATTCCAGTGAAGCTAAATTGGAAAGCCAGACTAATGTGGCCGGCTCTGTGGCGATGATGTAATCTTTCTTCTCCTTGCCCAGTTCTTCAAATTCAATCCAGTCCGGTGCCCATTCGGGTCTGTTCTTTTGATAAAACATTTCACCATGAATGCCATCCGGAAAACGGATCAGCGTAAGTGCCCTGCCTTTGATGTGATGAAGCAATGTGGGCGCAATGTTCAGGTAATATTCAATGACCTCTGCTTTGAGAATACCGTCTTCCGGAAACAGGATCTTATCTAAGTTAGAAAGCTCTACCTTACGTTTACCTATCTTTACCCATTGCGACTTCTTGGCCATCAGTGCGGGGTTGAGGTCACGGTTGTTTTTTCAAAAGGTATCCATCCCATGATGATCAAGGCAATGCTGAGCCCGGATATCGAACTAATCAATCCCAACACCAGGTTAAACGGATCGGAAGACCAGTAAAAACGAAAGAACAGCGACAGGCCTGTAATCGAGCATAGTCCGATCCAATACCAAAGTGAAGGCTTTATCAACACCGTATGGGCATCTGATTTCTTTATCAAAAGAAAAACCAGCAGGATAAAAAGCCCCACGTACGAGCTGACCGTCTGAAGGAAATAATAAAAGGGATAACGGGCTCCCTGAAAAGGAATAATCGTTTCGTAAATCGAAAACGTTTTTACGGCCCACGTATCCGGATGTGTAAAGCTATCCCAGAATATATGCGACACTGTGCCCAGTAAAGCAGAACAGCTAAAGAGGAACCAGTGCTTTCTGAAATAAGATAAAAACTCCAATTGTTTTAAATCATCAAACTTTCGCTGGAGGAAATACGGAAGATTATCAATGAGGTTGATCTTCACAAAGTAATGAAAGACAAATGCGGCAAGAATGGTGACCGGTATATCGAAATAAAAAAAGCCCGCCAAGGTATGACCATGAATTCCCTGGTCATTCATCGTAAAGAAATATTCAAAGTCAGGCGCCATGCTTCCAATGATCAACGCAGTGGCTGAAAAATACCCTGACCGTATAAAAGGAAGAACAATGGCGGCATGTGAAGGAGTGAAAGGCATGTAAAAAACAGTTACCGTTTTCCGGTTACCGGAACCGGAAATTTGATTTAAGATTCCATTATTTTATTCTTGTTTGATAAGAAGATCATGCCGATGACAAAGCACACTCCGGCTACGATAATCGGATACCACAATCCGGCAAAAGGGTCGCCACCCGGGTTTGCATTTGTCTTGCTGGACTCATAAAGGTAGGTGGCAATAAACGGTGTGAGTCCTCCAAAAATTCCATTACCAATATGATAGGGCAATGACATTGAGGTGTAGCGGATCTTGGTCGGGAACAATTCAACAAGGAAAGCGGCAATCGGTCCGTACACCATGGTTACCAGCAGTACTTGTATAAACACCAATGCACCTATCCACCAGCTGGTGGTGTTATTCAGTATCACTTCCTTCTTCGTTTCCTGGGTAGACGTTCCTTCCTTGCCGGAAATTTCTTTGGTGATGTCCTTCACCACCGTCTTATCGGTATAAACATGCGATAGCGTAATGGCGCGGACGGTATCCCGTTCTTCTGAAAAATAAGTGGCGCGTGAAACACTTTTCAAACTCTCCACTTCTGTTTTGGTGGATATATCGGCCAGCGCGTAAATCTGTTTATATAGCGGGCGATATAAAACGACTGCTAACAGGAGCCCGGCCATCATGATGTACTTGCGCCCGATTTTGTCAGACCATGCACCGAAAACAATAAAGAAGGGAGTCGCGGCCATTAATGCGATGGCAACGATCGTACTGGACTGAACAAATTCAATACTGCAGGTCTTCTGCAAAAAAGAAAGCACATAAAACTGGCCTGTGTACCATACTACACCCTGCCCTGCGGTAGCGCCAAACAAGGCGAGCAATACCATTTTCAGATTTTCTTTCTTGCCAAAACTTTCTTTGAGCGGATTCACCGATGTCTTTCCTTCTGCTTTCAGCTTGGCAAACAACGGAGATTCATTCATGCGCAGCCGGATGAAGATAGATACCCCTACCAGGATGGCCGAAAGCAGGAAAGGAATTCGCCATCCCCATTCCGAAAACTGATCTACGCCGATGGATTGCCTCACGCTGAGGATCACGCCCAGTGAAACGAACAGCCCGAGTGTGGCGGTAGTTTGGATAAAGCTGGTATAGAATCCTCTTTGATGATCCGGGGCATGCTCGGCTACATACGTGGCCGCTCCGCCATATTCGCCACCCAGGGCAAGGCCTTGTACCAGACGAAGAAACAAAACCAGCAACGGAGCGGCTATACCAATGCGTTCATAGTTGGGTATCAAACCGATTGCAAACGTAGAGCCTCCCATCAACACCAGCGTGACCAGGAAGGTATATTTCCTTCCTACAATATCTCCAAGCCGGCCAAATACCAGGGCACCAAAAGGACGAACAATGAAACCTGCTGCAAAGGTGGCCAGCGTGGAGAGAAAAGCAGCCGTGGGATTCGTTTTGGGAAAGAATTGCTCGGAAAGAATGACAGCAAGACTTCCGAAAATATAGAAATCGTACCACTCAATGAGTGTGCCTACGGAAGAAGCGGTGATGACCGACCAAAGGGTTTTAGAATCAGTTGCTTTCTCTTGTACTTTTTTCATGAGATCAGATTACAGCAAGAAATATAGTCAGAAAAATACGCTGCACCATTACTATTTATATACTTCATCCAAGACGGGATATACGTAGATGAATAATATCTTTGCATCCTATGTCGAAGCCAATCCGGGTACAGGGTATTGATGTGAATGTTCAACTGGTATTTCTGCCAGAGCACGTAGAGTTATTGCGTCCGCAGTTGGAAAAAGTAGGCCTTGCAACAAATACAATTGATGAAATGATTGATGCCTACGTGGCCTCGGGTGAGAAAGTACCTTATGAGCGTTTCGTCCTGGAATATGGTCAGGCGGTACTTAACCCGTTGATGAATAAAAAACTTAACCGCCCCGCGGATCATCCTACTTTTAATAAAATGCTTTTGTTTGTATTGAAGGACATTATAGAAAGCAATCCGATTGTGCTGGAGTTCAGAAAGTTCAAGCTGAAGCCATAATCCGGGTACGCTCTTCCGGTTGACTCATTCCACGTTGAAATCCCGGTTCGTCTTGCTAAGCATTCCATCATTGCTATTCTCATCACGGAAATAATTCCCCGGCAAGCATCGCGGTCATATCCCCCTGTTGCTTCTATATAAAAAATACATCGTAGTTGATTTCTTATCCGGGAACCACGGTACAGGCCTTCTTTTACAGCATAAAAAGCGTTTTGAGATAACATGGTTATGAGCATCCGGCAAGAAAAAGAAAAATTTATCAAAACATCTTTCACCTCTGCGTGTTTAAACAGTCATATAACTTGAATGATGAGATGTTGCAGGATTATTTAGAAAAGAAAAAAGACTTCAGACACGCTTCTATTACCCTTATCCGGAGTAATGAACCCACTTTATTGGTAACGGCTACCGCCACGTATATCCCCATTGACCAGTTTAAAACTATTTTCAATGAAATCACCAGTTGGGTAAAAGAACATGGTATTCGTAAGCTGATTTTTGACAAACGACAGCTGACGGTTTTCCACCAGCCCTCCATGGAATGGTACTTTGTGGAATGGAAAGAACAGCTATTTGACCTGGGGCTGACCCGTCACGTAAAAATTCTGCCTTCCGATGAAGTTTTTCGCCAGAGCGTAAAAATCGGTCGCAATAAAATAAACGAAGCGTTTCCCAACGGGCGGTTTCATAAAATGGAAATCCTGTATGCTGAATCGGTGGAACAAGCCGTTGCTCTCTAATCCCTTACGTTACTAAAATTTAAACGATCTACCCGATATGCTCGCCCACCTTGCTTACGTAAGCGTCAGAAAAAACAGTTGCACAGAACCAGAGATTGAAAAAATTTTAGCTTCCTGCAAGAAGAATAATCCTCCGCTGAACATTACAGGGGTGCTCCTTTATTCTGAAAATCAGTTTATCCAGTACGTGGAAGGCGAAGCCATTGAGCTGATGTCGCTTTACGATAAGATAAAAAAAGATCAGCGTCATGAAAAAACAGTGATGATTTCGTATAGCCCTATTACCGACCGTATTTTCCCGAGCTGGCACATGGGCAACCGGAAAATCACATCGGAGGATATCGATTTTGTGACCGATATTACAGCCGATGACAAGGATGTTTTTACTAAAATTATTAACGGCAAGGAAGCAGACGGAGCCAAAGTGCAGAATCTATTGGTCAAGTTTTTCAAAAAGTAACCATCAACCCGGTGCAGGCACTATCCATTCAGGAAAAAATTGAATCGCTGATCAGACAGCTGGAGGACGAAGTGCGTAAAATCACTTCGTCTCATCAAACCGAATTAGACAAGATCAGGGAAGATAATTCCTTTGATCTGGATCGGATGAAGCACCAGTTTGAGCAGCAAATTGCATCAGCAGCAGGTCACTATCAATCCCGCATTGTGCACCTGGAAGGTGAAATCAGTTACCTGAAAGAATTAATACTGTCGCAGCGGCTGATGATGGAAGATAACCTGGAGTACATCAAAGCACTGGAAATGAAACTAAATACAGCTCCTTCACTGGGTTAACCGATTAACGGAAGGATTACCGTAAAGCAGGTTTGCTCCGGAGAAAGATGAAAAGTAATCGTACCATTCAGTCGCCCTGCGGCCTTTCGGGCTACGTACAGCCCCAGCCCGTTACCCAACGATTTTTCTGAGCCACGGTAAAACATATCAAAAATATAGGGCTGCACTTCTGCCGCTATCCCTTCACCGTCATCCGCTACATCAATGACCCAGTTATTCTCCTTTTGATACGTACGGATCATCAATTTTCCTTTCTTTAATGGTGGCCTGAAGGTAAACGCATTGGAAAAAAGCGATTGAAAAATAATGATCATCAGCGCAGGATCGGTATTTATCTTCTGCGTGTGCAGGTCAACACTGACATCGACGTAATCCCAGCAGGGAAGATGACGGTATTCGCCAATCACCTGCCATATGATTTTATTGAGATCAATCCATTCCCGCACAGGTTCTTCCAGAATCGATTTGGAGAGCGAGGCCAATGACCGAAGCAGGTTATCCATTTGTATCGCCTTATCTTCAATGTGGCGGCCATAATCGCGGATAATATCGGATTGTGGCTCCAGCTTAAGCAGGGTGAGAATGCCCTTGATGGACGATAAAGGTGAACGAAGATCATGTGAGGTACGGTACAGAATCTGATCCAGTTCAAAGCTGCGTTCCCTTAACTGATGAAGCGTATCCAGTAACGATTTATTCTTTTCCACTACCTCTTCAATGGCCGCGGTAAGTTCCTCTTTCTGCGAAGACAATTCCTCGGCCACATCGGCCAGTTCCTGCTCCCGCTCTGCCAGGCGAGCGCTTTTGTCCTCCAGCTGTTTTGTCAAACGGGCAATATCTTCCTTATTCAAACGATCGGATTGATTCATTTTACCATTGATATCGACCTAAAGAATAAGACCATGCTGCTTACATTCATTACGAGGCACAAAATAGTAGATAAGCCTGCAAAAATAGAATCAGGAAGAGATAAAGACAGTTTAATTCTTTGAATGGTTTGCCATTAACAAAAACGACCGTATTTATATGGTGGAGTTATCTCAAAAGAAAATCTGCTGCGCCATCCGGTAGGTGTTGGCATGCGCTTCAATGATATCCCGGAAGTCAGGAGAATAACCACCGCCCATACTGACAACAACAGGAATCTTGTTTTGTCTGGCCAGCTGCAATACCAACCGATCGCGCTGCTTGCATCCTTCGCGCGTGACACTTAGCCGCCCCAATTTATCGGTAGCCAATATATCCACACCGGATTGATAGAAAATAAACTCAGGCTGCACCTGCTCGAGCAGATTTTTCAGGTTTACCTCCACCGTGCTGAGGTAGAAAGAGTCGTTGGTATGATCGGGCAATCCAATGTCCAGATCAGAGTGTTCTTTGACCATGGGATAATTGTTGGCGCCATGCATGCTGAACGTAAATACGCGCGCATCGTTTTGAAAAATTTCCGCGGTTCCATTTCCCTGATGCACATCCAGGTCAACTACCAGAATTTTGTTTACCTGCCGCTGATGCAATAAATAATGAGCAGCCATCGCTATATCGTTAAGCAAACAGAATCCCTCCCCCCTGTTGGTAAAGGCATGGTGTGTACCTCCTGCGATATTCATGGCGATGCCATAGTGCAGTGCGAACTGCGTGCATTGTATCGTGCCATTGGCAATGATCACCTCACGATCAACCAATTCGCGCGTAAGCGAAAAACCGGTTCGTCTTATTTCTTTGGGCGTGAGTGAAAGGCTGTTCAGTCTTTCCCAATAGGATGCGGTATGCGTATTCAGAATCCAGGATACTTCCACCGGCTGAGGCCGGAATAGATTCGACTCACTAATCGTACCTTCATGGAGCAACTGTTCCGGCAACACCTCATACTTGCTCATCGGGAAGCGATGACCGGGAGGCAGGGACAAGACATACGATTCTGACCAGGCAATTTTCAGCATATCATGATACGTCAACAGGCTACGGTGAATGGTAGTCTAGTTTTCTGACAACACCCTCATCTCCACTCTCCGGTTGTAATTACGTGCTTCAGGGGTCTTCTCTTTCGTAGCTGGTTTGGTTCCGCCAAATGCTTTTGTCTTTACCTGGCTTTTATCCACTCCCTTACTGGTCATGTATTTTTTCACTGCATCCACACGATCCTGCGAAAGCTCCATGTTCGCCTTGGCACTGCCGTTACTGTCCGTATGTCCTTCCAGCTGCACGATCATCTTCGGATTTTCTTTCAGCAATGCAACAAACTCATCCAGCTCTTCATACGACTGCGGATCGATTTCGGATTTGCGTTGCTCAAACAGCAAATGCTCAAAGCGAATGGTCTGACCTTTGGGGGTGAGAACAATATCGCGGATAATTTTATCCTTACCTTCAAACGACTTCGGATCGACCAATATAGTTCTGGGGATATAATTATCGGCTATAGCCGTGAGCTGATACTTGGAGGAGCCGAATACCGAAAAAGAAAAAGTACTATCATTGAATGTACCCTTCATGCTTCCCGTAGGTACGCTGATATAGGTAATCTTTGCCTTCACCGGTTTGCCCGAAGCGACTTCTTTAATTTTTCCACTGACCTTAATTTCACCATTTATCTGAGCAAAACTCATTATACCTGAAAAGAGGCAGAACAGTAGGATTGAATAGTTGATCACAGGTAGATTCATTTGGTTTTCAGCTTCAAATTTAGTCAATCTTGACGAAGGTGGTTGGTGCATTAAAAGTGTAAAGAATGAGTTCACAGTAAAAAACCAGACTACAGCCGGAAGAATATCTTTTTTGTGTAGAGAAAATAACACATGCCCCACTCCAGAGCGAAGAGGCAGAGTGAAGTCGTGATCATCATTATCCCTGCGGGGAGTGCGGCTGTTTCCATCAGTCCGTTGGTGATCGCAGCTACATAACCATTGAACCACCGTGCACCAATGATCTCAAAAAACAGGTAAATGAAAATGGAGTTCATACCTACAATAGTAAAAAAGGTAAGGTACCGCTGATGACCTTTTACATCTATCCACCAATAACAAAGTGCGAGGCCACACAGGCACCACCCGCCCGATACCAGTGTAAAAGAGCTTGTCGCAATACGTTTGATGATCGGTGTGATGGTCCAATCCAATACATAACCAAGCAGTAAGGCAATGACTCCGGCAATCACGATACGGATCACTTTATACGTTCCGGATTGATCAGAAAGCAATAGCTTACCTGCTACCGCGCCCCAGATGGTATGGGCTGCCGTGGGGAGACAGTTTATAGCCACCCAGCCTCCGCTGTTGATTTTATTCATCAGCACGACATCCACGTAGTTACCAAAGTTATGCTGATCGGTGAAGGGTTGATCGAAACCGGTAACATGGGTAAACCGGTAAAGTATTTCCGTTAAAAGTAAAAGTCCTATGCTGATCGCCAATTGTGACGCAATGGACCATCTGAAAATCAGAAATGCCACCAGTGTAGTGAAGGAAAGCTGTGTCAATACATCCCACAGTTCAAATGACAACCCACCTGGCCGCACGGCATAATCCAGCACCCCCCAGAAGAAGAGCCATGCGCTGCGCTTCAATGCTTTACGAAAAGAGGTACTCCAGCTCACGCACAGTTGCTGTTGCTTATGTAGCGAGAATGCCAGAGCCGTTCCGGCAATGAACATAAAGCAAGGCTGAATCAGATCCCAAAACCGAAGCCCATGCCAGGGATGATGAAAGAACTGAAGAAAGAAAGCCTGGATAGCATGTCCTTCGCTCAGCGCAAACAGGTGATCGAATAACCGGGCACTCTCCAGCGCCAGTAACACCATAATAAAACCACGAAGGAAATCCAGTGACTGAAGGCGGGTAGGTTCTTTCTGCTGCATGCCCCTAAAATAAAAAAGAAAACCCTCGGGGTGGAGGGTTTTCTGTATCAATCCTTTTTACCGGTTGCTATTTCTTACGGATATAGAGATCCCCATTGTTTGTTTTCAAAGTAAACTCCGGGCCACCGCCATTGATATCGCCTCTCTTCCATTCGTCAATCGACACTTTGAAGGTACCGGATTTGTTATCCTTGTTCTGTACCATTCCACTGGAGGTGATGTTCATTTCAAAGCCGGTATAGATCTCCCCTTGTTGCGTCTTCATTTTCAATGAAGCCTTTGTACTGGCAGGCAAGGTAAGGTCTACATTGCCATTATACGTGAGGTACGACATCGGCACTCCATCCGTTACCTTATCAAATGTCATTTTAATGTCGCCATTATACGTAGTGGCGATAACGGAACCGGATATATTTAACGCCATGATTTCTCCGTTGTAATTTTTCAATTCAATCGCTCCCTGCACGTTACTCACTACCAGTTCACCATCATTGAATGTATCCGCATACAAATCGGTTCCGAAAGGCACTTCGATCTCCAGATCAATCTCGGTATTACCGGAGTTGGAGCTGATCTTTACCGAATTTTCATTCTCACTGGCTTCCAGTTCCAGTCCTCCTCCTCCTACTCTGCGCAGACCATCTTTACTTTGGTTTTTACCTTTTTGCTCTTCCCCATCCGTGTACTTCACCAGTATGTCTTTACGGGCGCTTCCTTTGATTGAAATGGAACCGGAGTTGAGGTGTGCTTTCAGCTTCACGCGTTTATTCGGATCACTCAGGGGGATTACAAATTCATTACCATTGCTGTTCTGCGACCACGCTGACCAACTCATCATGACCAGCACCAGGGCGATTAATCCGGTATTCACTCTATTCTTTTTCATGTCATTCGTTTTTAAACTCTGTTTACGCTTCTGGCCTTAAGCCAATCCGTTAATTTTCTTTGAGGTACACATTTCCATTGAAGGTCTCGAAATCGAGCAGTACTCCGCCATTGCCTACTTTGTAGCGATTGCCACCTACTTTGTATTTGATTCCGTCTCCACTGGCTTTCTTCTCTACAGTCACCGGCAGGGTTTCAATTCTGTTCAGGTTGGTAAAAAACTCT
The DNA here is from genome assembly GCA_023251155.1 of Flammeovirgaceae bacterium. Classification (GTDB taxonomy): domain Bacteria; phylum Bacteroidota; class Bacteroidia; order Cytophagales; family Cyclobacteriaceae; genus ELB16-189. The sequence continues at coordinate 7,033 of JAHEZH010000104.1, read as the reverse complement.
CCATTGAAACTTTCAAATGCCAGGGTGGCGGAAAGACCTTTCCTGAAATTGGCATTGATGTCGCCATTCAGTGTATAGTAGCGTGAATCGCCCGGAGGATTGCTCACATACTCCAGATCAACATCGCCATTGATGGTAGACGCATTGGTGGCTCCCGAAATATTTTTGAGCTGAATGCCTCCATTGATATTATCCGCCAGCAGGTAGCCATTCATGTTGTTCACCTTGATATCTCCGTTGTTAACGGTAGAGGTCAATACCGCAATGGAACGCGGCACCTTGATGGTGAAATTCATCTCATAGTCGTACCCCCTGTCTTTATCACAGTTACCACCGTTACAATCGTTCCAGTTGTATCCGTAATTGTTCCATTTGCTTCGTCTCTCCCCCTTTCTTCTGATCTTGCCAAATTCATTACACACCCCTTGTACATAAATCAGAAGGGTATCCGCACGATCCATTACCCCCAGCTGTATTTCCGTTTTACCTTTATCCAGACGGGCCTGTGTTTTTGCGCTGATCGTCTTATCCACTTCCACCAGGATCTTATCACCATCGTACCCTTCCACATTCACATCACCATTGATATTGAATACCATCAGCGTATTGTTGGCGGCTTTCTTTTCGAAGGTCAGTTGTTTCGTGATCTTCTCATTAAAGGTCTGGGCGCAGGCAGCGATGGAGAAAATAACCATCAGCATGACATATAGTTTCGTTTTCATTGTTTTCGTTTTTTTTGTTTTTCTCTTCTATCGCGCATGCCTGCAGTGCCGTGCAACAGAAGCGTTGTTTTTAAATCAATACCTGAATACTTTCCTTTATTTTGGTTTTTATTTCCGATGGGGTGCTTTCGTTCTCCAGTAACTTCCTCAGTTCTTTTACTGATTTCTTCTCCTGAAGCTCGACCATCAGCGTAGCCAGCTCAACCTGTACCAGCGGAGAATCCTGTTTACCGATGGACCGTACCAGCATCTTGCGCACGTTACCGTCCTGCACATAAGGCTTCAATGCTTCCAGCGCAGCCAGGCGTACGTTCACGTTTTCATCATTGTTCAGTGTTTCAAAAAGGGCATTGGTTACCTTCGCACTTACTTCGGGCATATCATTGGTGAGACTTACCGCACGCAGCCGCTCGGTGGCCGATTCCTTTTCAAGAAGGGAGAGCATCATCATTTCTTTCAGATCGCTTACTTCCTGCGTCAGTCGTTTTACATCCGGGGTGTCCCCACCGGCAGGACGTTGCAGAAAATAACCACCGGCAAACCCAGCTGCGATCAATACCACTGCAAATGCCAATCGGGTAAACAACATATTCCAATCCGGCCACTGAAAGCGAAAGCGGCTCTTTGCCGTCTCCTTTTTCTCCTGCGCAAGCATGGAATAAAAAGAGTCGTCCAGGCGTAAGGAAGGGAGTGCCTCTGCGCTCTTCAAAAGCCGGTCATGCATTTGGTCCAGCTCACGAAGTTGGGTCGGCTCCACAGCTCCCTCTTCCATCCATTGTTCCAGCAACTTTACTTCTGAAGGATCAGCAACACCTTCGTTGAATCTGGCTATCAATTTTTCAATCTCCCACTTTTCCATACGTTCTGTTTTTTTTGATGATACCGGATACGGAACTCATTTCTGCCTGTATTCCCTATCGGGCATCTTTACTACATTCTCTTCTCCAACTGTTGAAATACGACTTTCAGCTCCTGCAGCGCTCTGAACACTTTCACTTTCACTGCTCCCTCGCTGCAGCCCATGATCTCTCCGATCTCCTTATACTTTTTATCCTGGTATTTGCTCAGCAAAAGAATCTCGCGCTTGTCGGCCGGCAGCCTGTCCATGGCCATGGAAAGCATCTGCTCCTCTTCATCCTGTTGCATTTCGGTTGACCGATTCTCATCGTGACCCAGGCGATCCTGCCATTTGTCTACATCGTCTTTTGCTTTCAGCTTATCCTTGCGGAAGTGATCGTGCCTCACATTGCGCGCGATGTGAAACATCCAGGTTTTGAAGTCGCCATCTCCGCGGAATAAATGGCGGTACTTCATAATCCGGAAAAACGTGTTCTGCACCAGGTCTTCACTCAGGTCCTGATCGCGGTTCATTCCATAGAAGAAGCCATATAGCGGTTTCTTATAGCGCTCAAAGAGGAGGCCCAGCTTGTCCAGGTCGCCATCGCGTACCTTGATCATCAGTGAGTTATCAGCAAGTGTTTCCAAATTCCGGATTTTCAGACAGGTTAACTTCAGTAACCGGCAATGGTTACAAGTTCGGGAAAAAAAGTTGGAGATGAACCCTGCGATGGAAGGAAGACCATCCGATGTCTTTTAAAAAAAGTAAGCCACGAAATCACGAAGGACTGCTTCGCGAATTCGTGGCTAATGAGAATTTTTAACCGCGCCCGGCTTACTTATCTTGGCGTGGCGTGGTATTTATTGCGTTCGTCCTGTAGCTGGCGCAGGATCTTGGATTCTTTATCCAGGGCTTTGCGCTTGTATTCATCAAACTCATTGCTGATCATATCCACAACCGCTGTCTTTTCTTTCAGGTTGGTGCTGGTGTATTTTAATGTCCCCCATACCGCAAGCAACCCGATGACCAGTGCGACCACTATACCTGTTACAATTCCTATAAATGCACTTTTCGTAAAGGATATACCCAGCATCGTGATGTGTGTACTGTCAAAAGTGATATCGGCTACAGAAGCTTCTTTTTGATTAAAGTTGTCTTTGGCCACCTTGACATCATTCTCCAGTTGATTGATTTTAACATGGGCCGCCATCAGGTCGGTTTTAATCTTGGTGATCGAGTCTTTGGTGATCTTCCAAACGCCATCCAACACCAGTTCTTTTACGACTTTAAAATCATTGTAGGACTGTGCTCTTGACTTCATCAAAGCAAAACGCTGATCAAGAGTAAGCTTTGCTGTCTCAGTTGGAGCAGGCTGAACCGGAGTAGCAGCAGGAGCCTGCACCGGAGTTTGTGCATAAGTAAAAAATGAAACCAACAGACAGGCAATAACACTCAACTTCTTCATAGCTTAAAATTTAGGCAAACTTAATCGTGTAAAGCAGATGGACTATTTTCATTATACTGACTAACCAGTAAATCGATAAGAGTCAACCTCATCCGATAAAGTGATATCAAATGAAAGATAAAAGTAACCCAAACACCGCTATTTTCTTATAAGCGGTTTAATTTCACTACAAAAATAAAAAATGATACAAACTACTTCGCCAGCGAATTTGGCTCCCTGTTTTTCTTTTGTGTCCACCAGTAGAGAGGCGGTATTAATACCGGAGCAAAGATCAAGGTACTGGTAAGCCCACCAATGATTACGGTAGCCAATGGACGCTGCACATCCGAACCGATACCACTGGAGATGGCCGCAGGGATCAACCCGACAATAGCCACAATCAAAATCGACAGCAACGCCCGTAATTGCTCTTTACTTCCTTCATGAATGATGTCTGTAAAGTTTCCTTCCGGGGCCAGGTATACCTTACGATTGAGGGCTGATACCAACAGCACACCCGACATCACCGATATACCGAAGATGCTCACAAACCCCACACCACCCGACACATTAAAGTAATACCCGCGAAGGTGTAAAGCCATAATACCTCCCGCCAGGGCGAACAAGATGCAACTCATGGTCACCAGTGTATGGCTCAGGTTTTTAAACAACATGAACAGGAAGAGAAACACCATCACAATGGTGAGTGGAATAGTCAACATCAGCTGACCTCCTGCCCGTTCCAGGTTTTCGTACTGCCCACCGTAGACGAGCGCATACCCTTTCGGTATCTTTATTTCTTTGGCTAACCGATCCTGTAACTCTTTCACGAAGCCTACCTGGTCGCGTCCGCGAATGTTGGTGCGTATGGTGACCATCCGCTTATTGTTAAAACGGTAGATGTTCGTTTGTCCTTCCACGTAAGTGATATCCGCCAGCTGGCTCATGGGAATGAGTGCTCCAGTAACCGAAGGCACCTGCAGATTTTTGATCACATCGATATTATTGCGATAGGTAGGCAGGTAACGGATAACAATATCGTATCGCTTCGAACCATCGTACAATACCGACACATTTTTACCACCGATAGCGGCTTCAATCATATTTTGAATGCGGTGCACATTGATGCCAAAGCGTGAAGCATTCTGCCGGTTGACGCGTATGGCCAGTTGTTCCTGTGGTCCCTCCTGCTCAATGTTGACCGACTCACTTCCTTTCATGGCGGTAACAATGGCCGCAATGCTATCCGCCTTGTGCCGCATCATGATCAGATCGTCACCAACAATCGATACGGCCAGATCGGCTGCACTTCCGGTCACGATTTCCATTACCTGGTCAATGATCGGCTGGCCGCTGGAGAAACGTACACTTGGCAATGCTTTTTCCAGGTCCACCCGTATGCGCGAGATCAGTTCCTTTTTACGAATGGTGTCACTCCACAGCTTGTAGTCTTTCAATCCCACCAGTATCTCATTCCGGTTGGAAGGGAATGGATCGGTACCATCATCGTTGCGACCGGTTTGGGTGATCACGAATGCGATCGGCGGATATTTGGCAATGACCTCGCGAATCCGGGGAGCATACCTCGCGTTCTCCTGTATGGTAATACCGGCGGCGAAATTTCCGCGGAGGAAAATAGATCCCTCATCCAGCTCTGGAAGAAACTCCGAACCTAAACCCAGTCCGAACAATACCAATATGGTCACGATGGTGAAACCTCCGATCACGATCTGTTTCGGATAGCGCATGATCCTGGAAAGCGTCTTGTCATACACCCGTTCAAAAAACTCAAGCACACGGTTATTATGTTCCTTGATCTTTTTGGTCGGGTCTGCCAGTGTTTTGTTATACGCGAAAGAGATCAGCACCGGAATCATAGTCAGCGCGGCCACCATGGAGCCCACCACGGCAAAGGCCAGCGTTAAGGCCATAGGTGAAAACAATTTTCCCTCCACGCGTGTCATCAGCAAGATGGGCATATAAGCAAGGATGATGATCGTAACCGAGAAGAAAATCTCGCGACCTACCTCCTGTGCTGACGACAGCGTAATTTTGATAATACCTTCCTGTCGCTCCTCTAACGTAGCCGTCCGGTATTTACGGACCAGGTGCTCCGCCATGACACATGCCCCATCGACGATGATACCAAAGTCAATAGCGCCCAGTGAGAGTAAGTTGGCCGGTATGCCTGCGATCTGCATGAGGATGAAGGCAAATAATAACGCAAAAGGAATAGTGAGTGCCACGACCAGCGCACTGCGTACACTTCCCAGGAAAAAGATAAGGATGATGATCACAATGCTCACCCCTTCAAACAAGGTATGGGCTACTGTTTCCAGCGAATGGTTGATCAGAAAGCTGCGGTCGTACAGGGTCCTGATCTTCACTCCTTCCGGCAATTCATGTTCCTGCAGATCAGCAATATTCTGTTTCAGGGCGGCCAGTACTTCTGTCGGGTTTTCATGCCTGCGCAAAAGGATAATTCCCTCCACTCCGCTATTCACATTTACCCCTTCTTCAGTCACCGTATATCCGAGTACTCCGCTGGGCGGGGGTGGTGCCACCTCCACACTGGCTACATCGCGAAGAAATACTGCTACACCTTTTTCTGATTTTAATACAATGGACTCAATGTCTTTTGCCGACTTGATGGCTCCCAGCCCGCGTACAGCAAAGCCCTGGCTTCCGCGCTCCAGGATATTCCCCCCTGCGTTCTGGTTGTTTTCATTTACCGCATCTTCCACATCGGCCAGTGAGAGATTGTACTTGCGCAGCTTATCCGGTGAAGTGAGAATATGAAATTGTTTCAGCGGGCCGCCAAACGTAGTAATATCGGCGATGCCCGGTGTTTGCAACAGGTACGGTTTGATCACCCAATCCTGCAAGTCGCGCAACTCCGTAGGTGTAAATGTAGAAGGCGCTTCTACCACATAGCGGAAAATTTCCCCTACTGCAGTAGACATGGGTGCCAGCTCAGGTACCACACCATCCGGAAGCTGGGCCGCAGAGAGACGTTCGTTGATTTGCTGACGTGCAAAGTAATCGTCTGTACCATCACGGAAGGTAAGCTGCACGACACCCAATCCGAAAATAGTACGGCTTCTTCGATCCAGTACGTTGGGTGTATTCTGAAGCGCGCGTTCAATAGGAATGGTGACCTGCTGCTCTACTTCTTCTGCGGCACGGCCAGGGTACTGCGCCACAATGATCACATTGGTATCCGCAATGTCCGGATAGGCTTCGATCTTCAGCTGAGTAAAACTCCAGTAACCGATGGCCATTAAGCCAATACTGATGGCCACCACCGTCCACCGGTTCTGCAACGAAAAAATTAATAGTTTCTTGATCATGGATTTACCAGGTCTGAACGGGCAATGTCACCACCAACCCTCCTTTAAACACTTTTCTCAATGCCACCAACACCTCTTTCACTTTTTCATCTTCATCGGTGAATGTGATGATCATCGGAGTTTCATCGAAACTGAACAAGGCACCGGGGCGCATCAGCAGCTTGCCTGATCCATACCCGATGACGCCCTGAAAAGCAGTAGCACCTTTTATCTGATGATGAATGAGGAAATCAAAAATGTATTCGTACAAGAGCTGCGAACCGATCAGTTCGTCTTTATCAATGTAAATCTGGGCTTGAAGCATGGCTGTCGGGTTTTAATATCCAAACGATAAACCTTTCAATTGCATCAGCCCCTGCGAGGCGATCTCTTCTCCGGGGGCCAGGCCACTGAATACAATAATGCGATCACCGATTTGCATACCGGTGGTGATGGTTCTTCGCACAAACTCGCGGGCACCGGTTTTTACAAACACATAGGTGTTTCCCTGCACGGTGATGAGCGATGTTTTGCTCACACTTATATTCTCCCCCTCCTTCACACCAAAAGAGACCTGCGCGAACATTCCTGCTTTGAACTGATGTCCCGGATTTTGCAGGCGGATACGCAACTTCACCATGCGGGTGACATTATCTACCGCATCGGCAACTGCATCGATTTTTCCGGCAAATTTTTCATT
>JAHEZH010000226.1 GCA_023251155.1 Flammeovirgaceae bacterium | reverse complement strand
CAATGGGTACAACCGATTGGGGCATCACCTGATAAAGTGACGATTGATAATTTTCAGGAATATGGATCGGGTGCGTATCTGCTTGCTGCAAGTGAGTTGTATAAGTTGAAGTAATATGAAAATAGTTGGAAGTAAAGTACTTTCATTTGAAACTATTACCTGTATCAACAGGAAGTAGATTTGAATAGACCAACCACCAATAAAAGCCACTTGCAATAGCACGCTGGGAGCCAAATTTATAATTTAACTTCAAATATTTCGAAGTCAATGGATAAAAAAGAAGTTCGAGAAAAAGCAATAAGGCAAATATTTGAAGAAACCTCTCTAAGAGATAAAGGCTATAAGTGCACAAAGAATAGTATTTACAAAAAAGATGAAGATTTTAAACTATCTCTGAATTTCAGCAGCGCAATTAGCGCTAATCGAATTGAGGAAGTAAACTATCTGGATGTAAGAGCCTCGATAAGTCATGAAAGGCTAAGGAAATATAAAAAAGAAAAAATCAATCAAGACAGCGGCTATATTGGTGGAGCTGCGATTGCTAATTTATTTAAGGCAGGCCCCCCATGGATTAGCTACGACTTGGGAATAACTAGTGAATCTTACAGTGAAAAATTAAAGCTAATTAAACAAACAGTAGAAAAGGATGTATTCCATTTTTTTGATGAGTTTAAAAAGATAGAAAGAATAAACAGTTACATCTGGCAACCATGTTTTGATCTACGAAGCACAATTCATTTATATGTTTTCTTAAATGAGAAAGAATTACTTGATGAAGTAATTCGAAAGGCATCTATTGATCGAAAAGACACATTTAAAGATAACTACATAAACTTTAATCGAAGATTAATCTCTGGAAAAGCCTGGATTGAAGTCTATAAAGATGTCAAGGATGGAGAAGATAGTCTTGCGCTTGAAATAGCTAATTCTTTTTTTGAGATGGGGATAGAATTGTAGGACAAAATAAATTTTCGCAACAAAATGCACCCCGACATCCAATCCTATAACAACAAACAAACGGCAGCAGACGGTGAGATCTGCGATTTGCTGGCCGGCATTATTGACCAAGAGCTTACCAAAGCCGAAAGCAAAATCTGGCATGCACACCCGGTGTGGTTTTTAGATAGTAATCCGATTGTAGGCTACAGCAAACAGAAAAAAGGAATGCGCCTCATGTTCTGGAGCGGTGCAGACTTTGATGAGGAAGGCTTAAACGTAGTGGGTGAAAAATTTAAAGATGCTTCTGCTTTTTATAAACACGTATCAGAAATCAACACCAAAGATCTGAAGCGCTGGCTGGCCAAGTCCAAAAAAATACAATGGGATTATAAGAACATCGTGAAGCGAAAAGGCAAGCTAGAGCGGTTGAAGTAATCTGTAAAAGGTAAGAGCTGGTTAATCTTTTCGGCTCTGCATGAAGCCCTTATCGTTTCACGATCCAATATGAAATCAAATAAGAATGACGAAGTAACTATTTGTACTTCGTCATTCTTATTTCGTCAATTGATTTGTAATTCGTGGTTTTCAGCAGCGCGTTATTTCTGCTTCGTCACCACCCCGCCCTTACGGCTATCTACTTTAATGCTGTACTTTCCACCGGAAATAATCCAGCGAACGGTAACGGCACCCAGGCCGGGAATGTTATCCACTTCCAGTTTGGATGGATTGTTCTTTTGCTCGCGGGTCAGGTTAAGGTCGCGGTTATCTACGATCACTCCTGCTACGACCTTCGCTCCTTCGATGCTGATATAATCCGGGCGTTCGATCTTGTATTTCAAATCCTGGCTGGCGTGTGTCGGCATCATACGCTTATTGGTGATCACGGCCGTTACTTCCGTCAATCCACCACCCAGACTTTTCTCTGTAATCTCTTCAATTACCAGCTTCGGCATATTGTAAGCATGGTAAATACAGAACGACATGTTACGGTGCGCATCACTCTCCAACAGGAAGCCAGGATCAGCACGGGTGAAGTTTTTCTTCACTCCTCCTATTTCGATCTTTCCATACTGCGGATGATTGAATTCCTTGAAGGGAACAACTGCATCGCCAAACAATAACGATTTATCAAACTCAAATGCTTCACCTTGTCCGAAGCCGTCTTCATCTCCCTTTTTATGAAAGTACTGGTACGAATTGAACAACTCATTGGAGAAGGTATAAACACCACGGCTGCCATAGAACCAGTCCAGTTCACCACCCCATACCGTGTACATGTCTTTGTAAACTACCAGGTATCGGTAACCCGGTACCAGTTGCTCACCTTTCTTACCAATCGCATCATAGATACGCACATCATCGGCATTATAGGTACCGGCATCTTCTTCTGCACCCGGGCCACGCAGCATCATGCCACCTGAGTTGTGAAAGCTTTGTGCACCGGCAATGTTAGGATGCGCATATACAAAGTCACGCACATTTCGGTTTTCAGGAATACTGAATGGATATTTATAAGCACCACCTTGTATGTAGTTCGGCTGCCACTTCCATCCCCAGTCGCGGTTAGGATCATAGAAGCCTGTACCATCTTCTCCTGCACGGCCATCATCGTCCTTATCCACTGCTTCAAATCCAAGTACTTCATACTCGCCCAACTCATCCACCTTTGCCTGCACCAATCTTCTTGGATCATTCGGATCTTTCTTAAAACGACCTGTTACACTTTTACGAATCATCTGTGTGATGTTTCCGTCGCCATCAAAGTCCGTAAAGCCATCTTCATTCACCAGACCATCGCGATCATTGTCCACCGGGATTACACCGGAGCGCGGGCTATGCGGTGAGTTGGGTTCTTTCATAAAATGATCGCGTGCATCGGGATTGATCGTAGGCACAATGTAAAACACTTTATCGCCCAGCAGTTCTTTGATGAAGTCAATGCTGCTGTACGTTTCCGCCAAATACCAGGCCGTGTACAACGCCATCTCGGAACCTTGTATCTCGTTGGAGTGAATGTTTCCATCTAAATAATAAGCCGGTTTCTCTTCCGGTTTACCTTTCTTGAAATCAGTAACCGTAAGTACCCACATTTCCCTGCCCTGAAAGCTTTTTCCTATGGATGATACTTTCACCAGATCAGGGTGAGCAGCGGCCAGCTTTTTACAGATATCGGTTATACCTGCATGATTGTAATACCGGTTCCAGCTGATTTGTACTTTGGGATTCTCCGGACTTCCAGCCGCGCGGAAAACACCATTCGCATCTTGCGCAACGGCTACCATGGCCATCAGTACGAAGAAAGAAATAGTTAATAAATTTCTCATGATCATTTTCCTGTTAAAGCGTAACATCTAATTTCTTACTACCCGTCTGTGGTGCACCTGCTTCAATCGTCACTGTGCCTTTGCCTTTCACCAGCCAGCTCATCTCTTTTGTTTCCCCGGCATCGAGATTAGGGAGCAGGGTGATCTTATTACCACTGACTATGGTTTGATCTTTACCGGCCGTTACATTCACTTTCACCAGCTTCAGCCAGTAGTTGCTTTTCGCAATATCCGCTATAGCGGGAAACAATCCTCTGTTTTGAATGGTCAGCGTAATGCGAGATATACCATTGTCTAATGATTCTGTCTTCATGTTGACGATGTCTATTTCTGGCTTCTTAGCAGCCAGGGAAACAATAAACTTCGTATGATCATCCACTAACTTATCCACCAGCTTGTAAGGAGGATTTGTTTTCACAAATGGCTTGAACCCTCCTACTTCCACATTCTTACCCGCGTAGTCCGGGTGGTTGACTTTGGTCCAGTTTACAAAGGCATCGATATTTTCTTTCTCTGCCCAGCGCAGAAAATCCACATCGGTATTCTTATCGTCATTGACTTTGTACTTCCTGGCCAACGCGGTGTCTTTGGGAATTTCAAACTTGGGAGCCCACCAGCCCGGGGTGCTGTAGCTGAATCGTCCGTAATGAAAATAAGCCCACTGCACAAAATCACCTTTCGATGTTCCGGCAGCAGGTGCATCTTTCAATGTCACGTACTTCTTGTATAAATCACCCGCCAGCTTGCCGGGCTTGGCATCATTTTCTAAAATCCCCTGCGGAACACGCCCCGCATTTTTACTGCGATCAAACTTCCATGTATCGGATAAATTATTGGTAGGGCCAAACGTGATGACCGAAAACACGTTGAAGCGCTCGAACAAATAATCCAGCACAGCGCGGTTCTCGGGTTCCGTTACCGGGCCTTCGCCTGCACCTGGCGTGAAGTAAGGAAAATCAAATGTGAGGCTCTTGTTGAAATGAATACCCCCTTCACCATCTTCATTGAACTTACCATCTTTATCATTGTCGATACCTTCACTGATCAACAGGTATTTACCCTTCTCTCCTTTTTCCGCGCTGGCCGGTACCAGTATGCGTGCATCGGCAGGATGTGTTTTCCATTTTCCGGTAGCATCTTCGATGCGCAACCAGGTGATGTGACCATCTCCATTCAAATCGTCAAACGGATCTTCATTCAGTTTACCATCCCGGTCATCGTCCGTAGCCGTAGCGTTCCCACTACGCTCGTACTTCAGTTTATCAAAGTATTGCTCCGAAGCATCAGGGCTTACATTAGGGAACACATAAAAGGTAGTAGACGCCAGTACATTTTTGATGCTATCTGTTTTCGCGGCCGCCAATAGTTTTTCAGCGAAACCTATAGCCAGCTCCTGTCCCAGCAAATGCGAACCTTCCACTCCTCCCACTACGGCTACAGCCGGATGAATTGACCTGTCACCCGAACCAATCTCCAGCACCCAGATGTCTTTGCCACCGGTGGTTTTTGCTAATGATTGAAGTTTTACCAAGGCCGTGTTGGCGCTCTCCAGTGACTTCAACCGCTGCGACAGCTGCGCATGATTGCTATAAGACTGGCTTTGCCCCTGTAGAAAAGCCACCAGGCAGGCCAGCAGTAATAAGTACCTTTTGTTCATAAAGTTAGATTTGAGTTTAAAAATTGAGAAGTTCAGCGGAATAATGATCAACACTCTTACCAGCGGTTGAATCTTAGTTTGAAATAGTGAAGCGGCCAGAAAAAGATCCCCTGCTTGCTCGATTTCGTCACTTCGCGTTACCGGTTTGCCCCATTTGCTCATTCTGCTTCCCTGAAACCCGCTTCTTTGGCAAAGATTTAAAACTCAAAGTGATATGCAGTCCAACACAATGCGTCTTCTGGTTCTGTCTTTCTCCGTGCTCATCGCCTGTCTGGCATATTTCACCTTGTTCGACCACGCCATGATTAAAGATAAACTCACCGGTAAAATCCTCTTTGGCTACGATCAGCAAAACAGCAGATTTTATTTCAATGAATATCCACCCACGCTGAAACGATCAGATGGCCCCTATATTTTTTATAAAGATGGCCAGGCAATCGTCACACGATCGGTTGCAGGAGAAAATGGTTTACAGGTAGAAAACAGAACCATGACGTTGGCCGAATTGGTTGAACAAGGCATTGATGTTCCCGCTGATTCTTCCCACGATTTCTATGTCGCTATTCAAAAAGAAATAGTCATCCCCGCCAGCCATTATCCCATGCCGGATAAATTACTCGCCTTCTCCGACCTGGAAGGAAATTTCTATGCATTGAAACGGTTGCTCATCGAACATAAAGTAATGGATCATCAATTCAACTGGACGTATGGTAAAGGTCACCTCGTGTTGCTGGGCGACCTGATGGATCGTGGGGAAGAAGTGATTCCTTGCCTATGGCTCATCTACCGTCTTGAGCAATTGGCCAAAATTCACCAGGGAAGCGTTCATTTCATTCTGGGCAACCATGAGCAAATGAACCTAATGGGCGACACCCGTTACACTGCTCCCAAGTATAATGCGCTGAGCGAAGCCATGAAAAAGCGGTATCGCGATTTCTTCAGTGAAGAAACCGAGCTTGGGCGATGGCTTCGTTCAAAAAACTGCATTGAGAAAATCGGAAATACGTTATTCGTACATGGTGGCGTGAGTAACGAAGTAGCTGCTCTTGATCTTTCCCTCAATGAAATCAATGCTATCGCAAGAAATCATTTTACCAACAATACACTCTCCGGAAAAGCAGCTGCCCTGCTGGATTCACGCACGGGATTACTATGGTATCGTGGATGGGTGAAGCCTTACAAAACAGAAGCAAAGCTAAACTCACAGCAGGCCGATACCATTCTGAGTCGGATGAAGGCCAGACACCTCGTGGTAGCGCACACCATCGTTTCGGCAATTTCTACTGATTACAATAACAAAGTGATCCGGGTAGATGTCGATCAGCCCAGTGAAGCCAACCCGGGAAGCACACATGCATTACTCATTGAAAAAGAAAATTGGTACCACGCCACGGACAGTAACACGAAAACACTTTTATTTACCGAACGATAATATGAACAAACTAAAAGCACATCCCTACTTCACCAGTCTGTTTACTTACGAATTTCTGGTACTGGCCCTGATCTGGATCAGTTTCAATATACCCACTCACGGTACCATTTTCATGAAAATATACTGGGTATCATTTGGGATGGTAGTGCTGGTATTTTTATATCACAACATCAACTACTACATCCCCGAGTTTTTCATGAAACGAAAGCTGGGACCGTATTTTGCTTTTGTCTTACTGGAAGGATTAGCGGTCATCATCGGGTTATCGGTCATTGAAATCCTGATTCGAGGCGCTTACCGGGATAATGACACAGTAGTGATGGCGGTTCTGTTGTTCTATGCACTCTCCCTCCCCTACGCCATTGTAAGAAATTTTATCATGAATCGCTACTTTAAAGTAGTGGCACATGAAGCCAAACTACAGGCCGAACTCACTTCATTACAAAACCAAATCAATCCTCATTTCTATTTCAACGCACTGAACCACTTATACGGCACTGCCCTGGAAGAAGGAAGCCAGCGTACAGCTCATGTTATCCAGCAGTTCTCTGCGATTATGCGACACATTACCGAAGAAGGAAGCAAAGAATTGATTTCCATCGAAAAGGAATTGCAGTTTCTTCGTCAGTACATGGAATTTCAGCGCGAGAAGATTGCCGTGGAAAAACAAGCCCATATCAAATCGGTAATTGAGTGGGATGAACAACCTGCTACCGTGCTTCCCTTATTGGTGGTGAACTTCATTGAGAATGCATTCAAGTACGGAGTAAGCCAGCATCACGATTTCTTCATTCATGTCTATCTCTATTGCCGAAACGGCCGATTGGAAATGTTTGTGGATAACAGCAAGCATACCGATCTGCAAAAACCGGAATCCACCAGTATTGGATTGGAGAACGTAAAGAAGCGGCTCGAACTTTACTATGCCGGCCATTATAGTTTAGAAGTTTCCGATCTTCCGGATGTGTATAAGGTGGCTTTACGGATTGATTTGCATAAAAACAACAGCGAATTTACATCAACACCAGAACCGATCAGCGAATGAAACAACTGACATGCATTGCGGTCGATGACGAAGCGAAAGCACTGGAAGTGATCAAATCACACCTGCACAAAGTACCTTTTCTTCAGCCACAGGGCTTCTTTACCGATGCGCTGGCAGCCATCACGTTCATACAACAGCATCCGGTGGATGTTTTGTTTCTCGACATACAAATGCCCGACATCACCGGCACTCAGTTTGCCCGGCTCATTGGAGATAAGGCACAAGTGATCTTTACCACGGCCTACAGCGATTATGCCGTAGAAGGTTTTGAGTTGAAAGCATTGGATTACCTGGTAAAACCCATTCCTTTCGGGCGGTTCTTTATCTCCTGCCAGCGGGCGTTGGAGAAAATGAATAAAGAGGAAAGTACGCTAACCTACACGTACATCAAAGATGGGTTTGACTGGATACGGATTGAAATGAATGACATCTTGTTTCTGAAGTCAGACGGCAATTACATCGAGTTTCACCTGGCCGATCGTAAAGTAATCAGTCGGATGACCATGAAGGAAGTACTAGAGCTGCTGCCTGCTGCACTGTTTCAGCAGGTACACCGCTCCTACATTGTTTCCAAATCAAAAATACAGCGC
>JAHEZH010000103.1 GCA_023251155.1 Flammeovirgaceae bacterium | reverse complement strand
AACTGAGCGAGAGTCACCTGGCGCATTTAAAAAAATGGATTGAGCTTAGAAATACCGATGCGACCAAAGCCTATGAACTCGTTTCAACAGGAGAAAGCAGACGGATATTAAATGAAATCAGGGAGCTGGTGAAAGAAGCGCGGGCGATAGAACAGAATTTAATGGTTGACCGAAAGCAGGACAGCGAGAATGATGCCCGAAGCTTCACTGTCATTTTCTCGCTCTTGCTGGCAATTATTGTCATCGTATTGATCGTAGTCTATTTTATTATCACGACTAATCTGAAAGCACTGAAGAAATCGCAGATAGAAACCGCTGCCAAAAACTGGACACTGGCGGGGACGGGCGAGTTAGTAAAAAGTATGCAGGGGAATAAGAGCATGGGCGAACTGGCAGCAGTCATCATCAGCCGGCTGGCAGGTTATCTGGGCACCCCACTGGCCGCCCTGTACATTACCGAAAATGACAACACCACATTGCACCTGGCCGCTGCATATTCAAAATCAGGTAAAGAGAGAGATGTGTTTGTTCCTTTTGGCGAAGGCCTGGTGGGGCAAGCCGCTGCGGAAAAAAAAGCATTGGTAATTAATAACGTAAACCCGGCTTTATTCAAAGTGAATACTTCTTTTGGAGAGGTGGTGCCAAGTCATTTGTTGGCCTTTCCATTGTTGTTTGAAGATCAGGTGGTGGGGGTAATCGAATTAGGCGCATTGAAGGAAATAGCGGAAGAACAGCAGGACTACTTGCGCGTGGTTTCGGATAGTATTGCCATCGCGGTGATATCGGCCCGCTCGAGGGAAGAAGTGAGATCATTATTGGAAGAAACACAACGGCAAGCGGAAGAGCTGGAAGCGCAGCAGGAAGAATTACGGCAATCCAATGAGGAACTCCATGCGAAAACCGATTTATTGCTTCAATCGGAAATCGAATTGAAGATGCAGCAGGGGGAGCTACAGGTTGCCAATACCGAACTGGAAGAGAGGGCCACTTTGCTTGAGCAGCAAAAGCACAAACTGGAAGATGCCAAGAATGAAATCGAACATAAAGCCAAAGAAGTTGAGATCAGCAGCAAATACAAATCCGAATTTCTGGCCAACATGTCGCATGAGCTGAGAACACCATTGAACAGTATACTGATCCTGGCACAGTTACTCTCTGAAAATAAACACGAGCGGCTGGGTGATAAAGAGATGGAGTTTGCGCGCAACATTTATACATCAGGCACAGGATTGCTTAACCTGATCAACGAAATACTGGATCTGTCCAAGATTGAAGCCGGGAAGATGGAATTGGATATTGAGAAAATCACGGTATCAGAAATCGTGTCCCCCCTTACTGTCCTGTTTTCCGAACTGGCGAAAGACAAAGACATCCGGTTTGTAATTGATATGGACGAGGAATGGAAGAAGGCCACGCTTAGCACCGATAGGCAACGGGTAGAACAGATATTAAGAAACCTTCTTTCCAATGCGTTTAAGTTTACTCCGAAAGATGGAACAGTGACGCTCTCTGTGAGCCGACCTCAAAACGAAATTGCTTTAAAAAATAAAAACTGGAGTGAATCTACGGACAGGGTGGCCTTCCGTGTTGCCGATACCGGCATTGGTATTTCTGAAGACAAGCGGGCATTGGTATTTCAGGCTTTTCAGCAGGCGGATGGATCTACGAAACGCAAATACGGAGGTACCGGATTAGGGCTCTCCATCAGTAAAGAATTATCGCATGCACTAGGTGGTGAAATAGGTCTGGAAAGCGAAGAAGGCAAGGGGAGCGTGTTTACATTGTACCTGCCCGTCACTTTTGATCCGGCCTTCATCGTCTCCGAAACCAAACGCGTTGAAGTCAAAGAGAAAGTAAAGCCTTCATCCACCTCTATTGCGAAAGGCAAACCAGCTGAGGATAAACAAGCAGCCAATGATGATCGGAATACCATTGGAGAGAAAGATAAAGTGATTCTCATCATAGAAGATGACGAGAAATTTGCCAACATTCTTCTTGATTTTATTCGGGAGAAGGGATATAAAGGAATCATCGCTACGCAGGGAAATACCGGACTGAGTTACGCACGTTATTACCAGCCGGTGGCCGTGCTTCTGGATATGAATCTTCCCATTATGGATGGCAACGAGGTGTTGCGTCTGATAAAGAATGATCCGGAGCTTAGGCATATTCCAGTACAGATTATTTCCGCGCATCGCAATAAGAAACAAGGCATGCTCCTCGGTGCATTTGATTATCTGTATAAGCCGGTATCGATTGAAGAGCTTCATCACGCCTTTGAACGGATCGAGCGTTTTACGAACAAGAAATTGAAGAAACTTCTGATTATAGAGGATAATGAACAACAAAACCAGGCCATTCGTGAATTAATCGGAAACGGAGATGTCAAGTCGTATTCCGCGTACCTTGGTTCTCAGGCGTACGAAATGCTGGAGAGCGATACTTTTGATTGTATCATTCTGGATCTGGGCCTGCCCGATATGTCGGGATTTGATCTGATGGAGAAGATCAGAGCAAATGAAGTACTTAATAAAATTCCGATTGTAGTGTATACCGGAAGAGATCTCAAAAAAGAAGAAACTGCGCGACTCACCAAACTTGCCGATACCGTGGTGCTGAAGACCGCCAACTCGCACGAGCGTTTATTGGATGAAACCATTTTGTTTTTGCACCGCGTGGAATCACGACTTCCAAGCAATCAGCAAAAAATAATCCGCAAGCTGCATCGTACAGACGAAGTGCTGAAGGATAAAAAAGTACTCATTGTCGATGACGATATCCGAAATATCTATTCCCTAACCAATGCCCTGGAAGAAGAAGGATTGAACTGCATCACTGCAGAAAACGGTAAAGTAGCGCTGGAGATAGTGAAAGCCGATGCTTCGATTGATCTTATATTAATGGACGTGATGATGCCGGAAATGGATGGATACGAAGCGACCATAGAAATACGTAAGCTGGATCAGTTTAAGCGACTACCTATTATTGCGCTTACTGCGAAGGCCATGAAGGGGGATCGTGAAAAATGCCTCATATCCGGTATGTCCGATTATGTATCGAAACCAGTCAATATCGCCCAGCTGCTTTCTTTAATGCGGGTGTGGCTTTATCGCTAGTCATGGAGATAGTCATCGACGATAAGAAATACAAAGAATTACTGGAGGCCATCCGGTTCCTTTATGGGTATGACTTTACGGATTATGCAGAGCCCTCCGTGAAGCGGAGAATCGTTCACTTCATGGATAATAGAAAAATAGCATCGATTGATGATCTTGGAAAAATACTATTGAAGGACGAGACGGTATTCGAAGAGTTTGTCCAGAACTTGTCCGTGACGGTAACGGAAATGTTTCGCGATCCTTCTTTCTACATCAAATTACGTGAAGTAGTTACAACTCACCTGGCCACTTATCCGATCATTAAAATCTGGATTGCAGGATGTGCCACCGGGCAGGAGGTCTATTCCATCGCTATTCTCTTACGCGAAGAAGGACTGCTTGAACGAGCCATTATTTATGCGACCGATATCAATCAGAAGTCACTTCAAACGGCAAAGAACGGGATCTATGCGCTGGAGGAAATGAAAAACTACACGCATAACTATTTGAAGGCGGGAGGCAAGGCAGCGTTTTCACAGTATTACATCGCAAAGCACAATTCGGTTTTGTTCGACCGGTCACTGATACAAAGTTCCGTATTTGCCGCCCACAATCTGGCAACGGATCAGTCGTTCAATGAATTTCAACTGATCATTTGTCGCAATGTCATTATGTATTTCAACCAACGGCTGCAGGACAGGGTGATCTCTCTTTTTTATGAAAGCCTCAGTCCTTTTGGTTTTTTGGGACTGGGGGATAAGGAATCCATTTTGTTTTCAGAGAAGAAGTCTTCTTTTGAAGAGATTAGCCGAAAAGAAAAGATGTATAGAAGATTCAGATAAAATATGAAAAGTGAAGTCACACTGCTATTAATTGATGATAAGCAAAGTAATGTTTTCGCGCTGGAGCAGTTACTCGAAAAAGAAGGACGTTTTTTTCTGACCGCCAATACGGGTAAAGACGGATTGAAACTCGCCCTGCAGCAGGAAGTTGATCTGATTATACTCGATGTGCAGATGCCCGAGATGAATGGATTTGAAGTGGCACAGGTTCTTAAATCGAATAAACGCACACGCGACATCCCTATCATTTTTGCTTCCGCAGAAATGAAAGAGCGGCATTCCATCATCCAGGGATTTGAAGAAGGGGCTGTTGATTACCTTTCCAAGCCGCTGGATCCTGAGTTAACCAAAGCCAAGGTAGCCGTACTTCTTAAAATCCAAATGCAGAAAAGAGAATTGGAGGATAAGAACAAGTCACTGGAAGCCGCCGACCGCCGGATCAAACAGCTGAATGAAGAACTTAAAAATAATTTGCTGCAGCTGGAGCTGGCGAATAAAGAGCTGGAGTCATTTACCTATTCGGTATCCCACGATCTTCGTGCCCCAATACGCGCGCTGGTGGGGCATGCTACTGTATTAAATGAAGAACTGGGGCAAAGTAAAAATGAGGAAGCAACGAATGCGCTGACCCGTATTCATTACAATTCGGTAAAGATGAATCAGATGATTGATCAGCTACTGAAATTTTCAAAGTTGAGTCGCACAGATATTAATAAATCGGAAGTGGACATGGCTGCGATGGTGAAAACCGTACTTCAGGACACTGATAAGACAGCAGCTACAAAAATCACCATCGAAGAAATTCATCCTGCTTCTGCTGATGCCGCATTGATTTCCCACGTATGGACAAACCTCATCAGTAATGCGATTAAGTATTCGGGTAAAAATGAAAATCCGGTAGTAGAAATAGGATCACGTAAAGCGGATCAGGAGATTATCTATTACGTAAAAGACAACGGTGTCGGTTTTGATATGCAGTATGCCGAAAAACTTTTCGGCGTATTCCAGCGGCTTCATAAGCCGACCGAGTTTGAGGGTACGGGTGTTGGGCTGGCAATTGTTCAGCGCATTGTTAACCGGCAGGGCGGAAGGGTATGGGCGGAAGCCAAAGTGAATGAAGGAGCTACTTTTTTCTTTTCATTGCCTGCTTAGCCAATGCCCTTTCAACTTTCTTTCATGGAGCAGAGTATAGCGTAACGTTGTCCTCCTCCTTCATTGTCTTTCCATTAGTTTCGATGTACGATTACGCGACTGTCAGCCAGTAGCGGGCATGATTATTTATTCAATTTAAATTCAGTGAAAGGATGACCTTATTGAGATGGTGCACGTATAATCAGGTATAGTCATGAATAATTTAATTGTCCGATTTATCGAAATGGTTTGCATGGATTTTAGATTCTTCTTGCGAAAGAGCACTAGTGCAAATTATATTTCGGCATTCAATTAGATGACGTTACGAACCGGGGAGTTAATATTAGTTTTATGAACGAAAATTATAAACATATCGTGATTGTGGGTGGGGGATTTGCGGGCATAAACCTGGCCCAGAAACTCTACAATCATCCGGATTTTAAAATAACGGTGGTCGATCAGAACAACTATAATTTTTTTCCTCCTTTACTGTACCAGGTAGCCACCGGTTTTTTAGAGACCTCCAGTATTAGTTTTCCTTATCGCAAACTTTTTCAGGGTAAGAAAAATGTCAATTTCCGCCTGGGTGGTTTGGTGAAAATCATGGCCTCTGAAAAGAAAATCATTCTTACTACCAGCGAGCTGAGTTATGATTATTTAGTGCTGGCTACCGGAACAGAATCCAATTTCTTCGGTATGGAGAATGTGAAAAAGAATTCACTTCCCATGAAGACCATCAGCGATGCGCTGGAACTACGTAATTACTTATTGCTCACCGCCGAAAAAGCAACGGTGACGACTGACCCCGCTGAAAGACGCAAGTTGGGAGCCATTGTCGTAGCAGGAGGTGGACCAACCGGAGTAGAAATATCAGGAATGCTGGCAGAGATGCAGAAAAGCATTTTTGCCAAAGACTATCCGGAATTGGGTGGAACAAAAGCCAAAGTATACCTGGTGGATGCTTCACCTACGTTGCTATCGCCCATGAGCGAAAAGTCGCAGAACTATACCTATGAAGAACTGGTAAAACTGGGCGTGAATATTAAACTGAAGACACAGGTAAAAGATTATGTCAATGATACCGTGCTGCTGGCCAATGGTGAAACGATAGAGGCGAAAACACTGATATGGGCAGCAGGTGTTACCTCCAAGCAGTTTGATGGCATACCCCTGGAAAGTTACGGACGCGGTAGGCGCCTGCTCGTGGATGCATTCAATAAAGTAAAAGGTATGGACTTCATCTATGCCATTGGCGATACGTGTTATCAGGACACCGATAAGAACTTTCCTCAGGGGCATCCTCAGGTAGCACAGGTGGCTATCCAACAAGGTAAACGACTGGCAAAAAATTTCGTATTGCTGGCGCGTCATAAACCCCTTGTACCATTTGCCTATACGGACAAGGGGTCCATGGCCATTATCAGTCGCAATCGAGCCGTGGCCGATCTTCCAGCCCGGCTTTTCTTTAGAGGATTTATTGCCTGGATGATGTGGTTATTTATTCACTTGTTATCCCTGATTAATTACCGCAACAGAATCAAGACATTGTATAACTGGACGGTGGCTTACTTTACAAAGGATCAATCATTGCGAATGATTGTGCGCCCTAAAGAACCGCAGGTTTAATAGTGATAGTAGCGCAATGCAACATCGTGAAGAAATCCGTTTAAGTGAAACCCTTACCAGGGCGATCGCCCGTGGTTCAAAAGAAGCACCCGCTCTCCTGATTAACGAGTTGTCCAAGGCACAAGAGATAAAATCGATTCTTGCCTCGTACGATTACTTAAATGAATCCAGAGGTCAGGTGAATGAATTTACTATTCTGCCGGATACTGTAACGCTGCATGGGAATGGAGAAGGTTTATTTAAGGTAACGTATGTCATGGAATTTTTCTATGCCTGTGATGGCATCACGGCCAGGCACCCTCAGCAAATGACGATTACCTTTCAACTGGATCCGGGTACAGGCCGGGCGCTATTCTCAGGAGAAGAGCTACCCGAACGGGAGCCGGACGGATGGTGAGTGATGTTCTGAGCATATTGGGTTAGGTTGACTTGAATTGACTTAATGAGTATAATCGTCATAAGAACTAATCGGATTTTTGCCCGGATTACAAGCAACTTTTCTTATATCTTTATTCCTATTTTAGGGCCTGATTAAATCCATTTTACTACATGCGGAATTTGTATATCGTATTTTCTGTTCTTGCTTTGGGAATAGTGAGAGGGCAATCCGTAAACGACAGTTATGCTGATCGGACAGAACAAGGGGAATATCAGGAGTCACCGTTTTTTTATACCCATGCAGATGAAACGGATAATATTGCATGTACACCCAATAAGATTCCTTTAAAGGCGTCAATGATTGCGGGAAAAGGTAATGTCACGGCCTTGATCGATGAACAGCAGATTGCAGGTGACCCGCTGGGGGGATCGGGTGGAGCACCAATCACAAACTGGTTTTCTGGATGGAATTCAGGTGATTATCCTTCGACTGCTATTTTGAATTTTGGAGCTCAAAGTGTAATTACCGATATCTACCTGCGTGATGTAAATGATCAGGGCATTTTTAAGATCGAAGTTGGAGGTCCAGGAAAATGGGAAACAGTTTCTGTTGATAGCCTCAAAAGGTTTAATGTATGGAGTCAGCATCCGGTAAATAAGAAAACGCAATATGTACGTTTAACAGCGGGAAGCCCTACGGCCTATGTGTCCGAGATTGTCATTTACGGCTGTCTGGGTTCATTAGTACCAGATAAGACACCTCCATCACCGGTAACTACGCTTGCTGCTGGCAACGTGTCGAGCACATCGGTGCAACTCTCATGGATCGCTCCCGGAGATGATGGTAATGTAGGGCAAGTTTCTTCCTACGATATTCGTTACAGCCCCTATATAATTTCAACCAATCTGGCATTTGATAATGCTTCGAAAGTTTCTGAACAACCTATCCCCGTTCCTGCAGGTAGCACACAATCGTTGGTTGTCACCGGATTAAATGCTTCTACGAAGTACTATTTCGCTGTTAAAGCAGGAGATGAAGCGGATAATTTTTCATCGTTGTCAAATGTTGTTTCACAATCTACAGGTGAATATGGGGAGAGTTCATCCGTTACGGTGGATAAATTCATTGGTGTAAATGCTTTTATTGATGATCCTATTAACAAAATACAAGTAGCTGGTTTTATAAGAGAATATCATAACTGGGGATGGGATGAAGGTGATATATGGTCGGGTGGGGGCAATTGGAACTATTCACCCTACCCAAACAATAAGATGAGATTTGCGCCCAGTGAAGCAGGTGCCGGGGGCTGGAATTTTGATAACTACTATAGGAACACAAAAAACAGAAATTTGATACTGTCTCCTGTGATCCAAGGTGCCCCGGCATGGTTACAGGGAAAGAAAGATTTTCCGAATGATTTTAAGCCATTGGATGAAGAAGGGGCTGATTCCAGGGACCCCAACTCGTATGAAAAAAAGGCAAATCATATGTACCAGTTTGCTGCGCGATATGGATCAACGTACGTTGCTGATTCGAAACTTCAGCTGGCAAAAGATCAGCCTCGTCAATCGGGCCTGGGTGTGCTTAAATATGTAGAAGATTACAATGAACAGGACAAAGACTGGAAAGGCCCCCAAGGCCAATTCTCAGCGGAAGAATATGCCGCGATGATTAGTGCCGACTATGATGGCCATTGCAACACCATGCATCAGGGTACTGGCAATTTTGGAGTGAAAAATGCGGATCCTCGTATGAAGCTGGTAATGGGTGGACTTTCAAAACTCGATTTAGATTATATCATCGCCATGAAAAAGTGGTTCGAAAAGAATCGTGCCGATAAGAAATTTGCGGCTGATGTTATAAATGTCCATGACTATGCATTTTTTGAAAAGGGACCTGCTTTAAGTCCGGAAGAGCATAAGTTTAAAGAAAAACTTTTACGGTTCACAAACTACAGAGACACTTATCTTAAAGGTAAGGAAGTATGGATATCTGAATTTGGCTGGGATACCAATCCTAAATCAGTTTTACGGGTTCCGGCTGTTGGCCCATTTGATGCACAGGAAGTACAAGGTCAATGGCTGGTACGTGCTTATCTGGCCTTTGCTGCTGCCCGGGTGGATCGTGCTATCATGTTTATGCTCCGAGATGTTAATCCCGAAGACTCCACGCAATTTTCTACGTGTGGCCTTACCGCTAAAAAGGACGATTGGACCCCGAAAAAATCGTGGTACTATGTATATACCTTGAAGAATACACTGACTAATATGGTTTACCTCGGTGAGGAAACATCGGCTGATCCCAATGTTCTGATTTATAAATTTAAAGATGCGGTCACTTCATCGGGTGCGTATGTACTGTGGGCAAAGACAAAGAAAAATTATACAGTAAAAAATTATAAGTTGAAATTGAAAGGAGCTCCTAAAAATGCAACAAAAATAGAATTAGAGCCTGGTGAAATAAATGGTAAGAGCTCGGCTTTAGCGATTACCAACGGTCAGGTTTCAGTGGATATCAGTGAGCGGCCTGTATTTGTAAAAGTAGATCATATCCGGTAGTTGCTCGGTAAAGCAACGGGGCATGATTGGTGACCCGTCTGATCGTTGTGAATGATGCATCCCCACCAATCCCTCTTCTTTTTGGCGGGCACTTACTGGTAAAATCCAGCCGGTTTTTTTACTTTGATGCCGTTAAAACGACCCTCTATGTCCATTACCAATCCTGATCTTAATTCTACGAAATCAGTGGCAGTCAAGTATAAGTTTAAAGAGCTCAAAGTACACTCCTCCGATGAGTGGATGGCCGATGCAACTAAGAAATACAGACAGGTTTACAACCGGTATGAAATCACTTTTCTACGCGTAGAGCTTTCGTTCTTCAACAAACTTTTTGATGAAGAGGAGTGGGAGGCTTCCATCAGTTTGAAGTGCTTCTTTCTGAACGGAAGCCAGCAACGTGAGCTGTGCAACCTCACGCATACCAGAAAAATACTGAAAGATGAAAATGTGGTGTACCTGCGCGACTCGTGGGGTAACGCCACAGCAGGGGCGTATTGGCTGAAAGGTAATTATGTGTGGGAAGCATATATCGATGAGGTGAAAATCGGTGATGCGAAGTTTTATATTGAAGATGTAGGCGTTCTTCAGCCGGGAGAGAATGTCTTTTTTGATATTGAGCACATCAAACTTTTTGAAGGCGATAGCCTGGCTTCTTCTCTTCCGGAGAAAAAGTACCTGACCAAGTTCAGCTCAAAAGATACGCGTTATCTGTGGGGAGAATTTTGTTTCAAAAATAAACTGGCAACGGATTACTATGCGGAGGTATTTTTCAACTTTCATGATGATGCCGGCCAGCTCAAAGGAAAGAGTACGCGCCTTGTTTATGTTCAGCCGAACACGCAGGGGCAGCTTTATTATCTTTATCCATCATGGGGAAGTGATGTTCCCGGTACGTGGGTAGATGAAATGTACACGATGGAGGTTGTATTTATGGATACACTCATTGCTACCGTTGCCTTTAAGACAGGCGATTCTTTTGAAGAAGGTACGCCTCATGTAATTACGGATACAGGTGCAATGCTCATGCAAAATACACCGTCATCTTCCGCTTCGGCAAATAAGGGGCTGGATGATATTTTGTTTGAAGCGATGGCCGAACTGAATTCCCTTACAGGATTGGATAGTATAAAGACAGAGGTGAATGAAATGGTTAAGCTCGTTCGCTTTTACCAGGAATCCGGAAAAGATATTCATAATAAATTTTCACTGCATACCGTGTTTACCGGTAATCCGGGTACGGGTAAAACAACGGTAGCGCGTATCATGGCCAAAATTTATAAAGGACTTGGTATTCTGGAGAAAGGCCATCTGGTGGAAGTGGATCGACAGGGGTTGGTCGCAGGTTTTGTGGGACAGACCGCGATTAAAACAGGAGAGAAGATTTCGGAAGCGATGGGCGGAATTTTATTCATCGACGAAGCCTATTCGCTCGCCAATGAGCATGGATCATCACATGATTTTGGTGGCGAATCCATTCAGGTGATATTGAAGCGCATGGAAGACCTGCGCGGAAAGTTCGGTGTGATCGTAGCAGGGTACACCGGAAACATGCAGGATTTTATTAACTCTAATCCGGGCTTGCGATCACGATTTGATAAGTATTTTCAGTTTGAAGATTATTCAATAGAAAATATGTTTACGATTGCTACGTCTCTTTTCAGTAATGAAGGAGTGCGGCTGGATGAAGCTGCTGCAGCGCATTTGAAAAATTACTTTGCCTTTTTGCATCAAAATCGCGATCGTCACTTTGGTAATGCCAGAACCGTACGCCAGGTGGTCGGAGAGACGGTGAAGAATCAACACCTTCGTCTTGCTTCAATGAAAAAAGAAGACCGCACGAAAGAATTAATGGAAGTAATTATTCTTGATGACGTGAACGAATTTGAAATCAAGGAAGTCAATACCGGTGGCCGCTCACTCGGCTTCCAGCTAGGAAAAAAATAAAAAAAAAGCCAGATGAGTAGTCTGGCTTTTTTTGTTACCGCATTGGGGTGACCGTCTAACCTCTTCCACCACCACTAAAGCCGCCGAAATATTTCTCTTTTAATTTATCATC
Organism: Flammeovirgaceae bacterium; assembly: GCA_023251155.1. Classification (GTDB taxonomy): domain Bacteria; phylum Bacteroidota; class Bacteroidia; order Cytophagales; family Cyclobacteriaceae; genus ELB16-189. Next base: position 9,361 of record JAHEZH010000103.1, on the reverse strand, counting down.
CCAGTCATTGGCATAGATACCGACACGATCAAACGTGCTTTTCACTTCCGATTTGTCTAATCCTTCCAGTTCACGTATGGATTTGATGTATGCTTTCTCTTTGAAGATGGTAAATCCAACGCCATAAAGCGAGTGGTTGATCTCAAGCAGTTCTTTCGTAAATAGGTGTTGATTGTTAACCGGTACATCGCACACCAGGGCAAGTACCTGCAGATAACCATATGCGGTCAGATTCCCTTGCGCATCTTTCGATTGAAACACGTCTACCCAAATGCCGGCAGAGCCTAAGGTGAGATTCCACTGACCCGGTAACTGTCCACGTGCTGAAGCCGGATCGATTTTGTATTCGGTTAGCACCTCTTCGATCATTTCATAGTAGTGCTGGATAGGGTGTGTCATAGTAATTGATTTTGGGTTTGTTTTATATTCAAAAAATAGGACAAATTCCGATTATAAAAAAATGACCGGGGCTGGCAATGCCGTCTTCTTCGGACAGGTAGCCAGCGTTCCTGTTTATGATACCTCAGCGGGAGCGGAGCATGGCAATTGAAGGTGTTCTACTAAAAGCACTTCATGCTCTTCATTAAAATAAGCACGGGTTGAAAAAGGCTTGTGCTTATTTTTTTGCCTTTTTTATATCGGTATGGTGTAATGGGGTGACCTGTTTTCGTACAAGATGAGCACGAAATGGTACTTGAAATCATTTGCGTATGGATATTGGCGCTGCATGCGAGGTCATTTGCCCCTGGCCCGAAGGGATAATGGACGCTGAAGCGAATAATTGAAAACCTGTCGGCTTCCATTTTTATTAGGTCTGACCAATTCTATATCTTTCGGTAATTGATTGTACTATGGAATTGAAAAACGTTACTTCGTTTCCTTTTTATTTCAAACTGGCCTGTGTGCTTTTCAGCGTCATCGCAATGGGCTACCTGCTTATCCTTGGCAAAGAGGCACTTTCGCCCATGGTGTTTTCATGCCTGTTTTCCATTTTGCTTTTGCCCTTGTGCAATTTTTTCGAGCGTAAATTCAAATTTCCACGCAGTCTTGCTTCCCTGATTTCGGTGATTATATTAATCACAGCCATAAGCAGTATTTTGTACCTGGTGGGCTCACAACTCAAACGGCTGTATAGTGATTGGCCACAGTTCGAGTCGCAGGTAGAAACCTCTATTGACACCCTGCAGGACTGGATATCGAAAACATTTAATATCGCTCAGAAGAAGCAAAATAAATATGTAGACACCGCCACCAGCAAGATCATCTCTTCGGGCACCGAGGTGGTAGGCGCAACGGTGTTGTCACTTTCTTCCATTCTCCTGTTCATGGTGTTTACCTTTATTTATACTTTTTTCTTTTTGCTCTACCGAAGGCTGATCATGAAGTTTTTGATTTCGGTCTTCCTCGATGAGAACAAAAATCTGGTGCACGATATTATGGAACAGATTCAATACATCATCCGAAAATACATTGTAGGGTTATTGATGGAAATGGGAATTGTAGCCACCGGAGTAAGTCTTACTTTCTGGATTATAGGGGTGCACTATGCGATATTGCTGGGATTAATCACGGGCCTTTTCAATATCATTCCTTACATCGGTATTTTCACAGCACTCATCATCAGCTGCATCATCACGTTTGCCACGGCGACGGCAGTGAGCAAAGTATTTCTGGTCATGATTGTACTGGTAATCACCCACCTCATTGATAGCAACATTATTCTGCCGCTGGTAGTGGGGAGCAAAGTACGGATTAATGCACTCATCACAGTGATGGGGGTTATTTTCGGTGAAATGATCTGGGGCGTTACCGGAATGTTTTTATCTATACCGATCATTGCAGTAATGAAGATCATATTCGATCGTATTGAGAGCCTGAAGCCGTGGGGTATAATTTTGGGCGATGAAGAGAAAAAGCAAAACGAACTGATTGAGCCGGTTGAAATGGTTGATCCATCGTGACGCTGGCGAAATAAATTCCAATTGGTACGTGTTTAAATGGAAACCCTAGCATCTACTTTAAAACTTTTCATGCTGCTGCTTGGCTCGCGGGCACCCGGCAGACATGTAGAGCAACACGATTTCTTTTTTGGAATTGCCGCTCAGCTAAAAGATCTCATTCCTGAGATCAAGAAATTCTGGCCCGAAGCAGGTAACAACATTCATGTCGATGCCTGGCGCGAAGTGAATGCGGTGGATGGCTATCAGGTTCGTGTTGTGCCCAAAGAGCATGAATCGGGCTCTGGTAAGAAACTGTTTTTTATTAACCTTGGTGGCTACCAGGAAAATAAATTCGAAGAGCAGCATTACACTGTTCTTACCGTGAAGGAAGACCGCGCTGCTGCATTTCGTGAAGCAAGCAAACATGGTTCTTTAAGCACACGCATTTCAAAGGTGCCAATTCTCATATCGATGATAAATATGGAATTGATGTCGATGATTTATACGAGATAAAAGACATGCTTACCGCAGCGCAAAAGGAAAAATATAAAATTGAATTGGTACCTGCTGCTGATCTGAAGGAAGATGCTATCCATCTGGGTTATTTCAAGCTTGCCTCTTTATGAATGACGAGGGTGCAAGGTGAATTTTTTCGTATGGATCTGTTCCGTAGTGAACTAAGTTGGCCTAATTCAGCTTAGTAAGAGGAGATAATACAACAGCGATTATGGAGATAGGTATAGATAGCTTTGCGTCCGCCATGTACGGCAGTAAAGAACTCAGCAGTATGGATGCCATGGAGCAATTGCTCGATCGGATTGCATTTGCAGACGAAGCAGGATTGGATGTGTTCGGGATAGGCGAACATCACAAAAAAGAATTTCTTGATTCGGCCACAGCAGTAATCCTTGCCGCCGCCGCAGCAAGAACCAAGCGCATACGCCTGACCAGTGCAGTGACGGTATTGAGCGCGGCTGATCCCGTTCGTGTTTATCAGAGTTTTGCTACGCTGGATCTCATTTCCAAAGGACGCGCTGAACTGGTGGTGGGGCGGGGATCTTCCATAGAAGCCTACCCACTTTTTGGTTTCAGTCTCAACGACTACGATGCCTTGTTCAAAGAGAAACTGGAGTTGCTTTTGAAGATCCGGGATCACGAATTTGTAACCTGGTCAGGTAAGTTTCGGGCTGCTATGTCCGGCCTTCCCGTCTATCCCCGTGCCATCCAGGAGAAACTTCCCGTATGGTTGGGCGTAGGCGGAACTCCCGAATCATTTGTGCGGGCAGGTGCATTGGGACTTCCGTTGATGGTGGCAGTAATTGGTGGAGAGACTCATCGTTTTCGCCCGCTCATCGATCTGTACCGTGAAGCAGGAAGTAATGCAGGTTACTCTCCGGAGCAATTGAAAGTGGGACTTCACTCGCCGGGTTATGTAAGTGAGACCAATGAGCAGGCGGTAGCAGAATATTATCCGGGCTATGCCGAACTATGGACAAGGCTTGGCAGAGAGCGTGGCTGGCCACCTGTAACACGAAATCAGTTTGATGCATTGATTGCTCCCCGTGGTGTGCTGGTGGTGGGTGGGCCCGAACAAGTGGCGGAGAAACTAATCCGTCATAGCCAAGCATTAGGTGGTGTGGATCGTTTCACTTTTCAGATGGACAATGCCGGACTAACACATGCTCAATTAATGAACTCCATCGAGCTGATTGGAAGGAAAGTCATTCCGAGCGTGAATCAGTTGAAAGGATAGCTTAGTGCAATGGAAGTACGATTAATTCTTCGCCCGTACATACTGAACAGGCCATTGAACATCAGCACCTAAATCCTTGGCTGCATGCAGCGGGAAGTAGGGATCGCGCAGCATTTCCCTTGCAAAGAAGACCAGATCCGCTTGCTCTTTTTGAAGAATCTCTTCTGCCTGTTGACCCGTGGTAATTAACCCAACGGCACCGGTCAGCAGCGTGGACTCTTTTTTAATTTCACTGGCGAAATCGACCTGATAGCCAGGCGCTACAGGAATTTTTGCGGTGGCACTATTGCCGCCAGACGAAGTATCGATCAGATCAGCACCTGCATCTTTCAATCGTTTTGCCAGGACAACCGAATCACTCACCGACCATCCGTTATCCACCCACTCCGTAGCGGACAGCCGCACGAAGAGCGGTGCTTTTTCTTTCCATTCACTTCGCACAATTTGTGTTACTTCCATTAGCAGGCGCACACGATTTTCAAAGCTGCCGCCATATTCGTCTGTACGCTGGTTGCTTAATGGAGAGCAAAACTGATGCAGCAGGTAGCCATGCGCTGCATGGATTTCAATGACATCATATCCTGCCCGTAGTGCTCTTTTCGTAGCGGCACGAAAGTCATCTTTTATTTTTTCAATGCCTGCGGAATCAAGCGCGATAGGAGAGGATTGTCCTTCTTTAAATGGAATGGCTGAAGCGCTAACCGTTTGCCATCCACGCGGTTCTGCTGGTTTGATCTGTGCACCACCCTTCCAGGGTACCTCCGTGCTTGCCTTTCTTCCGGCATGTGCCAGCTGAATGCCCACCGATGCTCCCTGGCTTTTTATAAAAGAAGTAATCTGCTTTAGTTTTTCAATATGTTCCTCTTTCCAGATACCAAGGTCGCCATCACTGATGCGTCCTTCGGGAGAGATTGCAGTGGCTTCCTGAATGATCAACCCGGCTCCGCCCACAGCGCGGCTGCCAAGATGCACCAGGTGCCATTCGGCTGCAAAGCCATCCACAGCAGAATACATGCACATCGGCGAAACTACAATTCGGTTTTTAAGTGTCAGGTTACCGATGGTGAGTGGTGAGAATAATTTACTCATAGGGCATATCGTATTTTGCGTATCTGCTTTACATTATTTTTTGTGACATAGTTCATTCCCATTCAAAATCGAATGGAAAAATCCGGGTAGCCTTTCAGGAATTGCGCAGCTAACTTTTTGACTATAGCCAGATTAAAACAACAGGAGAAATGAAAGAATGATTGTATGTTTGGAATTCATTTTTGTAAAATCAGCGATCTTTAAAAATCATGAATCGATTTCAATTTCTTCAACGATTAGGATGGGCCGGAGCCGGAGCCATGCTGCTACCCAATGTATTACAAGCCATGCCTTCTGCATTTCCTGTAGTGCGAATACCATTGGGGCAACGTCATTTTTCCAGTAGCGCTGTTGAAAAATCGATTGCTGACTTCAAGGCGCATGTAAAAGATGAAGAACTGGGCTGGTTGTTTGAAAATTGTTTCCCGAACACACTGGATACTACCGTTTTTTTGAAAACGAAAGGCAAAGATCCGGATACGTATGTGATTACCGGAGATATCGATGCCATGTGGCTGCGTGACAGTACTGCGCAGATCTGGCCTTACCTGCCCTTCATGAAATCCGATGCCTCGTTGCAAAATCTGATTGCCGGTGTTATTCATCGGCAGACGCGCTGCATACTCAAAGATCCGATGAATCAAAGGAAAGCGAATGGAAGGATGATCTGACTGATATGAAGCCGGGTATTCACGAGCGCAAGTGGGAAATTGACTCTTTGTGTTATCCTATTCGTCTGGCTTATCAATACTGGAAATTAACGAATGATACCCTGCCCTTCAACGACTCGTGGAAGAAGGCGATTCAATCTACACTGACGGTATTTAAAGAACAGCAGCGAAAGCACGGTCAGGGATCATATAGTTTCCAGCGTAAAACTTCCTGGGCTACGGATGGAGTTCCGCTCAGCGGATACGGATATCCGGTGAAGCCGGTAGGATTGATCTGTTCGGTATTTCGTCCGAGTGATGATGCCACCCTTTTTCCATTTTTAATTCCGGCCAATTTTTTTGCTGTAGTGAGCCTGAAACAGGCTTCTGAAATGATACGGGTGATTACAAAAGACAATTCACTTTCTCAGGAATTGCTGGCTCTGGCAACAGAAGTAGAAAATGCATTAAAAATTCATGCTGTAGTGGATCATGTAGAATATGGAAAAGTGTACGCGTACGAAGTAAATGGTAGCGGAAGTTATCACCTGATGGATGATGCGAACATTCCAAGTTTGCTTTCACTTCCGTATCTGGGAGCAGTAGATAAATCGGATAAAATATATCAGAATACGCGTCGGTTTTTGTTGTCAGAGAATAACCCCTTCTTCTTTAAAGGTAAAGCCGGGGAAGGAATTGGTGGGCCACATGCAGGCATTGATATGATCTGGCCATTGAGTATTATTATTCGTGGACTTACTTCCAGCAATGATGAGGAGATCAGGACGTGTATCCGGATGCTGAAGTCGTGCCATGGAGGAACCGGATTTATGCACGAAGCTTTTCATAAAAATGATGCGACCAACTTCACGCGTAAGTGGTTTGCCTGGGCCAATACTATTTTCGGAGAGTTTTTGTGGGATACCTATCAGAACAAGCCGGCATTGTTGGCTTGAGCGAAAATCAGAGATTGAATGCACGCTACGACCTATTTCATCCAGGTAGTGTTACAGATTGACCTGCACAGATGAAAGTGATTTTGCACGTATTGCTGCTTTTGGCGATGACTGGCTGTCTGGCTCCGGCAAAACTATCAATGGAAACCAACGCATTGAAACGCATTAAGTCACTGGATGAATCTTCACAAAATGAAATCAATTCACTTCTGGCGATGATTGAGGAACAAATGGCAATGACGGATCCGGGGGCAAAACGGTACATACCTTACGAATTCCGGATTGCGATAGATGCTAAAATGAAGAGACGGGTTCATCGCATGGATCCTTCCCTTTCGTTTACAAGGAGAAAGGAGTATTACCTGTGCATCGGCGAAAATGCAACCAAAGAACGGGTTTATCAGGCTGTAAATCTTTTGTACACTTATCGAATACGATTCTGCCCCTACGAATAATAGCACACTTTTGTCATTTCGGCTACCATGGCCCTTTGGTTACATCCGGTGAACAAAGACGTAACGAATTCCTGATGAGCATTGGCGATGGGCCCGGTGCGCATTCAGATTACAGCTTGGTGTATAGGAAGATTTTAAAAAGAGAAGCCCAGGCTTTGTCATTATGCTGACTTTTTTTTAGTTACACAAGAAAGATTACTACCTTCCGTCCCGGCTATCAAACGAAATGGAATGCATCGGAGACTGATTTTTGCAACAGCACTCGTTTGGCAACTCGCCTCCGTGCAGGCCCAAATACAGGTTGGCCTTAATACGGATAGCCTGAAACAGGTGTTGTTCACTTTGCCATCTGATACTAACCGTGTGAACCTGATGATCACGTTGGGCCGGCAATACGAAGACAACAATCCGGACACTTCCCTTTACTATTATTCGCGTGCCGGAAAGCTGAGTGAACAGCTCAATTACACGGTGGGTATAATTAAGTACATCAGTAATTATGCAGCTGTTCTGAATGCACAAGGAAAGCGGGAAGAAGCTATACGACTGAATCTTCGGGCGGCTACCATCAGCGAGCAGCATGGACTTAAACGTTATGCGGGTAAGGCATATCATGACCTGGGTGACGCTTATCAGTACCAGGAAAATTACCCGATGGCGGTCCAGTATTATGTGAAAGCATTGCCGCTGGTGGAGCAGTACGCGGATAGACAATCATCATTCTTGTTGTTTACCAGTTTGTGTGACGTGTATCGACACATGGACCAGGCGGAGAAAGCACTTGAGTATGCCAGGCGCGCACTGGCTATTGGTGATGAGGAGAATGACTCGTATCTGCAAGTGAAGGCACTGATTCACATCGGTAATTGTTTTAAAGACTTAGGTAAGTATGAGCAGGCCTTGAGCAGTTATGAAAAAGCCCGTTCCCTCGCAATGAATGTTCAAGATGTCAATGCACTGGAGACGATATTGGTTCATCTGGGCAATGTTTATGTAGAACTGAATCAACCGGACGTTTACCTGCCTCTGTTTTATGAGGCCTTACCGCTGGCCGATAGTATTCAGGATGTGAGTGGCAAGTCAGCTGCCTTGCTGGGTATCTGTGAGGGATTATATCAACGTCAGCAGTGGGATGCGGCTGTGGAGCAATTGCGGCTGGCTATTGAGTTTACGTCTGCGAACAATCAGAAAGAAGTGCTTCGCAAGCTGTATCTTATTTTATCGGATGTGCTGATTGCCACCCACCGGTTTGAAGAAGCAAGAACATTCCGTTTGAAGCATGATTCGGTAGCGCTGCTGGTCATGAAGGAAGTCGTAGTGAGGGAAGTTCAGGCCTGGGAAGACAGGTATCGATTTGAGCAGCACCAGAATACACTGCTTCAGAAAAACATTCAGTTGCAAAAAACAGAATCAGAAAATGCCAGTAGCCAATCTGGGTTAGTGCTTTTATTAGTCGGTATTCTTTTCTTCATAGCCATACTGATTTTCGTGTACCTCTACTATCGTCAGCGACAGGCGGTACATCAGCAGGCATTGCTCACCCTAGAAAGCGAAAAGAAAGCAGTACGTCTTCAGTCGCTGGCAGACGGGGAACGACAGGAACGTATTCGCATTAGTCAGGAAGTGCATGACGATATGGGCTCGGGACTCAAGTCGATGCTTTTTCTTAGTCGTTCAATAGTGAGTACTTCCCCTTCGGATAAACATGTCACCGAGGAACTTACCGCCATGGCCACATCGCTCATTGAAAAAATGAACGAGATCGTGTGGGCGATGCGTAGCGACCCTGAACCGGTCGAAGATTTTGTCACTTACCTTCGCTCGATGATAGGAGAGATGCTGGGAAATGCAGGCATTGAGTTCAAGTTGGAAGTGAAGGGAGAAACGCCATCCATGATTCTTCCTTCCGAATACCGGCATCATGTTTATCTCATTGTGAAAGAAGCGGTTCATAATATTATCCGACATTCAAAAGCCACATTGGCCACACTTACGTTGGATTTTCAGTCAGCGTGGAAAATAGAAATTGCCGATAACGGTATTGGATTCCCTGAAGGAACAAGCAATGGCAATGGGTTGAAAAACATGCGAAGACGAGTCACGCTACTTCATGGACGTATTTTGGTTCAGCACAAGGAAGGCACCTACATACAAGTCAATTTTCCTTCGCCGGTTTGATTTAGTTTCTATTGACTAGTGGTTTTTGAAAAAGTGAATTTGGCGTACAAAATCTCTGTCAGGAATAACGAAAATTGATATGGTGAGCTAGGTGCCAAAATCTAAATATTTAAATGCTAGCTCGAAAGGAGATGATGGCATAGAATAGGAAAATCAAATCACTAGCATCGCATATTAATCAAACGAATGCTTTCGTAGGAAATCAGTAGCATCAAAACGCTATGTAAGCTCCCCTGAAGTTCGGCCATTTGAAAGTTGAATACAAATTTTCAATTTTAAAATGGTTATTATGAAAAAGTCAAAATTCACAGAAACACAAATCGTAAAAGCGATCCAGGAA
>JAHEZH010000225.1 GCA_023251155.1 Flammeovirgaceae bacterium | reverse complement strand
TTCTAACTTTTATGTACCCGTCAAACATTTTATGGGGCAGAAGTTTGACACCTTCTACTTCAATATCTGTATGATCTGGTTTATGGCCATAGTATTATACGTGACCTTGTATTTTGAATTGCTCAAGAAGCTGGTGAATGGAGTGGAGTCGTGGAGGAAATACCGGATCAAGCGCAAGCCTGATTTTTAATGACTCCCTTCAGAAAATTTCAGGAAGTTTCCGATAAGCCTTTCTTGCTACCCAAGTTCAAATCAGTTTGATCGCGATCGAAGGATCAATTCAGCGGGCTATTAAGTCATGGCTGTAGAAAACAAAAAACGCAGTGATGAATCGCTGCGTTTTTTTTATGCGGGTGTATTTTAACTTAATGAATTCCTAAGCGGTAACGGCTACTTTGTTCACACTCCGGTAAAGAAACTCATTGTAGATATGTCTGCGGGCAAAACGGGCCTGCGATTCGGAGTTTACGAATTTCATATACGTGTTTCTAGGTACATCAAAATATTCGTATTTGCTTCCATCAGCAAAGCTGATCTGCAGCGTCTGTGACTTGTATTCGAAATCGATGATGGCAGTAGCGGTGGTTACTGCATATTCTGCTTTAGTCTGTTCGCGTGTTTCAGGAGCAATGCTCACCAGGAAGTGATAGGCTTCAATGATGGTTTTACTCTTCTCTTCCGCCTGAAGTTTGTTTTCCGCGTTGTCCTGAAATTTATCAGGGTGCCATTCCTTCATCAGGTTTCTGTAAATGCTCTTGAGGTCCTTGAGCTCAACCGCTTCATTTACCCCTAATAACTTTCTGTAATCGACAATTTTCTTCATGCTGTTTTGATTCGTATGCGCTCTTTTCGGTTAAAAGAAGCGCAAATATACCGTTTTTAGGGCGAACGAAATAGTCGCATGCAAACAGGGATGGCATTCGGCCTGAAAGTGCTTTTTTATCATAAAATAAGGGTTGAAGACAGCCGGACAATTCCATACATTCGCCCACTTTACCAGTAAACTAAATCTATGCTGAATCACACAAACCGGCTCCGGACTACTTCCTTTTTTGCAACAGTGATCATCATGACTCTGTTGGCCGGTTGTAAACCAAAACAGCAGACCCTTACCCCTGAACCAGTTGTATCCACACCACCTGCTGCACTACCGATGAATTATATCTCCACTTTTCAATTGGCGCGACCTGAACGCATGGAACTTGAATATTATGCTAAAATGTCGGATCAGCGCGATAGCATCCCTGCACAGAAGAAAAAAGAAACCACCGATGGTGCCCAACTGGATGAATTTGTTGCAATCACTTCCCGATTAGCGGATAAGGGAGACATGATGATCAAAATGGGAGATGTGCCCCTACTCCATGTCATTCTGTATTACCCTGACCAGAAATTGTATTTCACCTTTTATCAAAGCAGGGTGAAAACACCGGATACTTCGTTCTACGCCAACTCGCCACAAAACGAGAAGGATTTGCATGAATTTTTATTTTCTTTGTTGAACAAGTAATGCACTGCTTTTTACCGGTATATATTCAAAATGATTTAACCTATTCAAATAAATTATGACGACTTCCAGCGCTGATGAACGTATACTCTCCATTGATATTGGTGGATCAAGAATAAAAGCGACTGTCTTGGATACCGAAGGTAAGATGCTGAAAGAGTATGATCGCCTGGATACACCAAAGCCGGCTACACCAGCCAATGTGATTAGTGTAATTTGTGAGCTGGTGAAAGACTTTGGTGTGTACACAAAAGTGTCGGTGGGATTTCCCGGTTATGTACGAAATGGTGTGGTGAAGACAGCCCCGAACCTTGGTACAGAGAGCTGGAGCGGTTTTGATTTAAGCAAAGAACTGGGTGCTTTACTGAAACAGCCGGTGCGTGTAGTTAACGATGCTGATATGCAAGGGTTGGGTATTGCTTCGGGTAAAGGGCTGGAGATGGTGATTACATTAGGTACAGGATTTGGTACAGCGCTGCTGATGAACGGGAATCTATTGCCCCACTTTGAAATTGCACATCATCCAGTTTCTAAAGACCGGGAGTATGACGAATACATTGGTAATAAAGCATTGACGGAGGCAGGGGTAGAAAAATGGAACAAGCGCATCCGGAAAGTGATCGCGATTTTAAAAACGGTATATAACTACGATCACCTGTACATAAGTGGTGGTAATGCAAAGAAACTGGATTTTAAAGTAGACGATGATACCACCGTGGCCACCAATATGGATGGGATAAAGGGCGGTGCAAAGTTGTGGTCGAACAACAACCTCTATAATATTTAACTACGAGGTACATAGTGGTAAAGTGCCAAAGCTTATCGCGCGGATAGGGATTCGTAATCGTCATCGGTACTTTGTACTTTGTAGTCATGAAAACCATCGTCATCACTCAAGCAGGTGCTCCTGAGGTATTGCAGTTACAGGACAGGCCACAGCCTGCTATTCTCCCGACCGAAGTATTGATAAAAGTAGCAGCAGCCGGTGTGAACCGACCGGACGTGCTGCAACGCAAAGGAAACTATCCGCCCCCGGCAGGAGCTTCGGCCGATGTACCCGGACTGGAAGTGGCCGGAACAATACTAGAGGCAGGAGCCGATTGTACGCAGTGGAAAGTGGGGGACAAGGTATGTGCGCTAGTGAGCGGGGCAGGCTATGCGGAATACTGTGCCGTGCCCGAAGGCCAATGTTTACCTGTACCTGAAAATTTATCTTTGATAGAAGCAGCCTCCTTACCCGAAACCTATTTCACAGTGTGGAGTAATGTGTTTGACCGCGGCCGGCTTCAGCCCGGAGAGCGTTTACTGATCCATGGTGGAAGCAGTGGGATAGGAGTGGCGGCTATTCAACTGGCGAAAGCATGGGGGGCTACCGTGTATGTAACGGCAGGAAGTGATGTGAAGTGTGCTTTCTGTGAGAAGCTGGGTGCAGACCAGGCCATCCATTATAAAACCGAAAGCTTCAAAGATGTAGTCAAACAGCTCACCCAGAAAAAAGGCGTGGATGTGATACTGGATATGATTGGTGGTGACTACACACCTGATAACCTGGAAGTCCTGCGTGAAGAGGGAAGACTTGTGCTCATCAACTTCATGAAAGGTGATGAGACAACCATTAAGCTCTCGCACATCATGCGCAAGCGACTGACTGTTACCGGATCAACACTGCGTCCCCGCGATGCCGCTTTCAAAGCAGCCATTGCTTCCCAATTGAAGAAGTACGTGTGGCCATGGCTTGGCACCGGAAAGGTGAAGCCGGTAATCCATTCTACCTTTCCCCTGGCCGAAGCCGCGGCTGCGCACCGGTTGATGGAAAGCAGTGAACATATCGGGAAGATTGTGCTGGTGGTGGAGTAAGGGAAAGTTGGTCGTTAGAAGTTAATAGGTCGAAAATAAATCTAGTACTTTTAATTTAAAAGTACTTTTTGTTTGTAATTTTGGTACGGTATCATCGTTACACAACAACGGTGAAGTGATAAGAATTGATGGTGAAACGAGATTTCGCTATTTTTTTACTCATTAACTTTTAATTTAAAAGTACTTTTAATATTCAAAAAAATGGAAACCAATTACCCCACACCAGTACCTGAAGAGAAGAGTGGATTTAAGCTGATAGCCGGATATGTTCTTCTTGCTGCTTCATTTGTATTTTATCTTACCACGGAGCAATTCTTTCGGAATACGTCTTCCGACGATTTTTTTCCTGCCTTTGTAGTGCACTATTTCCTTGCCATTGTATTCACCGTGGTGGTTTGGTATAACGGCCAACTAGGGATGGTAAGAAGCTGGAGGCGAAACAACATTCATATAAATGTGATTTTGTTACAATTGTACCTGATCAGTGCTTATGCTTTGAACCGATCGCTCCCTGTATTTGAAAATTCCATCCCGTGGCTTTGTACTTACCTGATTATTGCCAGCCTGACCATGCTGAGCTATGCTTATTACGATCTGCTTCCTGAGTGGATCAATAAATGCCAGCATTTATTGTTGGGTAGTGCTATTGTGCTCTACTTCTATCTCGCTGTTTTTGTTGCTGAGATTTATCCGATTGGATTTTTTGGAACGATTGTACTTGGAGTAGGGGCGCACATCTTTGTGCCGGTGGCTTTGATGGGAGGCTGCTTCTGTCTTTTATATTATTCAGGGCGTGGCCATGTGGCTGCCTGGTATTGGGCTGGGAGTGGTGTGGCCCTTGTGGTTATGTGCGTAACTGCTTTCGCATGGACATGGAATCATCGGGTGCAGCAGATTGAAAAAATAGCTAATCAATCTGTACTCCATCCGAATGTGGAGTTACCCGTGTGGGTAAATGTAGCTGCTGTTGTTCCGAATGACTGGATAACACAGCGCATATTAAAGTCCGAAATGGTATATACTACTCCCAGTAAGACGAGGGGATGGGATTTTATGCCGAGACGTGCCAACTGGGATGAAGCACGCAAGCATGATCCGCTGGTGTTTCTTTCCAGTCTGATAAGCACCTGTTCGTTGCCTGATGAAGAGCGTGTACAGATTCTCAGGGCAATATCCGATTCCCGCCATCAGTCCAATGAACGGTTATGGTCAGGAAGTAATCTGACGACCTCGTACCTGATTACGGATGTCGATGTTTATCCTGCATTGCGTATTGCCTATATGGAAAAATACCTGAACGTGCGCAATGAAAAAGTGCCAGACCGATGGGGTAATACGCAGGAGGCGATCTATACTTTTCAATTACCGGAAGGAAGTGTGGTGACATCACTGTCACTGTGGATTAACGGGAAGGAAGAGAAGGCGATACTCACATCAAAACAGAAAGCAACGGAAGCGTATAATACTATTGTAGGAGTGGAGCGCAGAGATCCATCGGTGATTCACTGGCAGGAAGGAAATACGGTGACCGTGCGTGTGTTTCCCTGTACCCCGGATGAAGAGCGGAAGTTTAAAATAGGAATTACTTCGCCACTGGCAGTGCATGATGGGCAACTGGTGCTGAAGAACATGGTGTTTCATGGGCCGGATGCGAGTGATGCAGAAGAAACGTATCGGGTGCGCTTCATCGGGGCTGCTGAGGAGATTGTGATTCCTGCTGATTTTAAGAAGGACAAGAAAGGAGACTACATCGCAGAGCGCAAGTACGATGCTGACTTTGAACTTCGCTTTAAAGTGGAACCGATTAAGCCAAACCAGTTCCATTTTGACGGCTACCGCTATGCAGTAGCACCGTATCAGCCTGAATATCAAGTGGCTGCGATCAAGAAAATCTACCTTGATATTAACAATAGCTGGAGTGACAACGATGTAACGGTAATGAAGTCGTTGATGGATGGATATGCGTTGTATGCTTTTGCGGATGACGAGATGATACGCATCACCAATGACAACCTTGCGCTACTGACAGAAGAATTACGCCAGCGCAACTTCTCCCTATTTCCATTTCACCAGATACGTGATAAAGAACACAGCATAGTAGTAACAAAAGGTAAAGAACTATCGCCACACCTGAGTGATTTTAAAGAGAGCAAGTTTGCACAAGCAGTGAGCGGCTTTTTTGCACACGGCCACAAGGTAAAAGTATATCAGCTGGAAGGAAGAGTATCTACGTATGTGGCATCGCTGCGTGAGTTGAGGGGACTTGAATTTGCGAAAGGCTCTGCTGAACAGCTGAAGGGGTTGCTTCAGAATAGGAAATTCCCTGTAGTAGCAGAATCGAATGAGCGTGTGGTGCTGTATGATGCGGGGCTGGTAATCACCAAACAGCATGATGAGGAAAATAAAACAATGATAGATAATGCACCGGATCATCTGGCCAGGTTGTTTGCCTACAATGACATTATGCGCAAGGTAGGGACACATTACTTTGAAAACGAGTTGGTGAATGAGGAACTGGTAGATGAAGCCGTGACCGCTTATGTAGTATCACCAGTATCGAGTTTGATCGTGCTGGAGACAAAGAATGACTATGAACGCTTTGGTATAGAAGACAAAGATAATAGTTTGAAGAATGCCTCGAAGCAATCATCGGGCGCGGTGCCAGAGCCTCATGAATGGGCGCTGATTGTATTGTTCTTATTACTTGTACTGTATACCGTAGTGCAAAGAAATAAACTCCAGGGAATTCATGAATAGGAGGGGGCGACTTGATGTATTTACGGAACACTATGAGGTGGTGCTGTGGATGCTGGTAGCGATAGCAGGGGGGATGATTGCCTTCCCTGCGGACTACCTGCTGCGAAGCAATGTACTTATCGGCTGCTGCCTGATGGTGTTATTGCTAAGCATGAAAGAAAACCAACGGCACAACTATGTCTACTTGGCGCTGATGGTGTTTTTTGGAGTGGTGGCGTATGTGTATAAGGTGAGGCTGTTCTATTTCTTTACGCTGTTCTTCTATGTATTTTTTCTGTGGGAAGCACTGGTGGGGCGTATCAATGTGCTGGTGTTTATGTCACCTGTGTTTGATTCGCTGACGACTATTATGGGATTTACGGTACGGTTACAGCTAAGCAGCTGGGCAGGGCATCTGTTACAACAGGGTGGCTTTGATGTGCAGGTGGAAGGCAATGTGATGGTAATGAATAATAACAGCTTTTCGGTAGATGATGCGTGCATGGGACTGAATATGCTGGCACTATCACTGCTGATGGGTGTGTTTGTGGTGGGCTATCATTATTATGCAAGCAGAAAGAAATTGTCGCTGATGTGGCTGTTGCTCTTCTTTGCCATGGTGATGGGGATGAATGTGGTGTGCAACCTGCTGCGTATACTGATGCTGGTTGTATTTGAGCTGGCTCCTGAAAATCCGATGCATGAGATGGTGGGTATCATCTGCCTGGTGCTGTATGTAGTGATACCGCTGTATGTGATCAGCCAATGGATGATACAACGCTGGGGTAAGCCGATGATGATGGTTGAAAGGAAAGTAATGCCTACTCCTTATGGCAAGGTTGTGTTCACCGGCATGGCCGTGGTGATGTTGGGCATAGGTGTATATCTTCACGAGCAAAGACAACGGCCCTCCGATATAGCCCATGCCGAAGTTAACCTGCCCAATTTCCAGGTAGTGCGCATGGGTGAGGGCATTACCAAGATGATGAATGAAAAGATGCTGGTGTATGTGAAGTCTATCCCTGAATTTTTTACATCAGAACATACGCCACTATTGTGTTGGAAGGGAAGTGGCTATCAGTTCCAGCAGATCAGGAAGATCATGATTGAAGGAAAAGAAATCTATGCAGGTAAGTTGACCAAAAAGGATGGTGAAATGCTTTATACTTCCTGGTGGTACAGTAATGGGACGGTTACTACCATTGATCAGCTGGACTGGCGCCTGCGAATGTTAAAAGGGGAAGAACAATTTTGTCTTATTAATATCACTGCGAAGGATGAAGCTTCGCTGCGTGAATATGTGAAGGAAGTATTGAGTAAAAAACTATTAAATGTAAATGGTAAAGCAGATGAACATAGTTTATGATAGTGAAACAGAGACGCGGAAAAAGATCAGGAGATTGATCTTACTTTTTATTCTGGGATTATTGATAAGTGGGATTACGGCATTCCCTTTGGAGACCGAGCTATGGATAGCGAATGAATTCTTTTTCCTCTTTAGTTACCATAACTTTTTTACTGATTGGATAGATAAAGTTTATAGAGGCGTGAAGGATGCGAACGCAACGTACCCCTTTCTTGCTTACGGCACCGACTGGCTTGCTTTTGCTCATCTTATTCTCGCTGTGCTATTCATCGGGCCGCTGCGAGATCCGGTAAAGAACAAATGGGTGATTGAGTTTGGATTGATTGCCTGTGTGGCCATTTTTCCATTGGCGATGATAGCCGGTGCTGTACGTGAGATTCCTTTCTTCTGGCGTTTGTTGGATTGCTCGTTTGGAGTGATTGGTGGTGGGGTGTTGTGGATTTGCTATCGGAAGATAAGGCACCTGGAAATGGTTACTGAATCAGGGATAGTGGCGTGAAATAGTTTCCCTTTCACTCCATGTAAGTATTGCCTGCTCCGATACTTTGTAGTATCATGCATGTACATACATACAC
>JAHEZH010000009.1 GCA_023251155.1 Flammeovirgaceae bacterium | reverse complement strand
GCGTGACATGCGAAGGAGAAATTTTGAAATTTATTTCCGGCGCAACGAAACGACTCCGGATCAATCGGGAGTGGATGAAATAATCCGTTATCTGAAATCAAACGAGTATGTAATTGTGAAAGCAGAAATGCTGGGCGGAGCATCCGTAGAAGGAGATGCGGAACGGAATAAACAACTTCAGCGAAAACGCGCTGAAGTGATACGTGAGTTATTCCGGGAATACAATGATGACCCGGTCAGTGAAGATACTCTATTATTGCTGGATAACTTTGCGCCTTTCCGGGAACAGCTACGCCAGTCGCAATACCAGTGGCTCGATACCCTGGTGAATGCCTCGCTGCAAAGACGAATCAACGAAGATGCCATGCTGATGAAAAACCTGGAACCTTACCTGAAGTCGCAACGGAAGGCCACCTTGCGGTTAATTATGACGAAGAAAAATACCGTTGAAGAGCAACTGCTACAAGCCGAGGATGCCATTGCCCGCATCATGCGTACCCTGGCACAGCGTAATTTTCCTGAAGGAGACATGCACTATCGCCTGATGGGTGCGGTGGACTACCTGATGGATTTATACAAGCGGGAACAGGTGAGCGATGTGCGTCTCCATGAATTAATAGCAAAGTCGCCCCATGCAGATTTTTTGTATGTATTGATTGGCTACCATTTTTTAAAACAGTTTGAGACGTTTGAGTTGCGTAAACAGAGCGCGTTGTGGCCGTCCTTTTGGGAAAAACTGCACGTGAAGCAATGGATTGAAAAAGCAGAACAAAGTGCAATCACGCTGGCCGATGGTGCTGCAGATCGGGGTGCGCGATTAAAGTATGTTTCCATGTGTGTGGACTTCCAGGCATACACTTATCGTTTCATCGAAAAAGGGTTGATCGATGGAAGCGCATTGTGCGAAGTACCTTACACCGCCAGTCCGATTTTTACAGGACTCCGGTTTAATCAGCTGGCTTTTCTTTACGAGTTATCTAAACAGGTCGCTGTCAGGTGTTTTCCGGTATCAAAGCGAATGGCGATGAGAGACACCACGATGACAGCGGATAAAGAACTTGAGAAAATAAAAACGGAAAGGGAAGTACTTCCTTCATTCACAAGAGGGGAGCAACTTCCTTTAACACCTTCGTTTGACACCGCTCCCAAAAGTGCGTATTATGAATTGCTGAAATCGTATTATGTGAAAGGAGATAAGCAGGTAACCGAATGGGTGCACTATGCGGATGGAGGGAAACCTGAATTGAATGTGTTTAACCTGTATCATCTTACTTCACTGTCCGTAAATGCATTTGACCCTTTTCAGAATGCGTATTACGATGCCGATGTGCCATTGCTACAAATGGACAAATTGATTACTCAGTTGAAGCGAGTAGACAGCTACATGTGCCTGCCGGAAGTCAATGGATTGTACCTGGACTATCACCTGAAGGCGTTGTACTATTTACAAAACTACGCGCAGCCGGGTGACGAGCGAATGACCCGGGTAGCAGAGAATTCACTTTCCTTTATTACGGATTATTATAAAAAACGGGCGGGTGTAGTGAGCCCTTCAGTAGTAAAGCACGTGGTAGAACAGTTGAACGATTTTAACTCACTACCCGGAACACAACCCGGGGCGTGGTATGGATTTGAAATTCTGAATGCGGTGGCGGCCAGGCAAATGTTGCAGGGCGATTTGTTGAAGCTCTATGCTCATTATATAAAAATGTATAATCCCGAACTGAAGCCCGCTTTGCCCAAGGGATACGATGTGCAGGCGATACTGCAACTAAGTAAGGAGCCTTTTGAATAAAAAAACAGAAGAATGGACGGTTTGCACCATCCGTTCTTCTGCCAAAAGTTAACCGATATGGACTTAGTGAGTAAGCTTGAATGTAATCGGTAGCATCATGCGGACGGCCACCGGATTGTGATTCATCTGTCCGGGACTCCACTCATTCATTTTTTCAACTACACGTATGGCTTCCTTATCACAATCGGCACTTACACCACGTATCACTTTTACTTCAATCACATTACCTTCCTCATCAATAACAAAACTTACGAACACCGTTCCTTCTATTCCCATCGAAGATGCGGTTTTGGGATAACGTAAGTTTTTAGAAAGGAATTTTGTCATCGCCTGAAGGCCTCCATGATACGAAGGCATTACTTCAGCAAAAGAAACGGGGCCAGTAGGTGGAGCCACCACAGGTGCTTCTACAATTCCCGGATTGGCTGATTCTACATAGCCGGTACCTGTTTCTCCACTGGAAGGCTGAGCATTCAGTAGTTCATTGTTGGGAGGAATTACATCAGTAGATTCATGCGTCACCACCTCTGGAGTCTGATTGGCAACAGGGGCGCTTGCGGTTGCAGGCGGAGGTGTCACCGGCTGTACTGGCGGAGGGGGAAGATCAGGCGGAGGTGCTACGAATATCACCCCCTTATCAATGATTTCAACAATAGTCGGTGCTTTCACTTCTCGACCACTGAAATAGCTAATAATCTGTGGCGAGAATATCAACAGAATAGCAAAAGAAACACTGGCTCCAAACGCGATAGTTGCATTACGCGAATACGATTGTCTGACCAGGTACGCACCATAACTTCGGTTACGGTTTTCAAAAATCACATCATCCCAGGTGTAATAGTTTCCTCCTTCCGTTTTCATAGCTGTAATTGTTTAGGTTGTTACTGTGTGTAGAATGCAGGTAAACCGGAATAGTCACAAACCTTATTTTAACTTTTTTACAACGATTGAGGGTGGTGGTATATTAATTTAAAGTGAACTCCGGCTAATGGGCTACATAATAGCTTAATGAATCAGTAACAATCTGTTTCTCCTTCGGCCAAAGGAATAGGTCTTCTTTGCGGCAAAATAGCGTGGCTGGGATCATGTCAGTTATGCTGCTTTATGTTTATCACCCAACGCAAAATCAATTTATACACTAACAAAAAAATGTCGATGAAAAAAAACTACAAGATTTTTCACATCGGAGAGCTTCTTTCTTCACTACGAAGAAGTTACCTGATGCTGAGTGTAATTCTTACTCTTGTTGGAGCAGTAACTGTTCAGGCTCAAAACAAAACGGTAAGTGGTAAGGTAACGGATGATGCCGGCTCATCGCTTCCTGGTGTAAACGTATTGGAAAAAGGCACCAGTAATGGAACAGTAACGGATGCAGAAGGTAACTTCCGTCTGGCAGTTGCTTCCGGCGAATCAACATTGATCTTCAGTTTTGTTGGTATGGTCAGCCAGCAGGTAATGGTTGGAAACCAATCCGACATCAATGTATCGATGGCGAGTGATGCTTCTACTCTTTCTGAAGTGGTAGTAGTGGGTTATGGTACACAGGAACAAAAGGACATAACAGGTTCAGTGGCATCTGTAAAGAGTGAAGACTTTAATAGAGGTATTATCAACTCACCGGAGCAGCTTCTGCAGGGAAAGGTTGCCGGTGTGAATGTAACGTCTACCAGCGGTGAGCCAGGTGGTACACAATCCATTACAATCCGTGGCCCGGGTGGTGTACGTACAGGAAGCACTCCGCTTTTTGTGGTGGATGGTATGGCGCTGGATAATTCAGCCACGGCCAGTGGGGGTGTTAACCCGTTGAATTTTCTGAACCCTCAGGATATTGAATCAATAGATGTGTTGAAAGACGCTTCAGCTACTGCTATCTACGGATCCCGTGGTGCCAATGGTGTTGTTCTGATCACCACGAAAAGAGGTAAATCGGGTAATTCATCCATTACCTATTCTGCCAATTTTGGTGTCTCCAAGATGGCTAGACCCATTGATGTATTTTCTGCCGATAAATTTCGTGAGCAGGTTCCGCTCCTGGGGGTAACAATAGACGACCAGGGAGGTTCTACTGATTGGCAGAAAGAGATTTCCCGGAATGCATTTACTCAAAACCACAATCTTTCTTTTGGCGGTGGTGCCGATAAGCTTACCTACTACGCGTCACTGGGATTGCAGGACCAGGAAGGTATTTTGAAGAATAGCAATATGAAGAAGTACAGCGGACGTATCAACGTTAATCAGAAATTTCTGAATGACCGGTTGACAGTAGATATGAACCTGAATGCGACCAATACAGTCAATGAACGTCCTCCGGTAGAAAGCATAGTGGGTGCGGCCTTGTCGATGAATCCTACCTACGCTGCATATGATGCCAATGGTAATGTGGCCAATTACCCGAACGTGGTGAGCCCATTGATTACACTGCAACTCAATAAAGACGTTACTACCGTTAACCGGTTGATTGGTAATATCTCGCCTTCTCTTGAAATTATTAAAGGGCTGGTGTATAAACTGAATTTTGGTGTAGACAACTCTAATTCAGCACGAGACATTCAATCATTACCAAGTCTGCAACCCGCTCAGCAGGGAAGATTGGAATCAAACTACAAGAAGAACAGTAATACGCTGATTGAAAATTACATTACCTACAGCCGCAATACCGGTGATCATAATTTCTCCGTACTGTTGGGGCATTCGTATCAGAAGTTCTTCATTCAGGATCGTACGTGGAGTATCAATAGATTCAATATTTCAGATATTGAACCCATCAATAACCCAGGTTTAGGCTTGGATTTGACATTGGCCAACAACAAGCCTACCGCCTCTACAACACGTAATGAGCTACAGTCATTTTTCGGAAGAGCCACTTACGACCTGAAAGGAAAGTACCTGGCTACGGTTACTGTTCGTGCGGATGGTTCTACAAAATTTGGAGCGAATAACAAGTATGGAACTTTCCCTTCCTTCTCATTGGGATGGAGATTGTCGGAAGAAGAGTTTATGAAATCCCTGCCAGTAAGTAATCTGAAGTTAAGAGCGGGCTGGGGGCGTACCGGAAATCAGGAGATTCCAAATAAAATCACTAAGACTTCCTTTACTTCTTCGATTTCATCAGGTACCAGCTATCCTTTGGGAGCAGGCACTTCCTATCCTGCCGGAACGGTATATGTACGGTTAGCTAATCCTGATATTCAATGGGAAGTATCCACTCAAACCAATGTGGGACTTGATTTTGGATTTCTCGATGGCAAACTTTCCGGATCCGTTGATTACTTCAATAAATTATCCAACAATATATTACTTGAAGTAATTCCTGCCGATCCCGTTCAGCCACAGCCTACGTATTGGACAAACGTGAAGGATATGGAGATTACCAACCGTGGTGTCGAAATAGCGTTGAACTATCAGTCCAAACTGGGCAATAGTCTTACATACAATATAGGAGGTAACATTACCTTTATTCATAACGAGGTTAAAAACTCTCCTTACTCGGTAATTCCGTCCGGTACAGCTTCCGGTTCGGGATTAACTTCTGCTACAATCAACGGCTATGTGAACGGACAACCCCTTGGTACTTTTTTCCTGAAAGAGTTTACCGGTTTTGATAGCAAGGGTATGAGTACCTATGCGGATAATGATGGCGATGGATATGTTACGGATAGAGATCGCGTAGCTGCAGGAAGTGCTTTACCAAAGACGATGTATAATTTCTTCGCCAGCGTGGCATTCAAAGGATTTGATCTTACGGCTAACTTCAATGGTGTATCCGGAAATAAGTTGTATGACAATACGGCCAACGCAAATTTTTATAAACTCCGTTTATCAAAAAGCCTGAACGTTACCGATGAAGCCATTGCCAATCCGGAAGAGTCCATTACAAATGCCGCAGCAGTGTCTACCCGTTACCTTAAAGACGCAGCTTTTCTTCGTTTGAACAACCTTTCTTTAGGTTATAACTTCAATACCTCTTCATTGAAGATCAACAACTGGGTAAGAGCATTACGATTATCGGTGACGGGGCAGAATTTGTTCGTGATCACGAAGTACAATGGTTATGATCCGGAAGTGAATATTGATCGTTCTATTCAGGGAACATCGCCCGGATATGGAACCTCTTCTTATGGAGTGGATTACCAGAGCTACCCGAAAGCCAAGACGGTGATTGTTGGCTTAAATGTGACATTCTAAAATTTTAAAAGAACAAGATGAAAAAAATAAGTTTTATAGCATTGTTGATTGGTGCAATGGGATGTACTGATCTGAATGAACAGATTCTGGATGAAACGTTGACTCCCAGCCTCTCGGGCGACAAACAAGCTGCGGATGGAATTATTGCTCCGGTGTATGGAAGAATGTACGATATCTTTAACCACACCAATTATTTTGCCATACAGGAAATATCTACCGATGAAGCAATCCTTCCTTATCGTGGAGGTACCGATTGGGGGGATAACGGTATTTACATCGCCATGCATCAGCACAGTTATACCAGTACTGATCCCAATTTAGGATCTACCTGGACACTGATCAATCAGGGGATATCCCGTTCGGTGACCGCCATGGCTCAGCTGCCAACGAATGGCGATTCAAATGCGAAAACCTATTTAGCGGAAGCACGTGGCATGAGGGCATTTTATTCTTTGCTTTCTCTCGACCTTTTTGGGTTAGTGTTTACAAAAGAAGAGGAAGCCGCTACTTCGGTGATCCTGCGAGGCAATGCTGCCGTAGAATATATCAAAGCAGATTTACTTGCTGCAGAAGCCGGACTGGACGCCAATGCTGGCCCAGGGCGATTAACTCCTGCCGCTGTGTGGGGATTGTTAGCTCGCTTACACCTGAATGCAGCTGTGTATAGGGATCGCTATGCCACTAACTTTAGCTTTGCCAGTGAGGACATGGATAAAGTCATTATGTATACCGAGAAGATCATCGCCTCTGGTAAATATCAACTGTCTGCCGATTACTTCGCCATTTTTGGAAATGCGAATCATGACAATAAAGAACTGATCTTTGCTATCGATCAACGTTATGACTTAGCCGGTTCTCATAATCGCTTGGCTTACTTCTCGATTTCGGGTGATCAGTATCCACTTCCTAATTATCCGAATGCCAATGGTACGGATGGTCCTGCTATTACCTCCGATTTTTATCGCACCTGGGTGAATGCCTATACCCCTACTGATCCGGCTGCTATTGATCCCCGTTTCTACAAGCAAAACCTGGCCATTTATACCGATCCAACCGCTACCTGCGTGGCAGCTGATAAGTTCAACATTAATCGTGGTATTCTGCGAGGTCAGCAATACGGATTAATCAAGAAGAATGGCGCCTTTGTAAAATGTGGAGATGGAACTTACCAGGTGGGTAAACTCTATGATGCAAGCCGCAATAAGCCAAACGAAGAAGTGAACTTTACTGAACAGGTTGATTTCGGTACGTACAGCAATCACCCCAATGGCTACCGGGTAGAGAAATACGAGTTTGGAAGAAACTCCGATTCGGGAAGAAACAAAGGAGATGCAGATATTATCATCCTTCGTCTGGCCGATGTTTATTTGATGCACGCCGAAGCTAAACTACGGAAGGGAGATGCTGCCACAGCACTGGCGGATGTCAATACCGTACGTGCTGCGCGCACCGTATCTGCTCCTGCTCCGGCATTGAGTTCTATGAATTTGGATATATTATTCCGTGAACGTGGATTTGAATTCTATTGGGAAATGCAGAGACGTACAGACATGATTCGCTTTGGAAAGTACGAAGGTACCTGGACAGAGAAAAACAATAGTGATGTGAAAAAGAGAATTTTCCCTATTCCACAAACAGCCATTGATGCCGCTTCGAATATGCCAGGCTATTTAGTTCAGAACGAAAGTTATTAATAATGAATAGAGTAAATCCACAGGTGACAGTCGTAGACAGTGACCTGTGGATTTGTTTTTAACGGAATGAAGATGCATCGAATAATAGTGTACTCATTACTCGTTTTTTGTGTCAGTCTCTGTACGCACACATTGAACGCGCAAACAACAAAAAAGCAAACACCCAAACTGGAGGTAAACCCCGATGCCGTTAATTTTATCGTAATGGGTGACTGGGGAAGAAACGGTGAAGATCATCAAAAGCCGGTAGCTGCACAGATGGGAAAAGTGGCAGCGGCAGCCAGTGTCGATTTTATTATTTCTACCGGAGATAACTTTTACCCTTTGGGTGTAATCAGTGAGTTTGACCCCTCCTGGAAATATTCGTTTGAAGACATTTATACGGCCTTCTCATTGCAATGGGATTGGTACCCGGTACTGGGTAATCATGATTATGGTTCCAATCCGGATGCACAGGTAGCTTATTCCAAAATCAGCCGCCGGTGGAGAATGCCATCGCGCTATTACTCCAAAAAATTTGTGCTTAATGGAGATACGACACAACAGTTACTGATTGCATTTATCGATACGAACCCTTTCCTGAAAGATTTCTATACGAATTCGAATTACGGACCCAATGTAAAATCGCAGGACAGCACCGCTCAAAAGGTCTGGCTGAAAGCGGTATTAGGTGATCCTTCGCCTAACATCAAATGGAAGCTGGTGGTGGGGCATCATCCCATGTTTACAGGAAGTGATAAACGAAGGGAAGGATATGATACACGTAACATCCGTTCATCCTTGAAGAAGTTGCTGGAAGAATATCAGGTGGATGCTTACCTCGCAGGGCATGATCATAGTCTTCAGCACATCGTGGTGGATGGGTTGAACCATTTTGTATCCGGTGCCGCATCCGAAGCCACCCAGGTGGGTAGGTTACCACAAAGTAAATTTGCGGTGTCCCGGTATGGCTTTATGTTGTTTTCAGCCACTGCCCACGGTATACTTATACAAGCCATCGATGAGCATGGTGTCGTTTTATATCGTACCGAATTGAAGAAGTAACTCTTTAAAAATGTGAAGACCAGATGATGCGCTCATTACTTGCTTTTGTCTTTTGTTTCGGGATACATCTAATCACGGCACAGGATTATCACTCTTCCTCCATCTTCGCGCATAATGATTATGTGCAACCGGTACCGTTTTATGTTTCGTATTCACGACAGGTTGGCTTCATTGAAGCAGATGTATTTCTGTACCAGTCGCAATTGGCAGTAGCGCACACCAAAGAAGAAATTAATCCGAATCAACTACTGGCCGAATTGTACCTGAAACCACTGGCCAATTACATTACAGAAAACCACGGGTATCCTTATGCCGATCATTCCCAATCATTGACACTAATGATTGATCTGAAAACCGAAGGCGTGTCTACGTTAAATGCACTGGTTAAGGAGTTAAATCAATATCCGGTAGTGTTATCTGCGCAACAGTTTTACATCACGGTCAGTGGTGATGTGCCCGATCCTTCGGTTTGGAAAAACTATCCCACCTATATTCATTTTGATGGCCGACCTCATATCAATTATACGGATGAACAGTTGAAGCGGGTTCATCTCATCAGTACCAGTTTTCAACTCTATTCCAGATGGAATGGAAAAGGAGTGATTCCGCAAGCAGAGCGCGATAAGCTCCATGCGGTTATTCAGCAGGTTCATGCCAAAGGAAAACCCATTCGGTTTTGGGCTACGCCCGATTTTACCAATGCATGGATTACGCTGATGAAAATGAAAGTGGATGTTATCGGAACGGATGATGTTTTGGCACTCTCCGCTTTCGTACAGAAACTACCGGCATCCCGTTTTCAGAGTGATCAGTACCATGAAGTAGATCAGCCAAAGAAGGATCACTCGTTATCACGGAAAAATCCTAAAAACATTATCCTTCTTATCGGTGATGGCATGGGTCTCACTCAATTATACGCTGGCTATACGGCTAACAAAGGGCGCCTGAGTATTTTCACTATTCCTACCATCGGATTTAGTATCACCACATCAGCCGATAGCTACATCACTGACTCCGCTGCGGGCGCTACGGCCATGAGTACCGGAAGTAAAACCAATAACCGTTACATTGGTATGGATACCTCCTCACGTCCATTGGCGACAATTCCGGAAAAAATAAGGGATAAAGGATATGCTACGGCTCTTATTTCCGCCGGAGATATCACCGATGCTACTCCGGCTGCCTTCTATGCTCATCAGCCAGAGCGTAGTTTCAGTGAAGCCATCGCGAATGACTTCATGGCTAGTAATGTGGATATACTGATCGGAGGCGGAATCAAATCGTTCACACAACGGGCGGATAAACGAAATCTGTTTCAGGAATTAACAAAGAAAGGATATACTGTTTCCGGTTCCTTCTCCTCTATTGACACCGTACGTTCCTCTAAGTTTGTGATTCTTGATGATGCCGCTGTCGTTTCAAAAATGAAAGGGCGTGGTGATTTTTTATCTCGCTCGTTAAACAAAAGCCTGAACACATTTACCCGAGCCAGGAAACCCTTCTTTATTATGGCCGAAGGTGCCCAGATCGATTATGGTGGTCATGATAATAGTATCGCGTATGTGGCCCGTGAAGTGATGGATTTTGATCAGGCCGTAGCTGAAGCCATGAAGTTTGTTGACCACGATGGGGAGACGTTATTAATTATAACCGCCGATCATGAAACCGGTGGACTTACACTTACGGATGGCAACCTCTCCACTGGTTTTGTTCAGGGTAATTTCAGCACCAATGATCACACTGCGGTAATGGTTCCGGTATTCAGCTATGGACCCGGGGCGGACCTGTTCAAAGGGGTATATCAAAATACAGCACTTCAGCAGAAGATACTTCAATTACTTACCGGCGCTAAAGCTTCCCGATAAGTCAGTTCCCTATATACTATATAATAGAGTGGGAGAAGCTCCCTTTTTCTCCCACTTTTTCCATGTTACATCAGCCGCCAGTCAGAGGTACGTGGCTGATCCTGCCTTTTATTAATCTAAAGTGCTCATTGTAAGCATTTTAAATGTTGCATTTCTCGTTTTTACTTCCTTTTCTTACCTGTTTCTCTTTTATTCTTTGTCTGTAAAAAGCGGGAATTGATGTGCTTTTGGGTCTGTTTATGGTGAAATATGTAAAAAAGTGGCGTAAAGTGGTGGAAAGTGGTAGAAAATTACATAGGTTTGCTTAGGAGAAAAAGGCAACCACTACGTCTATGACTTTCTTCACTAGTCAGTTTGAGAGTAAACTCGATGCTAAGGGCAGGTTAGTACTGCCTGCGCGTATCAAAAGCCAGCTCCCGCAAGAAAGCGGTGTGCAGGAGCTTGTTGTGCGCAAAGGTTTCGAGCAGTGTCTCACACTGTACCCGATGGTGGAGTTCAAAAAGGTCTTCTCAAAAATTTCGGGTCTCAATGAATTCAACGAAGAGTATCGCAAACTACAGCGCAACTTTTTGTCGGGTGTAGTTACGGTAGAGCTGGATAACAGCGGCCGTTTTCTGATACCCAAAGCCATGCTCACCTATGCGCAGATCGACAAAGATGCGATGCTGGTGGGAATGGGAAACAAAGTTGAGATCTGGAATCCATCTGTGTATGAGAAGCACCTGATCAGCGACCCAGGTGAGTTGTCTAAGCTGGCGGAAAAATATTTAAATGAGTAGTGAAAATGGATTCCGGACTCTTGTTCCTGAATTCTTGAAATAAAGAATATGAACAAGTCGACCGGAAGCTATCACAAGCCTGTAATGTTGGCAGCGTGTATCGAAGGATTGCAGATAGATCCGGAGGGCATTTATGTAGATGTCACATTTGGCGGTGGTGGACATAGCATGGCAATTCTTGAAAAACTGAAAGGAGGTAAACTCATCAGTTTCGATCAGGATGAAGATGCCAGACAACAGGCTGAACACATTCAGCATCGTTCTTTTATATTCTGTCAGGCCAACTTCATGTACATGAAAAAGTACCTGAAGCTGCACGGAGTGACAAAGGTCAACGGCATTCTGGCTGACCTTGGCATTTCATCGCACCAGATCGATTCACCGGAACGTGGTTTTTCAACCCGCTTCGATGGACCACTGGATATGCGTATGGACAAGAAGGGTTCACTCAGCGCAGCCAAACTTTTGAATGAATATACGGAAGAAGAGCTGCACAAGATCTTTGGCATGTATGGCGAAGTAAAGAATGCAAGAACATTGGCCAAGCTGGTAGTGCAAAAGCGTGCGGAGAAAAAGTTCGATAAAATCAATGATCTGATCGAACTGCTGAAGCCAATTGCACCCTGGGGTAAAGAGTTTAAATACTATGCACAGGTCTTTCAGGCACTGCGCATCGTGGTGAACCAGGAGATGGAAGTGCTGGAACAATTTCTTCTTCAGTGTGGGGAAGTAATGGCAACAAACGGGAGACTGGTCGTCATGAGTTATCACTCGCTGGAGGACAGAATGGTAAAGAATTACATCAACACCGGAAAAGTGTTTGGAGAACTGGAAAAGGATTTTTTTGGAAACCCCATCAAACCTTTTCAGGCAATTACAAGAAAGCCGGTAGAGGCCAGTGAGGAAGAAATTTTAGAGAATAACAGGGCACGAAGTGCGAAATTGAGAATAGCGGAGAAGATTTAAGTTTAACAGAGGGTGGAGAACAAATTCAGAATAGAACCGGAAAAGAAAGGTAACGAGGCACGCGTAAAGCCGGAAGTGAAGGCGCCCGCGAGCAACGGTACGAGTCTGTTCTCTGGTATGGAAAAGCGAATGAAGCTGGAAACGTACTTTGAAGAAGGTTTCCCTGTTCAGTACCTGCCCAAGATTTTGTTTGTAATGCTGCTGAGCCTGATCTATATCAGCAATACACACTATGCAGAAAAAACCACGCGGGCGATTGACCGTGCGCAAAGTGAAGTGGAAGACCTGCGGGCGGACTACACCACCCTCAAAGCGGATGTGATGTTTGCCAGCAAGCAAAGTGAAGTAGCCCGAAGAGTAAAGGAGTTAGGATTAAAGGAAAGTTTACGTCCACCATTTAAGGTAGTAGTTGACGAGGATGAATATTAAGAAGTCCATACTGGTACGTGTACGCGTAGCGTTTCTCGCGATCGTGGTCTTTGCGATCTGCGTGGCAGCGAAGGTGGGCCATATTCAGTTTGTGGAGGGGGAGAAGTGGGCCAAGATGGAAGAGGAAATCATGTTTGATTACAAAACCGTGAAGGCAACACGCGGTAATATCTATTCGGACAATGGAAGCCTGCTCGTTACCTCACTACCTTTTTATAAAGTAGCAATCGATCCGACACTTGCCAAGGAGGATGTATTCAAGAAAGGTATTGACTCTCTGGCGATGTTGCTTTCCCGTTATTACAAAGATAAATCTACAGTAGAATACCGAAGAATGTTATTGGATGCGAGGGCTTCGCGCAAACAATACGTGATCATCAATCGGAAGCAAATCAACTATCAGACAAAAAAGGAAATGTCTTCCTGGCCTATTTTCCGTGAAGGAAGATATAAAGGGGGAGTGATTTTTGAAAAACACGATGTTCGCTATCGTCCTTTTTCTAACCTGAGCCGCAGAACGGTGGGTTATGTCAATGAAAATGGTGTAGGGGTGGGGCTGGAATATAGTTTCAATGATGTACTTGGCGGACAAAACGGAGAAGCCCTGTTTCAAAAAATAGCAGGAGGGGTTTGGAAACCTGTTTTCGATGGTAATAATACGAAAGCCATTGATGGCCTGGATATACAAACCACGTTGGATATCAATCTTCAGGATGTAGCGGAGACTTCACTGTATCGCCACATGGAGCAGCATGATGCGGATGAAGGCACTGTGGTGGTGATGGAAGTGAAGACCGGGCACATCAAAGCGATATCTAACCTTACGCGGGATGGAAAGGGAAATTACCAGGAGAAGTATAACATCGCTGTGGCCGGTTCGATCGAACCCGGTTCAACCTTCAAAGCCGTAACCATGATTGCTTTACTGGAAGAAACCAACATCGCGCTGACAGATAATATTGAGACGGGCAATGGACTTTACAATTTTTATAACCGAACCGTAAAAGACCATGATATCGGTGGTTATGGAACCGTAAGTATTCAGCGTGCTTTTGAAGTATCATCCAATGTGGCGATGGCTAAGTTGACCGATAAATACTTCGGCACCAAACCAGAGAAGTTTCTGAAATATGTAGACGACTTGAAATTATCCAAACCACTGGGTATTCAGATTGCCGGTGAAACGTATCCCAAGATCACCCGCCCAACCGATA
The DNA here is from genome assembly GCA_023251155.1 of Flammeovirgaceae bacterium. GTDB lineage: Bacteria > Bacteroidota > Bacteroidia > Cytophagales > Cyclobacteriaceae > ELB16-189. The sequence continues at coordinate 50,488 of JAHEZH010000009.1, read as the reverse complement.
AGAGCTGGAGTGGGATCACCCTTCCGTGGATGTCTTACGGATATGGATTTGAAATTTCTCCGCTTCATACATTGACATTATACAATGCGATAGCTAACGATGGGAAGATGGTGAAGCCCATTTTTGTTACCTCGGTTAACCGGGCTGACGATAAGCAAAAGGAATTTGAACCCGAGGTATTGAATAGTAAAATCTGCTCGAACAAGACGTTAGCTCAAATGAAGATATTACTGGAGGCGGTAGTAGAGAATGGAACAGCCAAGAGCCTGAAAGGAACACACTACCGCATTGCAGGTAAAACAGGTACTTCTCAGATACTGGAAGATGGACATTATACCAAGAAGTACGTCACTTCTTTTGTTGGATACTTTCCGGCTCATGCACCCAAGTATTCCATCATTGTATTGATGAAAAACCCAAAGGGAATTTTCCAGTATGGAAGTAGTGTGGCAGGCCCTGTATTCAAAGAGATAGCGGATAACATTTATTCACGCGATCTGAACCTGCACACAGCCATGGAAAAAAAGGTAGTGTTTGAAGAAGGTGTGTTTCCTGTAATTAAGTCAGGCCACCAGGAAGAACTAAGCATGCTGACCAATGAATTGGGTGTTTCTTCTCATACGGCTACCGAAGAAGAATGGGTGAAGGCAGCAAAGAACGGAAGTGCAGTGGTGTGGAGAAAAAATGCAATAGTGAATGACCGCGTGCCGGATGTAACCGGAATGACGTTTCGTGATGCAATTTATGTATTAGAAAAGTCCGGGTTGCGTGTCGTACATAACGGTAAGGGCCGGGTAGAAGAACAATCACTGCCTGCAGGAGCACGATTTACTAAAGGATCACGAATTTATATTCGATTGAGTTAATGACAGAACTGAAAGATATATTGTACAAGGTAAGTATCACCTCTACTTCTGGCGACATGAATGTAGATGTAAAAGGTATTTGCTTTGACTCGCGTAAAGTGAAGCCAGGCTTTCTGTTTGTTGCCGTAAAGGGAACTCAGTCAGACGGGCATGAATACATCGATAAAGTCGTTGCAGCGGGTGCTCAAGCGGTGGTCTGTGAGAAACTTCCCGAGTCTATATCCGACCATGCCACGTATGTAACGGTGAAAAACAGTGCACATGCACTGGGGGTGATTGCTGCTAATTTTTATGGCAACCCTTCGGAAAAAATAAAACTGATTGGCGTGACCGGTACTAACGGGAAAACAACCGTTGCTACCTTGTTGTTCAAATTGTTTAATGCAATGGAGTATCGCTCCGGATTGTTATCCACAGTTGTGAATAAAATTGTGGATAAAGAAATCGTAGCGACACATACTACGCCTGATCCGATTCAGATCAACGAGCTATTGCTTCAGATGATCGAAGCAAAATGCACGCATTGCTTTATGGAAGTGAGTTCGCATGCGGTGGATCAGGGGAGAATAGAAGGTTTGCATTTCACCGGTGGTTTGTTTACCAACATTACGCACGATCATCTCGACTACCACCGCACATTTGAAAGTTATATCCGTGCCAAGAAAGGATTTTTTGATGGCTTGCCTTCGGATGCCTTTGCATTGGTGAATGTGGATGACAAGCGTGGTATGGTAATGCTGCAAAACTGCAAAGCCAAAAAGCAAACGTACGGTCTTAAGAAGATGGCCGACTTTAAAGGAAAGATCATTACCAATTCCATAGAAGGACTGGAAGTAGAGATAGGAGGAAGAAACGTTTGGTTCCGGCTCATTGGTGACTTCAATGCGTATAATCTTCTCGCGGTATATGGGGCAGCATGCTTGCTGGGCGAAGACCAGGAATTAGCCCTGATGAAGTTATCTTCATTAACCGGTGCGCCGGGTCGTTTCGAACTGGTACTTCCGGGTTCAAAGTTTACGGCCATCGTGGATTATGCACATACACCCGATGCATTAAAAAATGTGTTGGACACGATCACGCACTTTCGTTCAGGGCAGGAGCAGGTGATTTCTGTGGTGGGATGTGGAGGTAATCGCGATAAAACCAAGCGACCATTGATGGCTGCGATTGCCTGCAAGTACAGTGATAAGGTAATTTTTACTTCAGATAATCCACGCGATGAAGATCCGATGCAGATCATTCGTGAAATGCAAACGGGAGTAAGCCCATCGGATGTTCGCAAGACATTGGTCATGGTCGATCGTGAAGAAGCAATAAAGACCGCCTGTATGATGGCGAAAGAAAAAGATATCATACTCGTGGCGGGTAAAGGCCATGAAACGTACCAGGAGATCAAAGGGGTGAAACATAACTTTGACGACCACGAAGTATTGACACGGATGTTGAAAATGTTCAGTAATTAATTAGCCAATGAACAACTTGACAATTAGCCAATGAGGAATTATAAAGATAATGTGATTGTGAAGTTAACGTTCCAGTTTGCATTGGATATTATGGATTTCTCTGAATTGCTTCGTGAGCAAAGAGAAATAGAGAGTATTATAAAGGTTTTGAATAAAATAATTGCATCAACAAAAAAGGATAGCCCAATGACTAATTGTCAAATTGGCTAATTGAACATTCATGTTATACTACTTGTTTGATTATATCGAAAAGCATTTTAATCTGCCGGGAACGGGTGTGTTTCAGTACATTTCTTTTCGTGCCGGGGCTGCTGCGGTTCTGTCATTGATCATTACCATCACATTCGGTCAGAACCTGATTGCTTACTTGAGGAGAAAACAGGTAGGTGAATCCATTCGTGATCTTGGCCTGGAAGGACAAATGCAGAAAAAGGGTACTCCTACTATGGGAGGTATTATCATCATTGCGGGTATTCTTATCCCAACGCTCCTGTTTGCCAAACTGGATAATGTGTATGTTATTCTACTGGTAACGACCACGATTTGGCTGGGGCTGATCGGATTTTTGGATGATTACATTAAAGTATTCAAAAAGAACAAGGAAGGTCTTGCGGGACGCTTCAAGATTGTAGGGCAGGTAGGCATCGGATTGATTGTGGGGCTGACCCTTTCTTTTAATAACAACGTGGTGGTTCGTGAGCCGGCTGATCCCGCTATGCAAACCGAAGTGGTGACACAACAACAGGAGGCTACGTATCAAAATGTGAAGTCTACCAAAACAACGTTACCCTTCATCAAGAATAACGAATTCGATTATCATAGCATTACACCGTTTCTGGATCGGAACTATACCTGGATCATGTATACCCTCGTTGTGATCCTGATCATTACCGCGGTATCGAATGGGGCGAACATTACAGACGGAATTGACGGACTGGCTGCAGGTACTTCAGGTATCATCGGACTTACACTGGCTATTCTCGCTTACCTCTCGGGCCGTGTGGACTTTAGTAATTACCTCAACATTATGTACATACCCAACCTGGGTGAGTTGGTTATTTTTTGTACTGCTTTTGTGGGCGCATGCCTTGGCTTCTTGTGGTACAATGCTTATCCCGCGCAGGTGTTTATGGGCGATACCGGAAGTTTATCGTTAGGCGGGATCATTGCTGTATTGGCATTGGCTGTGCGAAAAGAGTTGATGATACCCTTATTATGTGGCGTGTTTCTGATTGAAAACATGTCAGTGATCTTGCAGGTATCTTACTTTAAATACACCAGGAGAAAATATGGAGAAGGAAGACGTATTCTATTAATGTCTCCGTTACATCATCATTATCAAAAGAAAAACATACCGGAAGCGAAGATTGTAACCCGCTTCTGGATCGTAGGAATATTATTAGCAATACTTAGTCTGGCAACATTAAAATTGAGATGAGCGATCGTATCGTCATATTGGGAGGAGGAGAGAGCGGAACCGGTGCTGCACGTTTAGCAAAAGCGAAGGGGTACGATGTTTTTGTGTCTGACCAATCGCAATTGAAAGACAAGTATAAGCATGAATTGATCGGTGAGGCGATCCCTTTTGAAGAAGGTACGCATACGCTGGATCTGATTCTGAATGCAAAGCTGATCATCAAGAGTCCGGGTATTCCGGATAAAGCGGAAGTCATCCGGAAAGCAAAAAGTGCTGGCATTGAAATTATTGATGAATTGGAGTTCGCCTTCCGGTATCTCAATACCAATGGTAAGGTGATTGCCATAACAGGTACCAATGGAAAAACCACTACTACTTTGCTGACTTATCACCTGATGAAATCAGCAGGATTTAAAGTAGCCCTCGCAGGTAATGTGGGTGAAAGCCTCGCACGCAAACTCGTAAAGGATCAATACGATTGGTACGTAATCGAAATAAGCAGTTACCAGATTGACGGCTTTACCTCGTTCAGGCCAGACATCGCTATTTTGCTGAACATCACTCCGGATCATCTGGACCGGTATGAGTATAAAATGGAGAACTACATCAACTCCAAATTCAGACTGATTCAGAACATGAGCAAAGAGGATCACTTCATCTATTATGCCGATGATGCGGTAACAGGCAGTGAAGTGAAAAAGAGATCCATTGACGTGAAGAAGACGGCTGTTTCATTGAAAGAGCAGACCACCGTCTACAGCACTGGAGATAAAATGACTTTCAATTTCGGTAACGATATTTTTTCGATTTCCCAGTCAGAAACCACGCTGAAGGGGCCACATAACCTGATCAACACCATGTCAGCTGTTTCGGCTGTATTTTTTGCGGGTGCTGATATAGGTTTGATTAAATCGGGGTTGAAAACATTCATCAACGCGCCTCATCGCCTGGAATCAGTGGCAACCATTGATGGTGTGGAGTTTGTGAATGATTCCAAAGCGACCAATGTGGATTCCGTAGTGTATGGATTGGGAAGTTATACGCAACCCTTGATCTGGATTGCCGGTGGTATCGACAAGGGTAATGATTATAACCTGATCAAAGAAGAGGTAAGCAAGAAGGTTCGTGTATTGATTTGTCTTGGTAAGGACAATGCGAAGTTGAAAACATTTTTCAGCGGAGTAGTGGGTGAGATCAAGGAGACACAAACCGTAAAAGAGTTGGTGCGTATGGCATTGGCATCGGCAAAAAAAGGGGATGTCGTCTTATTGTCACCTGCCTGCGCCAGTTTTGATTTGTTTAAGAATTATGAAGACCGAGGGGATCAGTTTCGTGAAGCCGTTCTCGAATTGAAAAAGGAAACCGAAAAAGCAGCGTCATGATTGCGAAGTTTAAAACATGGGCGGATAAAAACCTGCAAGGTGACAAAGTCATCTGGGCGGTGGTTTTCCTATTGTCGCTGATCAGCATTCTCGTGGTGTATAGTTCGATTGGTACGCTCGCCTATAAGAAGACGAGAAGCACCGAAAGCTATTTATTTAAACACACCCTGATGGTATTTCTTGGTCTGGGAGCAATGTGGATCGCACATAAGATTGATTACCGTTACTATTCCAAGCTTTCGCGTTTTGCGTTATGGATCAGTGTGCCTTTGTTAATTTATACATTTACAAATGGTACTACACTGAACGATGCTGCCCGCTGGATAAATATCCCTGTAATCGGATCGTTTCAGCCATCGGATTTTGCCAGCCTGGCTTTGATCATCAACCTGGCGAGTATGCTGTCTAAAAAGCAACAGAATATTGAAGATATTAAGGAGACCTTGATTCCGATTCTTATCTGGTGTGGTGTTATCTGTGCTTTAATCGGTCTGTCAAACGTATCTACTGCTGTATTGCTCTTTGCAACCTGTATGTTGATTATGTTTATTGGTCGTGTGCCGGTAAAATACCTGGCGATGCTGGTATTGGTCGGATTGCTTGCCGGTGCTGTGGCCGCCACGTTAGGTAGTCGTGCAGAAACGGTGAAGAGCCGGATTACTGCTTTCGTTAAAGGGGAACATTCATTCCAGGCAACTCATGGATTCATTGCCGTGTCAACGGGTGGTATTGTTGGTAAAGGCCCTGGTAACAGTGAACAACGTAACATCCTGCCACATCCTTATTCTGATTTCGTGTATGCCATTGTAATTGAAGAATATGGAATGATTGGTGGAATCATTGTTCTGGTACTTTATCTCACCCTTCTTCATCGCGGTATGAAAGCCGCATATAACAGTGAGCGGGCATTTGGCGGATTGCTGTCAGCAGGATTGAGTTTCGATTTGGTCTGTCAGGCCATGGTAAACATGGGCGTTGTAGTCGGGCTTGGCCCAATCACCGGCCAGCCTTTGCCACTCATAAGTATGGGGGGTACATCCATGGTGATTACCGGTTTATCGGTAGGAATTATTCTGAGTGTAAGTCGTGGAGAGCAGGAAGAGAACTGGGGACAATCATCAGAGGTAAAAGAAAGTAAAACAGTACAGGCAAAAGCAGCATAATTGACTACGACACGACCATATCGTTTAATCATAAGTGGTGGAGGTACCGGGGGGCATATTTTCCCTGCGCTGGCTATTGCGAATACTTTTAAAGAGCGTCATCCGGATGCCGAGATCCTTTTTGTGGGAGCAAAAGGTAAAATGGAAATGACGCGTGTGCCGGATGCGGGGTATAAAATTGTTGGTTTATGGATCAGTGGTCTTCAACGCAAGCTCACTTTTTCCATTCTATTGTTCCCTTTGAAACTGATCCTGAGCTATTTCAATGCAAGAAGTATTGTGAAGGAGTTTAAGCCTGATGTAGTGATCGGAACGGGAGGTTATGCAAGCGGGCCGATAATGCTGGCTGCAACGAAATATAAAGTACCCTCCCTCATACAGGAGCAGAACTCGTATGCAGGTCTCACAAATACGCGTGTTGCCGATAAAGTACAACGCGTGTGTGTGGCGTACTCTGGAATGGAAAAGTATTTTCCGAAGGACAAGGTAGTGATCACTGGTAATCCGGTGCGTAAAGACATTTTGGATCTGGATGCCAAACGTGAGTTGGGTTTGAATGTATATGGCTTCAATGGAAATGAGAAAACACTGCTCATACTCGGAGGAAGTCTTGGGGCACGTACCATCAATGAAAGTGTTGTGGCGGGTATTGACAAACTGATCGATGCACAAGTGCAGGTAATCTGGCAGACCGGCAAGATGTATTTTGAAACGGTAAAGGAGCAGGTGGCAGGAAAAGATTTGCGTAAGATTCGCATTCACGATTTCATTAAACAAATGGACATGGCGTATGCCTGCGCGGATGTAGTCATTGCCAGAGCCGGAGCGTTATCCATTTCAGAATTATGCCTGGCAAAATCGCCATCGATACTGGTCCCCTCACCTAATGTGGCGGAAGATCATCAGACAAAAAATGCATTGGCATTAGTGAATGAAGATGCCGCTGTCATGATCAAAGACGGGGATGCAAAAAAGAACTTGGTGAATGATGCGTTGACGTTATTATATGATGCACCACAGTGTAAAAAACTTAGTGACAATATCAGCAAGTTGGGTAAGCCCAATGCCGCTGTTGAGATAGTGGAAGAAATAGAAAAGCTAATAGCAAGGAATAAGTGAACTTAAAGAATTACGATAGTATCTACTTCCTCGGTATCGGGGGTATTGGCATGAGTGCCATTGCACGCTGGTTCAAGCACAAGGGCTGGCGCATTGCAGGTTATGATCGTACGCCTACTCCGCTCACACATGAGCTGATTGAGGAGGGTATGGAGATTCACTTCGATGATAAAATTGAACTTATACCCGGATACATCAGCAAAGAAAAGACGCTGGTTGTATTTACTCCGGCAATACCTAAAACCCATCTTGAATATAATTATCTGAAGGATAACGGGTTCACCATCATCAAGCGTTCTGAAGTTTTGGGTGTGTTAACCAAGAACTACAAGACAATTGCCGTTGCCGGCACGCATGGCAAGACCACCACCTCATCACTGGTGGCCCATATCCTGAAAGCGGCAGGAAAGAACATGGTTGCTTTTCTGGGTGGTATCACCACCAATTATGGCTCGAACCTGGTGATGAATGGAGAAGTAAGTGATGATACATTAGTCGTGGTTGAAGCGGATGAGTTTGATCGCTCTTTCCTGAGATTGTTTCCTCACACGGCGGTGGTTACTTCGGCGGATGCCGATCACCTGGATATTTATGGAGATCATGAGTCGATGCTTATTTCCTTCCGGGATTTCATCCGGCAGATTCAGGCTAATGGAAATTTGATTATACACGAATCGGTTGCTTCACTGGCCGATGGAATAGATAACATCTCGAAAGAGACGTACGGCATGAGCCGGGGACATTTTTTTGCCGACAGTATTACCGCCAGTGGCGGATTTTTTGAATTTGATTTGAAAGGATCTGATGAGATAATCAAAAAGATTCAGCTCGGTGTCCCTGGTTTTCATAATATGGAAAATGCAATTGCTGCTACTATCGTAGCCAAGCATTTGGGTATCAGTAATGATATCATCAAAGAGGCGCTGGCTTCCTTTAAAGGAGTAAAGCGCAGATTTGAATTGGTGTTAAAGAAGGATAACCTGGTCTACATCGATGACTACGCGCATCATCCCACGGAGATTGAAGCGTTTTTGAGATCAGTGAAAGCCATGTATGCAGGCAAGAAGCTGACGGTTGTTTTTCAACCACACCTGTTCACCCGCACACGTGATTTTGCCGAAGGGTTCTCCAGAAGCTTAAGCATGGCGGATGAATTGTTGTTGATGGATATCTATCCCGCAAGAGAAGAACCTATTCCGGGAGTAACCTCGGATATGTTATTCCAAGACATTACCAGCCCGGTGAAAATCCGTTGTGGCAAGAGCGATGTGATGCAGAAGCTGGAAGATCTGGAAGTGGAGGTACTGGTTACCGTGGGTGCCGGTGATATCGATACGTTTGTGAAGCCGATAAAAGAAATGTTGAACAGGAAGTATAAATGAAGTGGACAGTCAACATACGGAAAGAGATTAAAGTAGCCTTTGCGCTGCTTACGGTCTTTACTCTGATTGCGTTCAGTGAGCGTGAGCGTGGAGGTACCGTATGTAAAGATGTAGTGGTAGAGCTGGACAACGTTAATGAAAATCATTTTCTGGATGAAGCCGATGTGCTGAAGTTGGTGGAGTCAGGAGGCCGAAGAATCAAAGGAGTGACGTTGGAAAAAGTGAATCTGAAAGAGATTGAAAGAAAGATTCGTCTGGATAAACACATCAGTGATGCGCAGCTGTATAATGATCTGAAGGGAAACCTGGTAGTGAGTGTGGAGCTCCGAAGACCCATCGCCCGCATTGTGCAGGAAGATGCACCCGATGCATACATTGCTGAAGATGGTGTGGTAATGAGTGTATCCGAAAAATATACTTCGCGCGTAGTGCTGATCAGCGGATCGTATGTGAAAAGATTATTGGAGAGTGAAGACTTGACAAAAACAGAAGAAGGAAAACAGATTTTGGCAATGATTGATTTCATTCGCGGAGATGATTTCTGGAGAGCACAGATTGCGCAGATGGATATCAATGCATCGGGGAAAATTACCCTTTACCCTCAGGTAACCGCGCAGCGTGTTGAATTTGGGAAACCGGATAATTTCGAAGAGAAATTCAGGAAGCTGATGATTTTTTATAAGGAGATATTGCCGCAGCGTGGATGGACCAGATACGAGCGTGTGAATTTGGAGTACGAAGGACAGATCATTGCTGAATAAATTAAACAAGAACAAACAACCACTAAATACATAGTCAAAATTATGGAACGCGAAAAAATAGTAGTCGGACTCGATATTGGCACAACGAAGATCTGTGCTATCGTAGGTCGCAAAAATGAATTCGGCAAGCTCGAGGTATTAGGTATGGGCAAAGCGGAGTCAGAAGGTGTGATCAAAGGGATTGTCGTGAATATCGATAAGACAGTGACGGCTATTGAAAAGGCAGTGCGTGAAGCCAGTGATATGTCGGGCATCGACATTGGTGTGGTGAACGTGGGGATCGCCGGCCAGCACATTCGCAGTTCTATTCATCATAACAGTTTGCTTCGCGACTCAAAGGACGGAGAGATCTCGATTGAAGATGTGAGCCGCCTCACGGAAGATATGTATCGCATGGTGGTTCCCTCCGGTAGCGAAATCATTCACGTGATGCCCCAGGACTATACGGTGGACTATGAAGAGCAAATCAAAGATCCGGTGGGAATGAGTGGTGTGCGCCTGGAAGCCGACTTCCATGTGATCACTGCGCAGACCAGTGCGATCAATAATATTAACAAATGTGTTCGCCGAGGTGGTCTGGAAATTCAGGATCTTATACTGGAGCCGCTGGCTTCGAGCCTTGCCGTATTGAGTGAAGAAGAAAAAGAAGCCGGCGTTTGTTTGATTGATATTGGTGGTGGTACAACCGATGTGGCTATCTTTTATGACAACATTATTCGTCACACGGCGGTCATTCCTTTCGGTGGAAATATTTTGACTACGGATATTCAGAACGGATTGCAGGTAATGTCGAAGCAGGCAGAACAATTGAAGACACGATTCGGTAAGGCCATTGCTGAGGAAGCAAGTCCTAATGAGATCGTTTCTATTCCCGGTATTCGTAATCGTACAGCAAAGGAAATTTCAGTAAAGAATCTCTCCAATATCATTCAGGCGAGAATGGAGGAAATTATTGAAATGACACACACGGAGATCATCAACTCCGGATTTGAAAACAGGTTGGCAGGTGGAATCGTGATTACAGGCGGGGGTTCTCAGTTGAGCAACCTCAAACAGTTAGTAGAATACATGACAGGAATGGATGCGCGCATCGGTTATCCTAACGAACATCTTGGCAAGAGTAAACTGGAGGCCGTAAAAAGCCCGATGTATGCTACGGCAGTAGGATTGGTTCTGTCCGGATTCCGTTCACTGGATGAGCGTGAAGAGCGTTACAGAGAAGCCAAGTCACACACCGTAAATAACGTAAAGCAAACCGTGGTGAAACCGAAGAAACAAATTCTCAGCGGAGATTTCTTCTCGAATATCCTCAACAAGACGAAAGGCTTGCTGATCGATGACCTGGATGGAAAAAATGAATATTAACCGGAAGAACAAGGATGTATCGATGTAATTACGATTTCAGAATGTCTTACGTCTCATTACTTATGTATAACAGAACACAAATAATAAATCGCCATGTTTGAAACAGGAACATACAAATTTGATATGCCAAAGCACCATAAGTCAATCATTAAGGTGATTGGTGTAGGTGGTGGCGGTAGCAATGCGGTGAACCACATGTATAAACAAGGCATCAAGGATGTCGAGTTCGTAGTGGCCAACACCGATGTACAAGCATTGAACAATAGTCCGGTGCCGTATAAACTTCAGTTGGGTGTTAATCTTACCGAAGGATTAGGTTGTGGCGCAAACCCGGAAGTGGGACGTGCCGCAGCGATGGAAAGCAAAGACCAGATCCGTGAGTTGCTTGCGGGAACCAAAATGGTTTTTGTTACTGCCGGGATGGGAGGTGGTACCGGTACAGGTGCTGCACCGGTAATTGCCAAGATTGCGAAGGACATGGACATATTAACCGTGGGTATCGTCACGGTGCCTTTTGGTTTTGAAGGAAAGAAAAAACTGGCCCAGGCTCAGTTGGGTGTGGAGGCATTGCGTGCCAGTTGCGATACAGTACTTGTCATCATGAATGACAAGCTGCGTGAAATCTATGGCAACCTTGCTGTGGGGCAGGCGTTCTCCGAAGCGGATAATGTATTGACCACAGCGGCTAAAGGCATTGCAGAAATTATCACGCTGGCCGGATATGTAAACGTTGACTTCCAGGATGTGCGCACGGTAATGTTGAATGCCGGTGCAGCTGTCATGGGATCAGCTGAAACACGTGGTGATCATCGTTCAAGCAAGGCAGCGCAACAGGCATTGGCCTCACCGCTGCTGGACAACCGCGATATCATGGGAGCGAAGAAAATTCTCTTGTCCATTATTTCAGGCGAAGAAGCAGAGCTTCAGATGGATGAATTGTCTGTGATCACGGAATACATTCAGGAGCAGGCCGGTGACGAAGCCGAGATGATCTTCGGTCACGGTGTGGATCCTTCATTGGGAGATCGCATTCGTGTAACGGTGATTGCAACCGGTTTTGCAACGGAAGGAATCAGTGTTCCGAAAGAAGCGAAAGAAAAGAAAGTACACGAACTGGATAAGAATCAGATCTCTCTCTTCACCAGTCAGCTAGACAACTCCGTGAACCAGCGCATGCAAGAGCCTGAGTTGAGAGTGAAAGAACAGGGACCGGATAAAGATCGTCCGGTATTGCAAACACCTGAAGTGGATCGTGTGGTTATGAAGGAAGAGAAACCACTTCCTCCTAAGCCAGAACCGAAGCCTGTTCGCAGAGAGGAGCCACCGAAGGAAGATCGTCCTTACACGTTCACCTTATTCGAAAAGGAGGAAATGTCGGCACGTCATGATCAGGAGAACAAGAACACCGAAGAGGAGAAGTTCAATCATGAGGATGAAGAGTTTTCGTTCAGTAAAGAAGTTTCGTCTGATCAATACATTAATGAAGATGGTATGATGGAACACCGCAGAACCAAAGAGCGCCTGGAGCAGCAAGCGAAAGAACGCAGAGAGAAACTGAAGAAGACATCTTCAGATAAAAGTCAGGAGATGACCAAGGAAGAGTTCAAGCAGAAGTGGGATACGCCTGCTTACCTGCGCCGAGGCATGAAGATGGACAACGTTCCTCATTCATCTGAGCCTTTTATCTCTCGTTATAATCTGAATGATGATAACAACTTATTAGGTAACAATAAATTTTTGCATGACAATGTGGATTGATTTTCGATTGACGATGGGCGAATTACGATTTTGGAGTACCTCAATTGTAATTCGTAACTCGAAAATGGTAAATCAGTAAAGATATGGCATATCCGGCACGACTGGTTATTACTCCATTCGTAGTGGTTGTTGGTGGTAATATTTTTTGCCGGTGCCGGAGTGCCTTCTTTTTGATTGGGAGATCGATAACTGCAGTGAGTTGATTTTTTCCTGCGCCTGATCACAAGTTTTTTAAAATAAAAAACCGGACACTATGATCCGGTTTTTTTATGCAGAATGAGGGGATTATTGAACTACTTTTTTGGTGGTTACATCAAAGTCACCGGTTGCCGTAGCGCTCTTGCCCGTTGAGTTTTCAAGTCCGCTGATACTAAATTTTCCTTTCGCCTTTCCGGTTGTTGCATCAAAAGTGAAATCGGTAATGGCCTGCGTATTATCCGCATCCGTATCAATAGAGAATGTGACAAACTTGTCGCTTAGCTCCTTCGAATACGTGAAACTGATATCGATATTTTCAGGAGTTGTATCCGTAGCGTTGGATAACTTGAATGAAATAGCGGCCGATCCGTATTCCGCAAAGTCACTTCGGTACAACGTTACATTATATGTTCCATCAGCGTTAATGCGATAAGTAGACGGTCCTCCCACCAAGGTGCTGTATTCCGTATAATTGAAATCATCGTTGAACGTGTAAGAACCATCTTTGGATATACCTGTCAATTTACCTTTTATATATCCCTCTGTCTTGTACTCCAAGGCAGGTTGTGGGTCATCCTCTTTACACCCGGTGAAGGCGATCGATAATACGATGGCCAGAAATGCGGTTAATAATTTTGTGCTCTTAGTCATATTCAGTTTAAAATTAGTTATAGTCAAAGATCCATATCCTTACGGTAAATAAAGTTTAACAAAGGTTATACGACTCTATTATGAGGTTAGTCGTTAATATTTCCGATGAATGAATTCATGCCCAATCAGCTTAAATTATGGCATCAGTTTTTATAAAACGGGTGGATTTTTAAGTGAGATTTTTTCTCTACAAACCAGGTCAATTGAATTTTTAACGGAGGGCTAAAATCAGGTGAATCTCTATTTCATTTTATTTCCGTATTTTCAACCGGCTATCACACACAGATGAATAAACGTACTTTCATAAAGAATGCTGCTATGCTTGGTGTAGTGGGTTCAACTCCTTTCCAATCACTGGATTATTGGCTTGATCAATTTTCTTCTTTTACGGCAACTGAGCTTGCCGATGAGGAATCGTTCTGGGAAGGTATCCGCAAGGGCTACAGGTTAAAATCAGATTATATCAATCTCGAGAATGGGTATTACAGCATTCTTCCTCAGGAAATATTGGATAAATACCTGGAGCACATCCGTGAAGTGAATTACCAGGGCGCTTATTACATGCGCACGGTGCAATGGGAAAACAAAAAGAAGATGGTGAGCAAACTGGCCGCATTAGCAGGATGCTCCGAAGATGAACTCATCATCACACGCAATACAACGGAATCATTGGATACCATCATTGGTGGTTTTCCCTGGAAAGCAGGAGATGAATCCATCATGGCGCAGCAGGATTATGGTGCCATGCAGGATATGTTCCGACTAGTAGCCAAACGCCATGGTGTAGTGAATAAAGTGATTTCATTACCGAATCATCCGGCTTCGGATGAAGAGATTGTGAACCTGTATGCCAATGCCATTACCGATAAAACAAAGCTGCTGATGGTGTGTCATATGGTCAACATCACCGGGCAGATTCTGCCGGTTCGTAAAATTTGTGACATGGCACATAGCAGGGGAGTGCAGGTAATGGTGGACGGGGCACATGCGTTGGCCCATATACGTTTTTCTATTCCTGATTTGCATTGCGATTACTATGGAGCAAGCCTTCATAAGTGGTTGAGTGTACCACTGGGTGCCGGAATGCTCTATATCAAGAAGGAGAACATTGCAGCGCTCTGGCCGCTATTTGCAGATGGCGATCGCAGGGAAGATGATATCGCCCGGTTGAATCATACCGGCACGCATCCGGTGGCCACTGACCTGACGATTGCGGATGCCATTGATTTTTATACTACGCTGGGAGCAGAGCGAAAAGAACTTCGTCTTCGATATTTGCAAAACTATTGGACATCGAGAGTAAGGAATATTCCGAACGTCATTCTCAATACACCGGCCGATCCGGCACGCTCGTGTGCTATAGCTAATGTAGGTATCCGGAATAGGAAGCCTCAGGATTTAGCAGAGACACTTTTGAAAAAATACAAGATTTATACCGTAGCTATTGATGGTGCGGGTGTGCATGGATGCCGGATCACACCTTCTATTTATACAACACTAAAAGAACTGGATGTTTTTGTTAATGCGCTTACCGAATTAAGTAAAGCATAGCAATGGCTATTTTACCTTACAACCTGTTTAAGCTATCCTAAATAATCAATGATGAAGAAGCGTACACTTTATATCGTAGTTCCCGTTGCTCTGCTGGCGATCATTTATTTCATTGGGCCACGGCCAGCTACACCGGAATATGACAAGGCATTACCTGCTGTTCCGGCGCAACCCGATGAGTTGGAGAGTTATATTGCTACGAACGAGAGCAACCATCAACTGAAAAAGGACAACCAAGCCCGGATCATCTGGGCTGACAGCACAAAGAAGAAGACGACGTACAGTGTGGTCTATCTTCATGGTTTTTCGGCTAGCCAGGAGGAGGGCAACCCGGTGCATATGGATTTTGCCAATAAGTTTGGATGCAATTTGTATTTATCGCGATTGTCGGATCATGGTATAGATACGACTGAACAACTTTTATACATGACTCCCGACCGACTGTGGGCAAGCGCGAAGGAAGCATTAGTGATTGGGAAGGCCCTGGGAGACAAGGTGATTTTAATGAGTACATCAAATGGAAGTACGCTGTCCTTGATGCTGGCAGCCGAGTACCCTGACGATGTGTTCGCATTACTTAATATGTCTCCTAACATTGCCATTAATGATGGTAACGCCTGGCTGTTGAATAATCCATGGGGTTTGCAAATAGCACGAATGGTCATCGGATCGGATTACCGTTCCTTTCCCAAAGATGAAGTGAAAGATCAGTATTGGAATAACCCCTATCGCATCGAGGCCATCACTCAATTGCAAGAACTGCTGGAAACGAAGATGAACAAAGACACCTTTCACAAGGTGAAATGCCCATCGCTTACGCTTTACTATTTTAAAAATGAGAAAGAGCAAGACCCAACGGTGAAGGTGAGCGCAATCATTGAAATGAATAAAGAGTTAGGTACTCCGGAAGGAATGAAGGTTGCACGCTCCATCTCCAATGCCGGAGCCCATGTATTGGGTTCTCATCTTACATCAAAAGATATTGCTTCGGTGGAAAGGGAGATGGATCAGTTTGCTGTTGAAAAACTTAAAATGCGGAAGGTGAATTGACCACTGCTTCAATACCCGAACCCTTCATCAATACCCAGGCCGAATAGGGCAAAGTCGTATTTGACAGGATCCTTCGGGTCGAGTTTTCTCAGGCTCTGAGTGAGTTCAATGGCGGTGAGCCAGTCCATCTGCTTGCGCTTCACCATTTTTAATTTTCGCGCTACACGCTCAACATGCAGATCGCATGGGCAAATCAGGACGGAAGGCGATATGTTTTTCCAGATGCCAAAGTCAACACCTTGCTGATCATTTCGTACCATCCAGCGCAAGTACATATTGATCCGCTTGCAGGCCGACTTGCGTTCTGGTGTGGAGATGTGTTTGCGCGTTCGCTGTGGAGAATGAGGAAGCGAAAAGAAGAGTTTGTTGAATTGAATCAGTCCTTGCTCGATGGGTTCTTGCGCTGAAGTACAGGGAGCAATGAATGCACTCTCTAATGAGTCATTCGCTTTGTAGAACGAAGAAAGAAACTCAATGAAATACAATGTGTCTGATCCATTAAATGTGCGGTGCCGGAAACTTTCAAATCGTTTCAGGTCACTTTCCTGATGATGCAGCATGAAATCATGCGGAGCATTATCCATGCGGGTAAGGAGTTCTTTGCTTTTGCCGATGATGGTAACGCGCTGTCCCCAAGCCAGAACGGCAGCAAACAATCCGGCAATTTCGATGTCTTGTTTCTTTTTGAATTGATGCGGAATCTGAACGGGATCATTTTTGATGAATCCCGGCTGATTGAACTGCGCTACTTTTTTATCCAGGAAATCTTTCAGTTCCTGCGGAGGCAGTTTCTTCATTTACCCAATCGCTTACAGCCTTATTTGTAGTACGTTACTTCCACCCGGAACTTGGGGTCAATCGCGCCCAGACGATCATAGGCAGATTTTGAAATCTTCACTACCATTTTATCATTGCTTCCCACATTCGGCAATGGCCCTACTACCCGAACAAATACTTCACGGTTATTTAGTTCGTTTCTTACTTTCATAATGGTTCCCGCCTTGGCGGTCTTATGAAGAGCAAGGTATTTCCGGTTTCCTTCTGTCCCTTCAATCAATTCAGCAAGGCCGGCTTCTTTAATCTCATCAGAACCACTGACACCTTCCGAGATTTTGATTTCAGGAGTGGTAACTACCGGAGTCACTTTCTTCTCTTCCTGAACGATTTTCTTCTCCTCTTTCATGACAGGTGAAGGTGTAGGTGAAGGAGAGGGCTGTTGTTTGGTCTCTGTGATTTGCGGAGGTGTGTTTTTTGTTTCGTTAATTACCGGTGCTGTATTTGCACCGGTAGCGGACTTTACCGTAAGTACCTGACCGATCTTTAACTCGGTGGCCTGAAGATTGTTCCATGCTTTAATCTGATCTACGCTGACATTGTATTGCCTCGATATGGAATACAAAGTCTCCCCTGCAGCGACCGTATGCGTGCTTTCTTTTGAAGAAGTAGTGGTGGCGGTGTGGTTAGTAACGGTTGTCGTGGAGGGCTGCTTGACCGTTGTTCCTTCCGTGAAGGATGCCGGTCGCTTCACTCTCAGATCCTGCCCTACAGAAATAGCGTTTTCTTTAAGATAATTCCATGCCTTCAGGTCTTCCACATCAATGTTGTACTTTCTGGAAATAGCAAACAACGTTTCCCCTGGCTGTACTTTATGAATTCCGTTACCTGTATTCGATGAAGAATTAGCCGGAGTGCTGACCGGAGCAGACGTAATGGGTTGTGACTTAGCCTTGGCCGTATAAGGTACTTTTAAGAGCTGCCCTACTTCCAGGCCATTATCAGAACCCGGATTAAATTCCAGAATGCTGGTCAGTGTAGCTCCGTACCGCTTGGAAATGCTGAAGAGGGTTTCCTTCTCGTCCACTTTATGGATCACGCACACCTTTCCGTTGATGGTTTCGGTGCGTATGGAGTCCGCATCAGCGGACGGATTGAGCCAGGATAATGCAGTTAAAAAAATGAGTCTGATCATAGCTTAAACAATGCCAAAAGTTACCAATTCTTTGCTGTTATTCATAGCGCTGACGGTGCTCTGTTTCGTTAGATTTACATCAGAAACGACAGGCTTCAAATTTAATTGCAGACTGCTATTTTTGAATAGAAACTATTTTCAAAATGATAAAGTTCTTTTTACCACTGATGCTGTTCACCGCATCGCTCCATGCTCAGCAAAAACAGAAGGTGATGGTAATGGAGATCAAAGACGAAATTGATCCACGCATGACCCGATATGTAAAGCTGGCCCTGGCGCATGCTGAAAGCACCAAAGCCGACTATGTGATTGTGGACATGGACACTTATGGCGGTGTGCTCACCGATGCCAAAGAGATTGTGGATCTGATGATGGATTTCAAAAAGCCGATCTGGGTCTATATCAATTCAGATGCTGCCTCTGCAGGTGCTCTCATTTCCATCGCTTGCGATAGCATTTATATGTCGCCAGGAGCCAGCATCGGAGCAGCTACGGTGGTAAATGGATCGGATGGTATGGCGGCACCGGATAAATACCAATCGTATATGCGATCCATCATGCGGGCGACTGCCGAAGAGAACGGACGCAATCCCATCATTGCAGAAGGCATGGTGGATGACCGCGTGGTGATTGAAGGAGTGAAGGAAGCGGGAAAGGTAATTACGTTCACTACCACAGAAGCCATTGCCAACGGCTACTGCGAGGCAAAAGTAGCATCCCTCCAGGAAATTCTGGCAAGAAACAAAGTGAAGGAGTACACCCTGGAAACGTACCAGTTAGGTTTTGCGGAAAAGATCATTGCTTTTGTTCTCAACCCATTCATCAGCGGAATCTTGATTCTGATCATCATCGGAGGGATTTATTTTGAGATGCAGGCTCCCGGTATTGGCTTCCCGTTATTTGCTGCGATTGCTGCCTTAGTCCTCTATCTGGTTCCCTATTACCTCAATGGCCTTGCTGACTATTGGGAAATCATTGCCTTGTTTATTGGCATTGTACTGATTGCGGCAGAGATTTTTGTGATTCCTGGTTTTGGCGTGGCGGGTGTTACCGGCATTGCCCTCACCATCACCTCACTTGTTCTGATCATGATCAATAATGATTTTTTCAATTTTGAATATGTGCCTTTCGGGAATATCGTTACGGCTACGTTTGTGGCACTTGGTGGTCTCACCGGTGGAATTCTCCTTTTGTTTTTTGGTGGAGCTCAGTTAGCGAATACAAAAGCATTCAATCGTATTGCATTGACCGATACGCAGGAGAAATCACAAGGCTTTACAGTGAATGCGGGAGTGGAGGTAATGATTGGAAAGAAAGGAACCGCGTTCACTATCCTTCGCCCCAGTGGTAAAGTAATGATTGACGAACAGATCTACGATGCCTTTACACGCGGAGAATTTGTGGAAAGAGACGAACAGATAGAAGTAATCAGTACCGAAGGAGTAACGCTTACCGTAAAGAAAGTATGAAGATTTTAGGAGTCATTCCTTCGCGCTATGCGTCCACCCGCTTCCCGGCAAAACCCCTGGTGGATATTGCCGGAAAATCAATGGTGGAGACCGTGTACGCACAGGTGAAGAAATCAAAACGGATTACCCATGTCGTTGTGGCCACCGATAATCAGCAAATTGTTGATCATGTACAGGCCTTTGGGGGTAATGTATGTATGACATCGGAACAGCATCAGAGCGGCACCGATCGTTGCTTTGAGGCGTATAGCAGGCAGACGGAGCACTATGACTACGTTATCAATATACAGGGCGATGAACCTTTTATTGATCCGCAACAGATTGACCTCCTTGCCGCATTACTAGATGGCAAAACGGAATTAGCTACACTGATTAAGGTGATCGGGAAAGAAGAGCAGTTGTTTAATCCGAATGTAGTGAAGGTGGTGGTAAATGCCCTTGGCGAAGCCCTTTACTTTAGCCGTTCAACGATTCCCCACCTGCGCAACACCGAACAGTCTCAGTGGCTGGCAAATCATATCTTTTATAAACACATCGGTATGTATGCCTATCGCAGGGATATACTGGAGCGGATCACCAAACTGTCCGTTTCATCTCTGGAGAAGGCCGAATCACTGGAGCAACTTCGCTGGCTGGAGAATGGGTTTAAAATCAAAACGGCGGTGACTGAAATTGAAACCATGGGTATCGATACTCCGGAAGACTTAACACATGCATTGGCTTATCTTAAATCAAAGGCATGAGTGATCAGTCCGAAATTCCTCACTCAAGAGAAAATGCCATTCGCTTCTTTGAAAACTACATTGCGGAATCAGCCAATCAATTAAACCGTATTTCGGTCTGCGATTTGTCAACAGGAAGCGGATACATTGCGCACCTCTTTGAGAAGGCCGGAGCAAATGTCAGTGTCTACGATCTGTTTCCCGAACAGGATTCATTTACCAGAGCCACTTGTCAGTTTATTGATCTTCAGGAAGAGTTTCCTATTGTATCTTCTTCAGCTGATATCGTTTTATTAGGAGAGACCATCGAGCATCTGCCTGACCAGTTTTTCTTTTTTAAAGAAACGTCAAGAATACTAAAAACGACCGGTAAGCTGCTACTGACCACCCCGAACAGTTCGTCATTGCGAAGCCGGTTCTCGCAGTTTTTAATGGAGAGTGAACACTATTCGCGGCCAGCACCGAATGAACTGGATGCCTACGCAAAATGGAGTGAGCATAGTGATAAAGGATACTTTGGTAAACTGTTTATCAGCGGCATTCTTCGCCTACGTACACTTGCCGGTATTAATGGGTTGCGCATCAAAAAGATTCACCCTTCTCCTGCCAGTTCCACCTCTATCCTGCTGTTAATTTTTTATCCCTGGATTTACTACTTCGCAAAAAAGAATTTGAAGCGGCAACTCAAAAATGATCCGGATAATAAGCAGGTGTACGAAGAGATTTTTAACATCAATACGTCACTGAAGGTACTGCTGGGTAAGCATTTGATTATTGAATTTGAGAAGAAGTGAGATTACTTCTTCCCGGCCAATAATTTCTGTATCGCCAGGTACTCGTCACGCAACCGTGCAGCTTCCATGAATTCCAGCTCCTTCGCGGCTTTTTCCATCTGCTTTTTGGTTCGCTCGGCCATCTTGGTCAGTTCTTCTTTGCTGAGGTAAGCAACAACCGGGTCGGCAGCCAGTGATTTCTCCTCGTCTTCAATGTAATAGTTCTTTGTTGATTTCTTGGAGTCCGCCACTTTGGTCTGACGGAAGATTTCATCGCGCGATTTAATTACCGTAGTTGGGGTAATGCCGTTCCTGGTATTGTAGTCGATTTGTATTTTTCTTCTGCGCTCGGTTTCATCAATGGCCTGCTGCATGGATTCGGTAATCTTATCGGCATACATAATCACGCGGCCATTGGAATTACGCGCGGCACGGCCAATGGTCTGCACCAAAGATCGCTCGTTACGCAAGAATCCTTCTTTATCGGCATCAAGGATCGCTACCAGTGACACTTCGGGCAAATCTAATCCTTCGCGCAGCAGGTTAACACCTACCAACACATCAAACACTCCCAATCTTAGTTCACGTAGTATCTCCACCCGATCCAGCGTATCTACTTCCGAATGGATGTAGCGACATTTAATGGAAGCACGCTCCATGAATTTGGTCAGCTCTTCGGCCATGCGCTTGGTTAACGTAGTAACTAGTACCCGTTCCTTTCTTCGCACACGCTCATCAATCTCTTCAAACAGATCATCGATCTGATTTTTGCTGGGACGTACATCGATATTGGGATCGAGCAAGCCGGTAGGCCGTATCAATTGTTCGACCACTACACCTTCCGACTTACGTAATTCATATTCGGCAGGTGTTGCGCTTACATAGATTGCCTGGTTGACAATAGATTCAAATTCATTGAACGTCAATGGGCGATTGTCCATCGCTGAAGGCAAGCGGAACCCATAATCCACCAGGTTTACTTTACGTGAACGGTCTCCGCCCCACATGGCGCGCACCTGGGGTAGAGTCACATGGCTTTCATCAACCACCAGAAGAAAATCATCCGGAAAATAATCCAGCAGGCAGAAAGGTCTGGCTCCAGCCTTTCTTCTGTCAAAGTAGCGTGAGTAATTTTCGATACCACTGCAATAGCCAAGTTCGCGCATCATCTCCAGATCAAACTCGGTACGCTCTTTCAGTCGTTTGGCTTCCAGGTGTTTTTTCTCCGATTCAAACATTTGTACCTGCAAGACCATGTCATCCTGAATTTCTTTGATGGCCTGGTGCAGGGCATCTTTGCCCGTCACAAAAAGATTGGCAGGAAATATGGTCGCTACTTTTTCATCGGATATCTTCTTTCCACTCTCCGGATCAATTTGCTGAATGCGTTCAATCTCATCGCCATAGAAATAGATACGAATCGCATAATCCGCATACGCGAGAAAGATATCCACTGTATCTCCCTTGACGCGGAAAGAACCCCGTTTGAATTCGGCTTCGGTACGTTTATATAAGATGTCGACCAGTCCAAACAAAAGACGATTACGCGGAATCATTTCACCTACGCGAAGTTGTATCCTGTTTTTTCCAAACTCTTCCGGATTACCAATACCATAAATGCAGGACACCGAAGCCACCACCAATACATCTCTTCTTCCGGTTAATAAGGAAGAAGTCGCACTCAATCTTAGTTTTTCAATTTCTTCGTTAATGGAAAGATCCTTCTCGATATATAATCCGGAAGAAGGAATGAATGCTTCCGGTTGATAGTAGTCGTAGTACGAGATGAAATACTCAATGGCATTCTGTGGAAAGAAATGTTTAAATTCTCCATACAACTGAGCGGCCAGTGTTTTGTTGTGACACAATACAATCGTAGGGCGGTTTAACTTCGCCACGACGTTGGCTACTGTAAACGTTTTACCTGAACCCGTTACCCCTAACAATGTCTGATGGGCTTCGCCCGCCTCAAGGCCCTCAATGAGTTGTTTGATGGCTTTGGGCTGATCGCCGGTTGGTTCGAATTCGCTCGATAGTATGAAGTCCATTCCTTAAAAATAGGAGTAATGATAAAACAAAAGAAGCCATTTTTCAGATGGCTTCTTTTAATGGTTTTAGGCTAGTTATTCCAGATGGCCCAGGCCTTCTCGGCCTGAATGTGGAGCATTTCCAGTCCGTTTTTGATTTTTGCTCCGCGCATTTCCGCTTTCTGTAAAAACATGGTGCGGGCGGGGTTGTAGATAAGATCGTACACGTAATGATCGGCCGTAATCAGTTCATAATTGATCGGAGGTACCGAATTGTTATTCGGGCTCATCCCCAGCGGGGTGGTGTTGATGATGAGGTGAGCTGAAGAAATTGCCGCCGGTTTTTTTTCTAATTGCTCGTACGTATAAGTTGCTTTGCCTTCTTCACGCGAAACCGTTTCAAATTGAATGCCCAGCTTGGTGAGTGCTTCCTGCACTGCTTTTGATGAACCTCCTGTACCCAGGACGAGTGCTTTCGAATCGGCCGTGTGCTTGAACCATTTTGTCACGGTATCCAGGAAGGCATCACTGTCAGTATTAAATCCTTTCAGCTTTCCATCGCGGATCTGAATTACGTTTACGGCACCAATGCGTTTTGCATCGGCATCAATCTCGCTTAAAAACTTGATTACTTTTTCTTTGTAGGGAATGGTGACGTTAAGACCAACCAGTTCCGGATTTTCACTGAGTAAAGTCTTGATGTCGTCAATCGTGTCCAGCGGATACAAGTCGTAGCGAAAGTCTCTCAATCCTTCTCTGAAAAACTTCTCGTCAAAATAGACTTTAGAGAAGGAATGACTTACTGTTTGACCAATCAGGCCGAATTTTTTTTCCATGATTTCAATGAGTTGATTGTGGCATAAACCCATGGTGGTTCATAGTGCCTATGCCGGGTGCAAAAAATATATTTTGAAATAGGAGAGGGGGCATTATGGTCGGGTACGGGGAAAGCGTGATTTCAGGGATGCAAAATGCACCTTCTGAAATCAAATAAAACAGAAGATTGTCTTTTATTTTCCTCAACGCATGAATTTTTAAGAAAGCGTAAAATTTTAACCCTTAATCGGCCTCAAATGGAGGCACGCGGTGATCGTCTTTCTTTCTTTCTAATCCCAGGAAGTGCAGAAAAGTGTCTCCGCGCAAGCCGAGGCGAATTGTTTCCAATGGAATAACTTCATTAGGAGCGATGTTTCCGAGGTTCACATTAGTACCCAACAGTTTGATGAACCAAACCTGCTGCGCCTTCTGCGGAGCTTCCCAGATAATTTTCTCGAAAGGAATCTTTGTTAAGATTTCTTGTACTAAGCCGGAGCGTACTTCTCCGGTAGAACGGAACAAACCTACGTTTCCGCCTTCGCGTGCTTCGCCGATTACTTTCCAGGCTCCGGCATCCAGTTCCTTCTGCATCAACTCAATCCACTGATAAGGAGGAATGATTTTGTCTGCATCTTTAGAACCTACTTCAGAGAGTACGGTAACTTGTTCCGACAGTCGTTTGATGTAATCGCATTTCTTGTCGTGATCCAGATCGATTGATCCGTCTGATACTTCCGCAAAAGAAAGGTCAAACTTATCCAGCACCCGGCGGTAGTCGTCAAACTGATCCCGGATGATAAATGCTTCAAAAAGAGTACCTCCCAGATAGCAGGGGACGCCCGCATCTTTGTATACTTTCAGTTTTTCTTTCAGGTTGGGAGTAACGTAGGAGGTTGCCCATCCTAATTTCACAATGTCCACATGGTCAGCACAAAGGCTCATGAAATCTTCCGCTTCACGCACACTTAACCCTTTATCCATTGCCATAGTAAAACCTATCTGCCTGGGCTTGGAAGTGCGCTCAGGTAAATTCTTAATTGTGTAGTTCATCAGCGATTGTCTTTTCTAAACTGGTCTATAATCTTGTACAAGGCTTTCTGTGTCTCTGGCTTCGTGAAGAAGTCAAAAAGAACAGTGTGTCCTTCAAAGTCCAAAATTAAAGCATTTTCCAGATAATTAAAGGCTTCTTTAAACTTGCCTGCTTCTATGAGGTAAACCGTGATACGGTAAAAGAACTCTGCTTCGTCCGGAATTTCGTCCATTCCCTGCAGCATTACCTCCACGGCTTTCATGTATTCGCCTTGTTCATAATAGATAAACGACCAGTTGAGCCATATTTCCTTGTCATCAGGCCCCAGGTTGCTGGCTTCTTCATACGCGCTGATGCTGGAAATGGTATTGCCTATTTTAAACTCAGCATGTGCAGCCGCTTTCCAGTATTCTGCATTGTGGCTGTTGATCTTAATGGCTTTGTTGAAAAAATGAAGTGCCTGAAACCATTGCTCTTGTTTCTCCAGGCAACTGCCTGCACCAAACCAGGCTTCATCATACAGGAGATCGAGCTTGGTTGCTTTTTGAAAATACTTGAGACCCAGATCATACTGCTCCAGGTTTTCATACGCAGCACCCATACAGCAGTACACTTCGGGGCTTGGACCTTCAATATCGATGGTCTTCTTAAATGAATCCAGTGCTTTGCTGTATTGCTCCAGGTTCATGTAGGAGTTGCCCATGTTAAAATGAGCGGAAGCAAAGTTGTCATCAATAGCGATTGCATATTCGTAGGCTTCCAGTGCTTCTTCGTATTTCTCCAGCTTGTTGCTTACAATACCCAGGTTATACCAGGCGGCGGCCGAATACGGATCTTCGTCAATGAATTTTTTATAGTACGACAGGCTGCTTTCCAGCTGACCCACTACATCCAGGCAAAAAGCAAGCTCATACAGAGCACCTTCGTGTGAAAGATTAAGCTCTATTGACTTTTTATAGGCTTCAATGGCTTTGGTGTAATCGTCCATGCTTTGATAAGCAAGACCAATATTATAATAGAACTCATCATGATCTTCATCGGATGAATTCATTGCTTCTTCATAAAGAGCAATTGCTTCCTCATGCTTGCCTTGCAATGATAATACTGATCCGATAGATAAGCTGATCTCGATATCAATCGGATTGAGATTGCGTGCTCGTTCTAAAAGTTCGAGTGCCTGATCGTATTCTTCAAGATTGGTCAGTATCTGCGCTTTGATGGTAAATAATTCGGTGGAGAATGGGTATTGATCCATCGCCAGATTAATTGCCGTCAGTGCTTTCTTGGGTTTATTATTGTCGAGATAGTGATGGACAATCGTTTCGTAATCTTCTACATCAAAAAAAGTAGTCGAATTATTTTTGAGCGTTTCTTCGAATCGCTTGATCAGTTCCTCTTCCTCGCGCTTTCTAAAATCGTGAGCCATTCGTTAAAAGGTTTTCCTAAAGTAAGAAAAAATAGTCAGGTTGCTGAAATGCGCCCTGAAAATTAAAGCAAAGTTGAGCGATAATTAGGAAGGCGGCAACTTGGAGATCTTATTTGTTTGTTGTATCGATTGCGAGATACATTTGGCAGCACCAGTCGAGGGTTTCGTCCAGCGTTTTGAATTGCATTTTGAGTTCGTTTGCCGCTTTTTGATTGCTGTAGACAAATTTTTGCCGGTTGGCCCGCAATGTTTTGGCAACGATTAACGGTTCGGCTCCGGTCATTTTGCAGCGCACAGATTCAAGAAATGCAGCAGTCGTAATCAGTGAGGAATTTACCTTTATAAAAGGTGCTCTCTTGCCCCACCGGCTGGCTACGCGCTGAAAGAAATCAAGAAACTCAACACTGCCGGAGTTGGCAATAAATTTCTGGCCATTTACTTTCTCCTTGTTCTGATACAATCTGAAAATCAGTTCAGCTACATCGCGTACATCCACATAGTTGAACTGGCCTTGTGTGTAAAATATTTTTTCGTCCCACACAAACCTGAACAGTTTTGCACTGCTGCGGCTCCAGTCACCCGGAGTAAGTATCACGGAAGGATTAACCATCGCCACGGTCATTCCTTCTTCGTAGGCGCGATACACTTCTAACTCGGCCAGGTATTTTGATTCTGCATAGTCGGTATTAAATGAACCGGCAATCCATTTGCTTTCTTCGGTGATGACACTGGCATCCTTTACTTTGCCCAATGCCCCCACCGAGCTTACGTGAATGATGTGTGATATGCCAAGTGACTGACAGGCATTAATCACCTGCTGCGTACCCATCACATTCGTATCCATTATTTTTTTTGTGGCCGATGGATTGAACGACACCATGGCGGCTGCATGAATGACACAGGTAGCCTCTTTCAATGCTTCGATAAGACTTACCGGATCCGTTACATCGGCTTCTCTCCACGTAACTAATGGATTTGTTTTTGAATGAGGCGGATGACGTGCAATGGCAATGACCGGAATGTTTTCATTTACAAACCGCTCGATGATGAAACTTCCCAACAATCCGTTGGCTCCTGTAATTGCAATCATCACAGCATGCGGTTAAGTAGAGGTAGTTCCAATGCTTTCTTAAAATGCTTGCTCATCATGGCCTTTTTCAATACCTCAATATGCAAAGAATTATGACAATCACTTCCCAGGAAATCAATCCATCCACGATCAATAAAATCATTGGCCATGGTCTGGATGGGTTTGGAATAATGGCCCGCCAGCGACATGATATTGATTTGAAACAATACGCCGCGATCGCGCAGATCTTCGGCCTTTTGCAGGGTCATGTATTGATAACGTTCCGGATGTGCCAATACCGGTTTGTAGCCTTGTGTGGTGATCTTGAAAATAAAATCCTTTAACTGAAAAGGCTCTGATAAATAATTCGTTTCGAACAGAAGATACCGCGAGCCAAACGTAAGCAACGGTTTATTGTCATTTACCTGCTCGAAAAGAAATTCGTCGAAGTAGTACTCAGCGGCCGCTTCGATGTGCATCTCAATGCTTTTTGTGCGAAGATGATTTCGCAGTTCTTCCAGCTTGCCAACAATAGTTGCCGCATCGTTGGGGTAGCGATCACTCATGCTATGGGGTGTCGTCACCAGCTTGGTATAGCCGCATTCCTGCAGCGCAAGTACTACCTCCTCCGCTTCCTGCAAGGTTTTAACACCATCATCAATTCCATAAAGGAGATGGGAGTGAATATCTGTGTTTAGCGGCAGATATTCTTTTTTTTCTTTCTTTTTGAAAACAGAGAACACTATCTGCGGAATAAAGTTTTCCAACGTTTCTTAATCACCGTCTTATCCTCGTAATACCCGTAACCGTATGTCTTACGGGAGGATGGCATGGCATTGAGCACCACGGCAACCCGCTCCAGTTTATTGATGGCAATGATGCGCTGGAGGTTATTGAGAAAATCTTTTTTAGAGTAATTCGCTCGGAATACATAGATAGACAGATCCGATCGCTTCATGGCCATGATTCCATCGGTGACTAAACCCACCGGAGGAGTATCGATTACGATGTAATCATAAACCTCCTTCATGCTTTCAAGCATATCGGTAAATTCGCCATTCAGCAATAGCTCTGAAGGATTAGGAGGATGTGGTCCGGAAGGAATGTAGTCGAAGTTTTCCAGCGAAGTGTGTACGAGGCATTCTTTCCAGTGATGTTTCTTTATGAGTACTGTGCTTATACCTTTAGCGGCATCAGTTTCAAATGGCAGGTTGTGTTTATGCTTGCGCATATCCAGATCCAGTAATATGACCTTCTTACGCGACAGCGCCAGTACTCCGCCCAGGTTCAATGCAAGAAAGGATTTTCCCTCCCCGGATACCGTAGACGAAATTGAAATCACTTTTCGGCTGCCACTCGATGTAAAGAAGTCAAGATTGGTGCGAAGAATACGAATAGCTTCGCTCACCATCGACTTGGGATTGTCGATAATGTGAAAAGGAGTGATGGTGCTGTGGTGCGAAATGGGAATCACCCCCATGAAGGGTACATGGATGGTTTTTTCAATCTCCTGTACGCTGGTGATCTTGTTATTGACGATGTAAAGAAACCCGATCAGGAAGAAGTTGAGCACAATACCGGCTACGATACCTACTCCCATAATCATGGCCCGCTGTGGCAGGATGGGCGTAACCGGATTGGTAGCAGGAGACAGAATTTTAAAATCAGGGATGGTACCTGCTTTGGCAATCTCAAACTCTGCTTTGGATTGCATCATGGATAGATAGAACTCTTCGTAGAGTTTATAGAATCTTTTTTTCTTGGCCAGCTGCGTGCTCTTGTCGGGCATGGAAGCAAACTCCTTCTCCAGTGCTTCTTTTTGCCGGGTCAATTCCAATTGTGTTTTCATCCAATCTTTTTTCAAATCGGCCAGCTGACCGAATACCTGCGATTTCAGATTGCTGAGTTCTCTGTCTTTTTGCTTGAAGGCAAAGGTGTTTTCATTATAGGATAGTGCCAGCCGGTCATGTTCCTGGGCAATCAACTGGAGGTCTTCCACTTTTTTATTCAGGTAAGCAGGCAGAAATTGTTTTTGGGTTATGGATAGCAGTGATTTACCATTACCGGTGGAAAGTGTTTCCGTAATCGAATTGAGATCATTCAGCCGTTTGTTGATGGAAAAACGTTGGGAATCGATTTTGTTGATCTGCAGGATGGTTTGTTTCAGATCCAGATCCATATCGCTGCTTTTATTTTGAATCGTGAAGTTTTCAAAATAATCTTCGTAGTCTTCCATCTTCTTCTCCAGCTGGGCCAGTTCCGAATTCAGCCATTCAATTTTCTGCTTATTGGTGAGGTTCTTTTGCTCATAGCTGTAGAAGAGATAAACCGAATCGATTTTGTTGACGATGTCCTGTGCTTTTCGCGAATTGAAATCCTTAAAGGAAATGCGGATGGTGTTGGCATTGTAGTTCAGAGGTACTACGCTGAGATTGCCTAAAATATAACCGAGCAGGCTTCCCTTACTGTGAAGGATGAAAAAATAATCTTCGCGGTGATTGCTTTCAAAAACAGAAGTTTCGCGGATCGTCAGCTGATTATCCTGAAGTGTAAAAGGCTTGTTTACTTTTCCGTTTACCACCGCTCCGTTTTCACCCACTTTTAACCGGAATGAGCCGTCCTCCTCAAAGTTGATATAAAGAGGAATATCCGTCAGTGAATTATTGTTTAAGGTATGCGCTACACTAAATGGTGAGCGTTTGTACATTTCTTCGGTCAGTACTTTTCCTTTGGCATGATAGCTTACATTAAAATTCAATGAATCGATTACCCTGCTGAGGAAAAATTTTGATCGGATCTGTTCGATTTCACCCGCAATGATGTTCAGATTGTCATCTTCACTTACAGAATTGATACGAAGTACGGTCGCTTCCTGCTTTACATCCAGCTTTAATTCCGAGTCGGACTGGTACACGTTTTTGGTGTAGCGCAGATAAAGGTAGCAGGAGAGAATAGACAGTACGAAAACAATAACAATAGCGGGTGCGTTTCTGCGGACGATGATGCCGAGCTTTTCGAGATCAATTCCATCAATGGACTGAGCGGCAGGGGTGAAAACTTTGCTCTTCTCCATCACTTGGTAGTCTGTGAGATGACGATGATCAGGGAGGTAAGCGTAACACCCAGGCTGATCAGACCTCCGTAATCCTTGAATGCTTCCACAAAAGGTCTGCGTACGGGTTCTACATAAATGATATCACCCGGTTCTACGATCATATTACTGGTGAGGTATCCGTTGAGCGTAGAGAAATCAACAACGAAAACCTGTTGACCGCGAAGTACACGTATGTTCTGAGCTTTCGCATCGTTTCCTACTCCTTTTGACAAGGCAAGTATTTCGGCCAGTGTTACACTTTGGTTGGTTAACGGAATGACCTGGCCGCCAACCGCACCCAGTACAATCACGCGCTTGTTCATAAATGTAAGGGATACAAAACAATCCGTGTAGTAGCCATTGTACAGTTTCTGTAGTATTTCTTCCGCCTGGCGCAAGGTGAGGCTGTCGAGTTTGACTTCACCAATCATTGGAAATTTGGCTACTCCAAGAGTGTTAACCAGGTAGTTTAGTGTCGGTTTCACATTGGTATTCTGGGCCGCAGCGCCCATGCTTTTCACCAGTTCTCCATCCGGATCGATTACACGTTCTCCTTTATTGGAGAATACCTCCAGCTTCAGATAGTCGTTTTTCTGAATTACATAACTTTTCTCTACCGACAATGCTTCTTTCCGGATTGGATCAGGAGTAAATCCTTCACCCGGTTTAAACATGATGTTTTGTTTGTAAGACGAACATCCGAATACAAGGCCAAGCAGCAGGAGAGCAACGAGGTGCTTTGTAAACGGAGATAAATGTGAAAGAATCATCCGGGTGAAATTACGGATTTATACCCTATTTTATGAATAATTAACGGATTTGTGTCATTCGTTCCTTTCTGCGGAAAACCTTCAGCTTGCACCTGAAACCCGGAGAGGTTTAGTTTGATTGGGAAGCCTTCTTGAAATCAAAATGGCTGAGTGCTTCCATGTATTTGTTGATGACACGCGACTCATCGTATTCCTGCTCCATTTTTTTACGCCCATTTTCTCCAAACTGCTTTAGGGTATCATCACTCAGGGCGGTCATGGTATCCATTTTCTCCGCCAGGTCAGTCGCATTTTTCATCTGGCAAAGCAGGCCATTGAAATTATGACTGACTACCTGGTGGCAACCCGGTACATCGGTGGCAATAATCGGTTTGCCAGAGCTTGCTGCTTCCAGCAATGTGCGTGGTGTTCCTTCACGGTAAGAAGGCAATACGATGCAATCCGCCTCATGAATAAACTTGCGTACATCATTGGATGTGCCCAGGTATTCTACGGTGTTGGTACGAATCCATTCATCAATTACGGAAAGCTGAATACCTCTTTTGTGTTGCGGATCTTTTGCTCCCAGTATCTGAAAACGGGCATTGATACCTTTGGCCTTTAACTTCTTTACGGCCTCGATGTATTCCATGATGCCTTTATCGGTAATCAGGCGGCTGATCAGCAGGAAGGTAAATGACGAGTTGCGCTTGAATTCTTTGGGTTTGAATCTTTCGAGATCAATGCCTGAGCCCGGCAGCAGATCTGCGGTTTCCTTAGGCGACAGCCCCCGGTTTACAAACAGATCCATGTCTTCCGGATTCTGAAAGAAGATCTTCTTGGGAAAGCGGAAAGCCAGCTTATAAAGCCCTATCGCGATAGCGGAAACGAAGTTATCTTTCAAAAACACTGTACCCAAACCACACACGTTATTAATCACCGGGATTTTCAACAGGGAGGCAGCCAGTGTGCCGTATACATTAGGCTTAATTGTATAATGAAGAATGATATCGGGTTTTACCTTTCGGTAGATCGACCACAATTCGAATATAAGGGCCGAATCTTTAATAGGATTAGCCCCGCGGCTATCCATTTTCACCGGATGGTAAATACAACCGGCTTCAACTAATAGAGGAGTATAATCGTCAGTAGGGGCAATGGCATGAATTTCATATCCCTTCGCCTGCATGGCACGGATGAAATTCATTCTGAAGTTGTAGATGTTCCAGGAGGTATTGAGTACAATAGCGACTTTCATTCGGCACAATTCTTCCCGAAGGCGGGACCATAGATTAAAGTTTAGACCAGAGCTCTCGAAAAACCCTGATTACCAAGATTTTTCAATGACTACATCCTGTAAAATTAACAAAAAGTAACCATCGGGAAAGCATAGTTTGTAATATGAAGTTTTATCCTACTAAGTTTGTGCCTTTAACCCATATCCGCTATTGAATACTGCCTTACTGGTCTCCCTGAATACGGGCAAATCCAAGCCTGAAGAGATTGATGAACACCTGGATGAGCTTGCCTTTCTGGCTGAAACAGCAGGTATAAAGACCCTGAACCGTTACGTACAGCGCCTTCCGCACCCTGATGTGCGCACGTTTGTTGGTAAAGGTAAGCTGGAGGAAATCAAGCAGTTTGCCTTCGCAAAAGAGGTGAACAACCTGATTTTTGATGATGACCTGAGCCCTTCGCAGCTGCGAAACCTGGAGAAAGAGTTCAATCCAGCTGACCGGGAAGACCGCAAAGTGAGGATTTACGACCGCAGTTTACTGATCCTCGACATTTTTGTAATGAGGGCGCAAACTGCCCAGGCACGCACGCAGGTAGATCTGGCCATGAATCAGTATTTGCTCCCCCGCCTTACCCGCATGTGGACTCACCTTGAGCGGCAGCGTGGAGGTACCGGTACACGTGGAGGATCGGGCGAAAGGGAAATAGAGACCGACAGGCGGATGATCCGTAATGAGATCGCGTTGCTTAAAGAAGAATTAAAGAAGATTGATAAGCAACGCCAGACGCAGCGGAAATCCAGAAGTGGCGTAGTGCGTGTGGCGTTGGTGGGATACACCAACGTAGGTAAATCGACCTTGATGAATCTGCTCTCGAAGGCGGAGGTAAAAGCAGAGAATAAACTTTTCGCTACCGTTGATTCAACCGTGCGTAAGGTAGTATTGGAGGGGATTCCCTTCCTGCTTTCGGATACTGTCGGATTTATTCGCAAGCTGCCTCATCATCTGATTGAGTCATTCAAATCCACGCTGGACGAAGTGCGCGAAGCCGATCTGTTGATTCATGTGGCTGATGTATCACATCCGTTTCACAACAATCATATCGAGGTGGTCACGAAGACGCTGGCCGAGATAGGAGCGGGCAACATTCCTACTATTCTGGTATTGAATAAAATCGATTTGCTGCAAGAGCAGGAAGAAGCTATTGATCTGGAAGAGAAGAAGGGCTATTACCGGCAACATGGATATGACCATGTTATTTTTGTTTCGGCTACCTCCAAGCTGAATATTGCTGAGCTGAAGAAATTGCTTTTCGATCAGATAAAGAAATTCCACCTGGCTATTTATCCCAATTTTGTGGTGAACAATAGCTATACGGATTATTCGGATGAGCAGTAGATTGTTAACTTTGCATCCGGATTTCTCCATCCGCTGAGGAGCAGGTCCCGTAGTTCAATGGATAGAATAGAAGTTTCCTAAACTTTTGATACAGGTTCGATTCCTGTCGGGACTACTGAAGCGGATAAATCAAAAAATGCTTTTGGTTTATCCGCTTTTTCTTTATCAAAATTCCCTGATATTGAATCAATTAGCTTGAGTGCCGGATTTACATTCACGGTTCGATAATGATCAATTTTACGATCATACTGAATCCCTCCCGGAAAGCACAGAAATTGGAATTTCTGCTTCTCTAAAGCATCCTGAGAAACCCACAAATCTTTAATATTTGCCACTTTTTCAACAGCTTCAGCGATGGTTTTATATGGGTTCGATAAATTTATAAACGAGTTGTCCAACGATTCCTCTAATGCCTTCTTCTCAGCTTTGAATTTTAAGGAAGTGCGTTCAAAAATCTCGTCATTAATCTTGCCCAATGCGTAGCGTTCTTCAATGGTTGCCAGGTTCTGTTCTACCTCGGCAATCTTCGTTTTGATTCCTGCTGATTCATCAAAGGATTCGGAAGAACGTTTAAAGTACAATTCAGAAATTGCATCAATGATCGGATTGACATACTGCTTTTTTAGAGAATAGTGATCCAGGATTTCTTCAAACTTCTGGTGTAGGTGCCGGGCACTCTTGTTACACTTGCAACCAATTCTGTTACACTTGTAATACCATAAGTTTTTCTTCTTCACAATATACCCTGTGAAGGGAGTATTACATTCAGCACAAACTACGAATTGTTTCAAAGGCAAGTTATCTTCAATCTTATTCTGTTTATACCCATGAAAATTCTTTGCATTCTTTTTCATAAGCTCGTTAGCCTGTAGGAATATCTCTTCTGAAATAATAGCCGGATGTTTTCCCTTAGCCACCTGACCGTTGAGAAGATTATGTGAAATCAATCCGCAGTAGAATGGGTTGCGTAGCATTTCACATAAACGCTGCATAGTAATTTTGAAACCCATTTTGTTTATGACTTCACATATTTGCGTGTTGGATAACTTATCAAATGCTTTGAGTTCAAAAATTTTCTTTACATACCTGCCATCAGCATTGATAACTATTTTTTGTTCACGTGAATTGCTGGAATGATCGTAAGAATAACCTTTTGGAGCAACACCAACCCATTCACCCCTGAGGAGTTTTTCGCGCATTCCGTCAACGCACTTTTGACGTCTGAGGTCGTTGTCGTATTGACTGAACAGGAATAGGATGTTTTGTTGAAGTACACCTGAAGGGTTGCTGGTATCAATGGGCTGTGTTACTGACAGAATAGTTATTCCAAGTTCCCTAAGTTGTCGTGACAACCAGATTGCATTTTCGCCTGTACGACTAAATCTTTCCAGACTGTATACAATGATATATGAGATTCCTTCTTTTGAGTTCTTGGCAAAAGTTACCATCCGCTTGAACTCATTGCGTTCGTCTGTTTGTGCACTTTCGTATGTGCCACCAAAGGTGTCTTTAATAATGAGCTTATTCTTCAAGGCAAAATTTTCACATCCCTTGCGTTGAACATCAAGACTCATGTTTTCTGTTTGCTCCTTACTGGATACCCGCGTATAAATAATGGCATTTTTAAGGGCACTTCTATTCTCCTTGAGTTTTCCTTTTGCGAAGGTTTGAAAGTGTTCCATTTTGCTGGAGGGTTGCATGATCTTTTTTGTTTTTTCGCTTGTAAACATTCATAAAAAGATACGCAAAAGAACGGATAGATTCAATAGCTTCTAATGCTTGTTGGTCAGAAAAATTCTCAAACCCTTCGTATTGCTTTAGCCATTCAATACTTAGTACAGCATTATCTTTTGTTCTCTTACTCATGACCTAAATCCTTCTCATCAGATGATAAGATCGTTAAGATGATCAGGTCTTATTCACAATTCTGTCAGAATTGTGATCTGAAATATTTTGTCATATTTCCGTGGGGTGAGACTCTTAAAAGATACCGGATGCTTTTGAAATATTTTATGCATGAACTTGTGTTGCAGATTGATCATGCATTCTCAAATCGATAAATAAAAATAGAGAGGGGCTTATAGCAACCCCTCATCTGCAAATGAATAATAGCTTTCACTGGTGATAATGATGTGGTCGAGCACCTGAATTTCCAGCAGCCGCCCGCCTTCTTTTATTTTCTTTGTCAGTTCAATGTCAGCGTGGCTTGGTGTAAGATTTCCACTGGGGTGATTATGCGATAAAATCAGGCCGGTCGCGCCAGCTTTTAATGCAGCAACGAATATCAATTTCGGATCAGCTACTGTTCCTGCGATACCACCTGTTGATACTTCAAATACACCGAGTACTTTGTTTGCCCGGTTGGTGAAGATTACTTTGAATTGTTCACAAAGTTCAATTACTGAATCATTCCAAACTCTTTTCAAAACTTCGTGTGCATCACGTGAGCTGGTGATCTTCGGCCTGAGTGAAGGCTTTACATTTGATTTGTACGAGAGTTGAATCTCTGCTACCTGCCATTGTTTGTTTAGCTGTGTGCTTTCCATAATTGTAAGAATTAATTATGGTCGTCATCAGGCTTGGATGTACGTGTATGCAAAAGGAAACGGAATAATTGGGGGTTCCTGGAAGCGATAGCTGTAAGGGGGAACCGTTTATGCCGTAAGCTTTTGCAGGAACGAATACCTCCAAGCTACATTTGACCATGATTAATACTTGCATGGAAAGCACGAAAGCAAATGGACTTGGCAGAGCGAGTTTCATACTGCCGAAATCAAATTACTTACCACGGAACCCGGCACCGAATTTTGATCCACTGATACAACGAGTTTCCCAGTAACCAGACGATGCCTCCGATTAGTCCGGCAATAAATAACTTCCATTCCGCATCCGACCATCCGTTTTCACGAGCAGCAAATATCATGTTGAGCAATGCTCCCGACAGGAAGGCAATCCAATCGCCCTGACTGTTTCTCTTGGTATAGATTTTCATGAGGGCAATGTGGTTCAACCCTCGAATACGGGTATAGGAATATGAATGAATTGAAACGAATGCGAGTGACCTGAAATGAATTTGTTTGAATTGTCTATCTCAAGTAAGTAATCCCACCCCACCATTCTTTCCGACAAGCCGCCAATCAGCACGTTCTGAAATGCCTGTCAAGGGTGACAATTCCAACAAAGAAATAAACGAAATAGTATTGTCACTCTGTATTACCCTTGACAGGCATTTCGGAACGGGATTAACTTTGGCTTGCGGGAGAATGATCTTTGTATCTAATAAAAATCTCTCATTGTTTTGTTCGCTTTAAAGTAGCCTTCGAATATACTTCGAACTCCTTTCCAGGCTCTGCTAATTCGAAAGTCTCTGTGAATTCATCGTTGCTTATGATCCGATAGGTTTCTCTTGCACGAAAACCCGTTGGAATATTCTCGATTGCTTCGGAAATGAATACAATAGTTTTTCCATCCGGAGAGATGGATTCTATCTTATACTGATTCACAAATCCTTCAATATGAAACTGTCTTAACACAAAAGTCTTTCGTGCTTTATCGTAACTAATAAAGCCTTTGTCTTCATGTACTTCACCTTTGGGATTATTGGTGGAAGGCGGATAGGTTGACTTGTTTTTAACTTCAATGAATTTTTTATTAAGCACGATTTCATAGCTGCGTTCATAGGTACCTTTTCCTGGTTGTCCCTCTGAGGTTCCTGACCATTTGCCGATCATGTTTTTGAAAGGGAGCCAAACACTGTCTTGTTTGGTCAACTGTCCAAAGGCCAACACTGGCGAAAGAATCAGTAAGGCAACAACCGTTTTCATAAGACTTGAATTTACCTACCCGAAGATACAATTTCTTATTGAGTCCTTTTCCAAACCTGCGAGCGATAGAATGACCCCAGGTATCCGCGAACCTTTAGAGTATCGGAGTCAATGAGCCAGATTGAAGAAGCATAGACACTCCCGTTTCCAGTATTAAGGATTTTCCCATCCACCCATTTGTCGCCTTCTTTTTTTGAAATTCCAAATGATTTCCATGCTTACCACCTTTGCATTCTTTAAATTACCAGCACATTCAGCGCTGACCGGATCGGCCTGAAAGCGAGAACTGGAAGGGAAACCGTTTATGCCGTAGTAAATACATTATTAGATAATACTTCCTTCAAAATAACCTGAGTGCATAGTGTCAATAGAAATCTAGCGAGAGTGGTTTATCGTTGGTAAATTTGTTTATAGGCTAATGCAGTTAGAGACCTTCAAAAGAATTGGAAAAATAGTTCAAGCCGTAGTATGGTTCTGTTGCTTGTTTAGTTTTCCAATTGGGTTGTTCGAGCCCGTATAGAAGCGTAAGCTTTGATGGCAATAGGCATTAGCTTTCTTACAAAAATCAATCGTTATGACAAAGTCAAAAAAGCTAAATGTTGCTAAGATGCCACTTGTGCATCCTAATGCAGCTGGCATTGATGTAGGTGATACGATCCATGCTGTTGAAGTTCCTGAGGGAAGAGACGAGCAATTTGTTAAATCATTTGGAGCAATGACTTGTGATTTGTTTTAAATCATAAGGTGGCTTCATAAATGTGGTGTTGACACGGTTGCGATGGAAAGTACTGGTGTTTATTGGAAGCCTTTGTTTACTATGTTGGTTAAAGACGGATTTGATGTTCACCTTGTCAATTCTAAGCAAGCGAAGAACGTGAGTGGCCGGAAAAATGAACAAGACGATGCACAGTGGGTTCAAAACCCACATAGCTGCGGACTGTTAAAGAATAGTTATTTGCCAGAAAGTGAACAGGCGTCATTGCAACATTAGTTCGACACAGGAAGACATTGATATTAGATCGCAATCGTTTCATTTTACGTATGCAAAAAGCTATGGAGATGAATGAATATCAAACCTCACACTGTTATACATGACGTTACTGGAAAAACAGGATTAGCCATCGTTGAAGCAATTATTAAAGGCGAAAGTGATCCACATAAATTCCTCCAGTTTGTCAATAACAATATCAAGGCAAATGATCAAATGATTGTGAACTCCTTGCAGGGAAACTGGCGCTCCGAACTTTTATATCTACTGGAAGATTGTCATAAGTGTTACTTATATTATTGCGATCGAATTGCTACTTGTGATCAGGCCATTGAAAAACAACTTAATACCTATCAAAAAGACGTACTACCGGAAAGTATTATTGACACATCCACTAATTCAGCAAAACAAGCCACCAAAAACACTCCGAAATTCAACACCTGTAGTTACCTCAAAGGCATACTCGGTGTGGATGTTACAACGATCTTTGGATTGAGTGACATATCTGCCCTTGAGATATTAACAGAGACAGGAACAGACATGAAGAAATGGGAAACTTCAAAACACTTCGTATCCTGGCTAAATTTATGTCCCAATAATAAAATCTCTTGTGGAAAACTCGTAAGCAGTATGGTTATGAAGAAGAAGCCGAATATCGCCAGTCAAGCTTTTCGAAATACAGCAAATGGTGTGCAGAAAAGTGACAAACTGGCTTGGAGATTATTTTATAAGAATGAAGTCTAAAGTTGGGAATATGTAGGCGATCATAGCAACCGCGAATAAGCTCGCGACAGCTTATTATAAAATGGTGTCAAAGCAAATTGAATTTAATCCTCCGGAATTGAGCAGTTATCAACAAAATATAGGCTAGCAAAAACTGCATACTTAGAGCGAAGATTAATGGATTGAAGGCCGTTGACGATGGTTATATAGAAGTCTTTTGACGCATGCAGAATCATCCCATGCTACTTTTACCATGATTAATCTCTACAGGGAAAGTGCAATGAAGAAAATCAGAAGGAGGACAAACAAAGGTGACTGGAGTGGATCACAACCGGGTCTTAGTGAGAACGTATTTTCAAAATAATCACACCCGACCATTTTTAACCGATAAGCCGCCAATTGAGCTTGTTTCAGGTTCGTTGTTCGTTGTCAAGGGTGACGATACCAATATCAAGTGAACCTCCATCGTCACTTGCCATGCCCTTGACAACGAACCTGAAACAGGCCTACCTTTGGCTGACCGGTGCAATGGTCTAATGCATTACCATTAAACGAGAACCCTCCTGTATTATCTATTGGATTTACAATCGCAATTTTCCAATGAATAATTTATGTTGATCGTATTTGATT
This sequence comes from Flammeovirgaceae bacterium, assembly GCA_023251155.1. Classification (GTDB taxonomy): domain Bacteria; phylum Bacteroidota; class Bacteroidia; order Cytophagales; family Cyclobacteriaceae; genus ELB16-189. The sequence continues at coordinate 10,420 of JAHEZH010000009.1, read as the reverse complement.
AATGTGATTTTTCGAGTCTCTTAATCATCGCCTTCATTTCTTCAATTTCCCTTTTCTGTGCTTCAATAATTCCTTCTGCTAATTTCTTTACTTCAGGATCTTGAATGTCGGCACGTTCGCTTGTCAAGATAGCGATGGAGTGGTGAGGTATCATGGCCTTCATCCAAAGGACATCTTTAATGATTGGACTTTGTGCTCTCACAAGACCGAGTGCGCATACGAAAAGCAAAACACTGCCCGCGATTATCAGAATGTTCTTCATTTTATTTTTATACATATGTCGCATGAATACAAACATGATAATAGCCATGGCTGAAATGCCCAAACAACTCATGTAAAATCTCGTGAGACTGAAATACAAATGATCTATGCTGTAGGTATTTAGATACATGGTGATATACATCGCGATGAAGGATGCTGCCAGCATTAACGTAAATTTTAAATAAGCTTTCTGATTCATTTTTTCATGCGTGTCTTCTCGTGAATTCATATTCTCCATATAAATGTCTTTTTAATTTAAGTTTACAATTACAATATGTGCCGTTAATATCGCAGATCAATACCTGCGCCCCAGCCATAATCACTATCATAGTTTCCTGCCAAAGCAAAATTCTTACGAATCACGTAACGTAGCCCCAGGAAGTATTCATCATCAGTATTCCAAACTGCATCAAGCCGTACCCTTTTTGTAACAGGAAAATCTCTACGGCTGACCTGGAATCGGAAATTACCCGTGTGATCAATTCTGCCATCTATAGAAATAAACATTGGTAAGAAGTACGCCATCCCTACCGCAAAGAGATCTTCGTGTTTTTCATTTCTTACTATATTTCCATCACCATCTTTCTTCGCTATAGTGAAACGATTATCAGCCTGAACATACGCGCTCCAGTATTGTCGTTTATCAATAAATCTCCTAATGTATGTTTCAGCTTCGTAGCTTCCTTGCCAATTTCCGTTACCACTTGCATTGAGTTGCCATTTTAATCCCGATACAGTAGCATTGGCAAATGTTCCCTGCGATTGAACCATGGCATTGGCCCACAAAAATGTTTGGCTACCATGTTTCTTCTTAAACGTTTTATAACCATCGGCATATTCTCTCTGTACTTGTGATTCGGTGTCTTCATAGCTAATTACAGTTGCCATACCTGCCAGCATGTGGTAAAGTGTATGACAATGCAGGAACCAATCTTTCTGTTCCGTTGCCTCAAACTCAATAATGCTCATGGCCATGGGGTTTACATTGAACGTATGCTTCATCGGAGAAACTTGTTCATGTTCTGTGATCACCCTGAAAAAATGACCATGAAGGTGCATGGGGTGTTCCATCATTGTAGCGTTGTGAAAATAAATGCGGACGTTTTCACCTTTATGTATTTTCACTTTCTTATCCAATGTGGAAAATGTTTTTCCATCAATCGACCACACGTAGCGAAGCATGTTGCCACTTAAGTTCAGATGGATTTCACGCCATGGCCTGTCGGAAGGAAGTGAGGTAACGGTATCGGATTGAATCATGTTATATGTTAATACTTTATCATCGCCATTTCCTGGCGGCATATCAAAACCTGTTAACTTAGTTTTCATCATTGCCATTTTTTTCATCATCATGGATTTCATAGACATGGAATCCATCATTTGATGATTGTCCATATTTTTCATATCCATGTCTTTCTTATTCATGTCCATTTCTTTATCGCTCATACCTTTCACTGGCATAGCGATCGTTTTTTCCAAACCCCTCAACATGTTCTTAGGTGGGGCAGGCATATGGCTATCCTGCATCTTTAGTCCCATGGTCATCTTCATTCCCATCTTTTTCATCTTCGACATCATCGCGTTCATCTCACCCATTGTTTTATAATAGTCGAGAGCAGGAATATCGGATGCTTTTACTTTTTCTCCTTCGCCAAAAAAAGCAGAGGAATATCCTTTGATATCCTGAGCTGTGGCTCTGAGTTCATATTGTTTATCGTCAGGTAGCGTAATAATTACATCATAGGTTTCAGCGGTAGCGATAAGTAGTTTATCGACTTCAATTGGTTTGATATCATTTCCATCGGCCGCTACAATTTTCATTTTACCACCGGCAAACTGCAACCAGAAATAAGTCGCTGCTGAACCGTTTATAATCCTCAATCGAATAGAATCATTTTTGTGATATAACGGAAAGTTGCGCTGAGCCGCGCCATGCATCAGATAGCGTGGAAAAAATACATCACTGATATCTGCACCTGGCATTCTTATCCAATCAAATTTTAAACGATCTTTTAATTGCCCCTTAACAAGTGCTTCGCCATAACTTTGCACAGCGCCTTTCTGAATTTCAAACCAGTCTGAGTTGCGTTTCAATAAACGCAGTACTTCTTTCGGTTTGATGTCTGTCCAATCAGAAAGCTGTAATACTTCCTCCTTGATTTTATTTTCTTCTGCCTTATACATTACCAATGGCCCGTACAATCCAAACTGCTCCTGAAGTTCAGTGTGCGAGTGATACCAGAAAGTACCGGTTTGAATAATAGGAAATTTAAAGACATGGGTCATTCCCCCTTTGATGGGAGTTGTTGTTAGGTAAGGCACACCATCTTCATCGTTTGGAAGAAGGACGCCATGCCAGTGTATAGACACCTCTTCATGCAACATATTATGAACATAAATTACAGCTGTGTCACCTTCTGTAAAATGCAATGTGGGTGCCGGAATTTGTCCGTTAATCGCGATGGCAGATTTTTTCTTTCCCGTGAAGCTGACAGCGGTGTCTCTCACATTCAATTGGTAAACAACCCGCTTACCCTGTCTTGATGGTGCTTTGTGTTGATGAGAGTAATCAGAAGAAATATGTTTATCCTGACCGTGGCAAAAAATAACAAGAACTAGAAACGGAATAAGCAGAAGTATTTTTTCCATAATTAATCTGGAGACATAAAAAAAGAAGAGCCTCTGCAAAGAAGCTCTTTTTTAAAATTAAGCGTGTTGTTCCGCCATAGACCGGCACTCTTCAGCGCACTTGCGACAGGCCTCTGCACATCTTTTGCAGTGATCCATATCATGCTTTTCGCATTCGTCAGCACAGGCCTCACAAATCTCAGAACATAGCTCACAAAATTTATTTACAAATGCCATGGTGTGTTCATCGGCTCGTGCCATAAAACTTGCTGCGGTTCGGCACATATCAGCACAATATCGATCAAGCTCCATACACTTTGCCATCAGGGATGCATTCTTCTCATGCCCGCATGCAGTGGCACAATGTTCACACTCTGCTGCACAATCATTACATGCATCAATGCAGGTTTTAAATTTCTCGTGACTCATAAATTTGTTTTTTAGTTGATTAATTTGATTGAGTAATACAGATATATTTTTAATAACCTTTGTTGGTCATCAGCCATGCTGAAAAGTCTGTTATCTCTTTATTCTGATCAGTAATCATCATTTTTGCCATTTCTTTTATGTTGTCATGGTGACCATGATGCAGAATAGATCCTGCATTGTCCACAGCTGTCTGGTGATGAACAATCATTAACTCGGAAAAATCGTGATCCGTGTTTCCAGTCAACACTTGTATGTCCTTCCAGTTTTTCATTTTCTTCATAACATCCATCATTTCTGCATCGAATGCCTCGCCCTCGGGAGAAGCTACGGGCGTATCGTTTTGCAACCAAGCGGTTAAGTCGGCTTTTTCTGCCGTCTGTTTCGCGATGATTTGCTGGGCCATAGACTTTATAGTAGCGTCATCACCTTTCTCCAGTTCCTTGTTTGCCATATCGATAGCACCCTGATGATGCATTACCATCATATTTGCAAAATCATGGTCGGCATCACCAGTCATTTGCATGGCATCCATTTTTGAGTTCATTGCATGCATAATAGACATCATCTCATTACTGTCGTGCGATTGCACTTTCAAACCGTTATCATCGTCTTTACAGGCGGAGGCAATCAATAGAATAAACAGCGCAGCTGATATTAGTTTAGTCAGTTTCATAAGTCATTTTTTAGTTCAAAACTTGGGTATGTTTTTATTAATTCCACTTAAACTATTATGCCATTTTTGACAGGACTGAAGAGCTTTTGAAATAAAAGCAGGATCGTTCAAGGTCACAGCAGAATCCTTCAATTAAACTTTCGATTTGTCCCATTAGGTTTGTTAAAATCAATTAAACAAGAAAAACACATGGATAAACATCAAGGTGTGGATTGGTCTGCCTTGCACACTGTAGAAGAAATGCGACAGTTGTCGAATTTAGGCCACTGGATTGAAGGGGGTTTATTTGGACCGATTGGAATTATTGCTTTGCTACAGGGCTTTGGAATAATTAGAAATTCGATGGTGCTCTGGCAAAGCATTGTCCTCGCGGCAGGTATTTTTCTGGCCAGTTATTTACTGCTTCATCATGGCATTGCAAAAGTGCCGTTGGTTTGGTCGCTGGTTCTTAAAGACCCGCAACAGCGTCAACACTTGCTGATAGCGCTCTTATTGAGCCTTGCAGGATTGGCTGAAATTCTTTCCAAGGTAAAGAACATTCCAGCCTTGGATTATGGCTGGCCGCTCGCGCTTTTGGCAATTGGAGTTTTGTTTTTAGTACATGAGCAGCATGGGAGCAACGAAGCAATAGAATGGGCGCAACGTATTCATAAGTATTTAGGCATACTTCTTATCCTGGTTTCGTTGGCCTTTACGCTCAACATTTTTTTCGCAAACCGTTATCCTGGTTTTCCATCGGATGGCCTGTTTTACTAATCCTATGCGCTGGGTTTCTTGTGCTTTACCGCGAACCTCCCGGTGCGTTCGAAGACAATACTACTCACAGCAAGCATATCAAACACTAATCTTTTATAGGATACTCTTTAAAACATGCGATGGGCTTATTCCAAAAAAAGATACAAATGTTCTGTTGAGGTGGGCTACGTCAGCAAACCCGGATACCTGTGCTGCTTGTGTCAGACTATTGCCGTCAATAACCAGTTGAAGTACCTTACGGATGCGACACCATAAAATATATTTTCTAATGGGGATACCGATCTCAGTTTTAAACAGGTGAAAAAGTCTGCTTTCCGAAAGACACACTTCTTCTGTTAATTCTTTTATGGTAAGGGTCCCTACCAAATTGATTTTAATGAAGCCAATCAATTTAGTAATTCGCTCATCCACGATGGGATTGAAGGAATAGAGAGGATGATGCGCGAAAAACGTTTCCTGTAAATATTCCTTGATGGCAGACTCTAAAACGTTCTCGCGCATTCCTTTTCCCAAGAAATCGATAAGTTTCAATGACACTTCATCTTCCAATATCAAAATACCTTCACCTCGAAGAAGTATATTAAACTGCCTTGCAAATAGACTTTCCGGATCGAAATAAAGAAATATTGCAGCACCTTCTCCATAGGTTTGATGCATCACATCCGCCTTCAGAATTAGGCCTCTGGCCGTATAATGTTTGGCCTGATGAATGACTGTCATTGATAAATCTTTTGCCAGGATTATTTCCAGTGCATGATGTGCATGCGGTTTCGTACGGATATTCGTTCCTCCGAAGACGACCATGTCGCTATAGATGAGCAGAGATTGTGTTACCGTATTTTTCGCAAGCATCGTTGTCGTTTAGCTAATGGATTACTTCATGTTTGAATTATTACTCTTGTTAATTGCGTACAGGTATTTGTCCGGTCAGTTGAATCACCAGGTCAATGTCATCGTAGATCATTTCGTCTCCAAGATTTTCAAAGAATGAATTGGAACCGAACTTGATATTGTATTTACTCCTGTCGAAAGTCAGTTGGGCCTTGGCTGTTACGAGCCCCCTGGTAACCATCACTGTCGCAGGAAACGTAATTGCTTGTGTGGTGCCTTTGATGGTCAGGTTTCCAGTAATACTATACTCATCACCCTGAAGATGCTGAACTTTGGTGATCTCTAAACGGCTTATGGGATTGGTGCGAACTGAGAAAAAATCATCTGATTTTAAATGATCGATCAGCCGGACATTGGACTTTTTATCCTGAATGTCCGTACAGATAATACTGTTCATGTCAATTTCAAAAACGCCACCGGTAAGTTTCTTTTTATTCAGCACCATTTCTCCCTTCACAAATGAAAGAGTACCTGTATGTTCCCCGGTAAGTTTCTTACCTGTCCAGTTTACTGAACTTTCAACCGTATTGATTTCTATTTTTTGCGCCTGTACTCCTGACGCTAAAAATACAAGTCCAATTAGTATCGTGTGTTTTAGTATGCTTATCGTCACGTTCATCTTTAATGAATTATGAAATGCGCGTTCTTATTTCATTACAGATTTACCTTTCCATTCATCAATCAACTTTTGATTCGCTGTAATGACCTGATCCAATTTCTTTTCTTTCGCTAAGCGGGAAGATGCCTCAGCCGATTTGATCGCCTGGCTATAATTACCCAATGCCGCTTCTATCCTTGCCTGAAGCTGGAAGTACATGACTTCATCGCCTTTCTTATTGGCTGTTTTTATCCAACCCAATGCCGTGTTTAAATCCTTCTCGTTGTTGAAATAATATAAACTGGCCTGATAATAAAGATTTGGTTTTTCTTCTTTGCCTTTTACGATGCGTTCATTTATCTCAGCCATGACTTTATCATCTGCATTTGTCCTGAGACTTAATTTCACTTGCGTGTTCTCCCAGGCCAGGTAAATACTGGCTGATTCTTTTATTATATCATTCACCTCAATGGTAAAGGTTTCATAAAAGCGTAGTGTATTTTCCGGCTTCACCTTGAATCGTAAAATGTCAAGATCTTTGGTATAATTAGACGCACCATGCATGGCGGTGTCCTTGTTGATAATGATCGTCCACGCTTCTTTTTCGGGAATAGTGAAAAGAGAATAGGTTCCTTTCGGAATACTATTTCCATTCAATTGTACGGTATCTGAAAAATGAATGGTAGTTGCATCGCTGGCACCGGTTCTCCATAGTTCTCCAAAGGGAACCAGGTTGCCGAAGATCTTCCTGCCTTTTGCACCGGGCCGGGAATATTTCACTACTACCTCAGTAAATCCTACTTGTTGCCTGAGTTCCGCATCCGGACTTGCATGGGGAAAATTTAACTGTGCAAATGAAGGATAGCCGATTATCAAGGCAAAGAAAATAGAAAGGATATTTAATTTTTTCATGTGTAAATAAGTCTGTTTTATTATTTCAGTTTAGTGTTGTTCTATACTTTTAAAAGTCGCGCGTTAATGGCAACCACAACCGTGCTGACACTCATTAGCACAGCACCAATAGCAGGACTCAGTACGATGCCGGCATTGTAAAGAATGCCTGCTGCCAGCGGCATGGCAATAATGTTATAACCCGTAGCCCACGCCAGGTTCTGAATCATTTTTCGATAGGTGGCTTTTCCGAAAAGGATCAGGTTGACAACATCTTGCGGATTGCTATTGACCAGAACAATGCCTGCCGTCTCTGCTGCTATATCAGAACCTGAACCTACGGCTATACCAATGTTGGCCTGGGCTAAAGCCGGAGCATCATTTACGCCATCACCTGTCATGGCAACAAATTCTCCTTTACTCTGAAGCTCTTTAATCTTTTCCAGCTTTTGATGTGGAAGCACTTCGGCTATAAAGCCGTCCATGGCCAGTGATTCACTCACTTGCCTGGCAACTTCCTTATTATCACCCGTGAGTAATAAGGTTTTTATTCCATTTGCACGAAGTGTTTTGATAGCCTGAGGAGACTCTTTTCTGATTTCATCGGCCAGTGCAATGAACCCTACTACCATCTCATCGCGTAAAACATATACTACTGTTTCAGCTTGCGTTGACGGTGTAATGGATGCCTGTAGATTATTTTCTTTTAAATAACCGGGGCTTACCACCTTTACGGATTTACCTTCGATAGTAGCTTGTATGCCTTTACCGGTAATCGCGCTGAAGCCCTGCATACCAGGTAAGTTTAAATTCAACTCCTGTGCTTTCTTTGTAATACCCGTGGCAATAGGATGTTCCGAATTTTGCTCGAGTGTTGCTGCCCAAGAAAGCGCCTGATTGCGATCTATATTTTCTCCTAATGATTCAAAACGTACCACTTTAAATTCTCCAACCGTGAGCGTACCGGTCTTATCAAAAACAAGTGTGGTGATTTTACGGGAGTTCTCGAATGCGGTCCTGTTCTTAATAAGCAATCCGCTCTGCGCAGAAATAGCAGTTGATCTGGCAACAACTAAAGGAACAGCAAGTCCTAAGGCGTGAGGGCAACAAATTACAATTACCGTAACCATTCGTTCCATGGCAAATGCCAAATCTTTACCAAGGACTAACCAAATGATAAACGTCAACGCACCAGATGCCAGGGCAATGATGGTCAACCATTGCGCAGCTTTATCGGCCAATAGTTGCGTTTTTGATTTACTGTCTTGCGCATCCTGCACCAGCTTAATAACCTGAGCCAGATAGGAATCTTTACTTCCATGGGACACTTCAACTTTAAGGGAACCATTTCCATTAATGGAGCCTGCAATTACTTTCTCACCATCCGTTTTCTCGACAGGTTTTGATTCACCGGTTAACATTGATTCATTCAGAAAGCTCTTCCCGTCTGCGATGATCCCATCAGCCGCTATCTTCTCTCCGGGTTTGACTAAAATAATATCCCCCACTTTCAGTGAATCGGTCTTCACGTCAACGACCTGATCGTTCTGTACAAGATGTGCTTCGGACGGCATGAGTTGCACGAGTAATTCCAGTTCACGTGAAGCACCCATAATCGATTTCATTTCGATCCAATGACCAAGCAACATAATTAAGATCAGCGTAGCCAACTCCCAGAAGAAGTCCATACCCTGAAGTCCGAACACGATCGCCACACTATACGCATAAGCCACCGTGATCGCCACGGCAACTAAGGTCATCATACCAAGGGATTTTGCTTTCAGTTCATCCTTGAGTCCTACCAGGAACGGCCATCCACCATAGAAGTATACGACTGTAGACAATGCCATTAGCAGGTATGATGATCCGGTAAAGGTCCAGTTTACGCTCAGCCAGTGCTGTATCATTGGCGACAGCGCCATGATCGGTATAGTTAAGATCAATACAATATAGAAACGCTTTTTAAAGTCATCAATCATACCGGCATGATGAGCGTGACCACCTTTACCATGATCGCCATGATGCTCATGTTCTTGCATTGCAGTTGACTTGTCCGTCTTCATAGCAGTATGGTCATCATGAGTATGTTCATGCTGGCTTCCTTTGCCTGGCTGCATTTTGTCTGCAAGGGGTATTAATGTCATTCCGCAAAGAGGACATTTTCCAGGTGCATCTTTGATCACTTCCGGATGCATCGGGCAAGTGTATTGTTGTGCGTGTGTATGTTCCATTGCTTCTACGTTTTTTTGCTTTTAGTAATTCGAAATCCGATAGTCTGTGGTAGATTTATTACTAATTCGTTAATGAGCTTGTTAAAAGGCTAAGCTTGCTACTTTCACGACTTTATCTGTGTCATCGGTCCAGGCGAAAAACAATTCCTTCCCTGACTTTGTCATCTGGGGAAATCCGCTCGACCTTGATTCGGATGATGAGGCGATGATGATGGATGAATCTTTTATACCATCGGCATGTACTTTTGCCGCTTTGATGGTAGTGCCTTCCATCCAGCTGGCCATTACCGATTCATCGTCCAGCATAACTATATCTACCCTGCCAATGGCGCTGCCTTCATCCACCTGCACGGGACTATTAAATGACTTTCCGCCATCATGCGAAAAAATAACGTTCACTTTCGATTTGCCTTCCGGAACGGTATACCAGGCAACTGCTACTAAATTTCCATTGGCTACTACACGAGGCCCGTTCACAGGACAGCCTGCTATTTTCCAATTGTCATGATAGATCGCTTCGGGCTGAGTCCACTCGTTGTTCACCAGTCGCACAATGGACATATCGCGAATTTCATCTTCGGAACGATCCCGATACACCACTACCGGCCCATTGGCTGTAATGGCTGCACTCGTCTGGCAACAATCACAGGTACGATTGTCCAATTCCCATTCGTTTATTTTCTTACCTTCCTTATCAACAATGGCAGCGCGCAAACTCATCTGGCCGTGATGTCCTGCATGATTTTCCATTCCTTCCATTACTGTGTTTCTCCCATCGAGCCAGGCGATGAAGAAGTTCTCTTTGTATGGAAGCATAGATACAAAACCGTGTTCTGCTTCTTTGCCATCGTCATGCAGGGTGCCGGACGCTTTCCAAGTATTGCCCTTATCCAACGAAGAAGTCATTTTTACATCGTAGGCATAAGTGCCATCTCCGCTTTTTGCAAGGTAATGCGCGATGAAATCATTTCCGTTAGTAGCAATCATTGGGTAATCCGCCCAATTCACAAACCAATTTTTTCCAGAATCAATCAAAACAGGTTGAGACCATTTACCAGTCTG
>JAHEZH010000102.1 GCA_023251155.1 Flammeovirgaceae bacterium | reverse complement strand
TATGATTATTAACCTGAAGCATAAAGCTAAAATCATTGAAGAGAAGAAGTCTAATCCGGTACCAGTACCGAGGCATATTTCTGACGTCCTAAGCCAGGCCAATTAAATCCTTTGTGGCATTAGTTCGATAAGCTAAAGGTTGAACGAGCCAAGCTGAGCAATAAGCTTTTTGATCTAACTATAAAGGCGGTGCAACTAAGGAAGAGTTAAAAGTACTCTTTGATTCTATAAAAGACTTTCAACCTTGGTTAGAGCTAGAACTTCTTAAAAAGCTACAAGAGGGTGGCGATGCCCAACAAAGATTGAATCAGCAAAGGCGATTGATAAACTGATCTCCCGCTATAGTCACTCCAGCAATCATTTACCACATCCATGCCGCACGGTACATTTTCAGTTTAATAGTTGCCATTTTTATTCCGAAACATTTCCGAAACAAATCGTCCAAAAAAAAGAGCCTTTTAGGCTATCCAATCGATGATTTTTTAGCTTAAAAGGCTTCAGGTGACCCCGCTGAGGATCGAACTCAGGACCCACAGATTAAGAGTCTGTTGCTCTACCAGCTGAGCTACGAAGTCATTTTACAGGATGCAAAAATAATAGTTTCTTCCTTATCCGCGCATTTATTTTAAAACAAATAAGCGCACATCGGGTACGTGCAGGTTGAAGAACCCATAACCACCATTCACATTAGTGGGGTAATTGGTGGGTTCGCTTGCAAAATCAGCAATATTGTAGCGGTTATCGTTGCGCAATTTCATAAAATCATAATAGTCTTTGTTGATGTTGGAAAGAAACACCGCCACGGTATCGCCCACCGAATAATCCTGAAAAAAAACCTTGAACTCTTCCTGAAAATACTGGCCATCAAAATCAGTATCTTCCTTAAGTCGTGTAAATATGCGCGGACTCAGGAGTGAGTTTACATCCTGTGTACGGGAAAACCGCTGCACGTTTATCATATAATAATTTTTACCGGCCGGATCATTCAAGCTGTAATCAATAGAAGCCAACGAATCATATCCATTGGAATACACGCTTGCATTAGCCGATTGAAAAGGAACCCGCAGCTTTACCTGTGAGCTGGCGGTCACTTCTCCTAACGAATCCGTCACCACATGCAGGGTATAGGTAGCACCGTCTGCAAGGTCAAACGTCAAGCCACCATACAATCCATTGCCCAGGTTCACGAGGGTATCCACCTGATTGCTGGACTGAAGTGTCACTTTTGCATTGTTTATTACAATCTGTGCCAGCAGCGCTTCCGGATCGGAGTCTCTGCCGGCATCCAACGCTCCGATACTTTTTGTGATCAAAACCACCAATCCCTGCGTTGGAATAATCTGTGATGACACTACTATTTTAGGTTGCAGCTTTGGTATATCGCCTACCGGTAACGGTTCAGGCAGACAAGCTGCAACCAGCAGTGTGCCCATTACCATCGCCAGCATGATCTTCATCGATTTCATGTCTACTAAAATTTAAATCCATAACTCACAAAAGGAAGCAAACCGAAAAGTCCAGGTTGCTCATAGCGGTACGAACCATCTCCGTTTGATTGAATAGTAATACCATAAGGCGTGGCGCGGTTATACACATTATACACTCCGGCAAACCATTCACTTTGAAATTTCTTTTCTGGTTTCGATCTGAATTTAACGCCCAGATCCAATCGATGTGTATCGGCCAGCTTTACCGAGTTCATTGGCGCATACACCGGTATTAATTGTATCCCTGCCAATGTTGGTGAAGGAATAATGTACCGCCCAATAACCGGTGTGAAGCGCGAGCCGGAGATCAACTCAAACACCGCAGAGAACGACCAGCGTTTGGCGATTTCATAATTCAGCACCACACTTCCATTATGTCTTCTGTCGTAGCGTGAAAGAAACCACTGCCCGCTATTGATCTCATCATATTGTCGCAATGATTTGGATAAGGTGTAACTGATCCATCCGGTGAGCTTACCTGCTTCCTTCTTTATCAGCACTTCAAGGCCGTATGCTTTTCCTGCACCTTGTATCAGTTGTGCTTCAAAATCGGTGTTTAGAAAAAGATTGGTGCCTTCGCGGTAGCCAATCAACTCCTGCATCTTTTTATAATATCCTTCCAGGCTTATAAAAATATTTTTCCCGGGAATGACTTTCTGCAATGCAAGTGTGACCTCATCGGAAGTCTGTGGTCTTACATTGGCTGTAACAGGATACCATATATCCGTAGGGAAAGACACAGCCGCACTGGATACGCGATGCAGGTATTGAGCCATACGCGAGTAACTTGCCTTCACTACAAGATGCTCATTCCATTGATAACGCAGGGCTGCACGTGGCTCGGGATTAGCGTACCACTTGTTCTGAACATACGCGGATGAAATCCGAAGGCCTGCGCTCCACGACCAGTCTTTACTCCATTGTCCGTCGGCTTGTATAAAAGTACTCGACTCCAGACTGGTTTGTGATCGTGTTGAACTGCTTTGCAGGAGTTCGGATATCTCCCCCGATGTATCAATAATGTTCGGACTCACCTGGTGATGTGCCATTTCAATACCCCCCGTAAATGACATGCCCCTTACCGAATCGATACGAAGTGCCCATTTACCACCCACATCATGTATGGCCGAGTTCACAAACAAGCGGCTGTCTTCAAATGTATTCTGTATCGTATAATTAAACTTTGTTCGGTAAAGCGATAAGGTAGAACGCACATGAGGTTGTATCTGCTTTTTCCACAGCAAGGTTTGTGAGCTGTTGGCAATGGTGAAGTTGGTTGAAATATTCCGCTGTCGTGCAGAATCGCGCGGAACGCGTGAGTAATCCATCAGGTCATTTCCATTGTAATGTGTGATCTCCACTTCATCTTTCGAAGTAGTCCGCCAGATGACTTTGGCATTGATATCATAAAAATAATACGGTAATGACTGCCCTACTGTTTTCACTACCTGGTCGATATAGGTTCTTCGTCCTGCTACCCATACATCCAGTTTATTTTTCACGACCGGTTGCCGTATCATCAGGCGTGAGGCCAGCAACCCGATATTGCCTTGCACCTGGGTGCGCCGGGCCATGGTTGATTTTGTATTTACATTCAGTATGGAAGAAAGCCGTCCACCATACTGAGCGGGGAAAGCTCCATTGATGGACTCTACACCCTGTAAAATATCGGGATTGAAAACCGATAAGAATCCAAACAAGTGGCCGGTGTTATAAACAGGCGCACCATCTAGTAATACCAGGTTCTGATCCGCGGCTCCACCGCGCACAAAAAGATCGGTACTTCCTTCCACCCCTTTGGATGTGCCGGGCAGTAACTGCAGCACTTTGATCAGATCGGCTTCGCCACCCAGCACGGGTATTGAATTAATTTCTTTCTCGCTTAACGTTAGAACACTGGTGCGTGTCGATTGAAACTGATCGGATTGCGATACGCGGCTACCCGATACAACCACTTCCTGCAGTTGCTCTGTTTTCGACTCAAGAAAAAAATGAAAGGCCGTATCTTTTCTTATTTCCAGAGACTGAACTTGTTTTTTATAACCGGTGAAAGAAATTTCTATCCGCATACTTCCTGCCGGATGGCTGAATTCAAATGTTCCGGCTGAGTCAGTGGCCATGGATGTATTTGATTTGGGCAGGTAAAGATGTGCTGATGAAAGCGGAAGCCCGGCTTCATTATATACCCTTCCGCTCACGCGATAATTCTGCGTGTACGCTGTTTGCAGCAGGCCAAAAAGGATAAAAGTAAAAATCAGCTTCATTCGTAGAACTTAACCTCCCAAGGCATACAATTGTTCCGCCAGTGCTCCAGTACGCTACTCGTGGCCCTCAGCAGAGAGGGGTATAACGATTGCCGGCCGACATTCGCATCCCTTGCACCTCAAATATCTGTCAATTAATTCAAAGCAGTCCGTGATGGCCACTGATCCACTGACTTGATTTCCTTCCACCGGCCAGATGCATGACAGTCAATTTTAATCTTATCAGGGTTTTTACCCTGATGAAGTAGTTTATCTTTGCCGCCATTATTTTTCTCACAGCAGTATGAAGGCCGCTATTTCCGGGTTTATCCATAACAAAAAAGTAATTATCGGGCTATGGTGTTCTGTTATTCTCATTGTTTTTGTCAAACACAATTTCACCAGCACCCGTCACAACAATTATTATATTTTTAAATATACCTACATCCACGCGGTTCAGCAGGAGACACTTTATTTTGAACATCCGGGAGAATACATTGATAAAAATCATTATGGCCCGCTATTCAGTCTGGTCTTTGCTCCATTTGCGATAATGCCTGATGCACTCGGTGAATTGCTTTTTGTAGGCGCCAGCATTCTATTGCTTTTATGGGCCATCTATTCCATGCCATTGGCGGAGTGGCAGAAAAACGTAATCCTGCTGATCTGCATCAATGAATTACTCACCGCAGGGTTCAATGTGCAATTCAATATTTCTATTGCGGCAATATTCTTGCTTACTTACCTGCTGGCACTTAAAGAAAAAGAAGGATGGGCACCATTACCCATGCTGATCGGTACATTTGTAAAACTCTATGGAATTGTAGGATTGGCTTTTTTCTTTTTTATAAAGAATAAAACCAAGTTCGTTTTTGCCGCTATCGGTTGGAGTGTCGTGCTGTTCGTTGCACCGATGATTCTTTCCTCGCCCGAATATGTTTTGAATATGTATATGGAGTGGTTCCGGGCGCTAACGGTGAAGAATACACAGAACGTGGGTCTGGCTTCTCACCAGGATTATTCCGTGATGGGTTTCTTTCGCAGAACATGGGGAGACGCTACGATTCCCAGCTTACCTTTTATTATAGGAGGCATTGTTCTTTTCGGATTGCCTTATCTGCGCATAGCACACTATAAGAACCGCGCATTTCAATTGTTGATTGTGGCATCTACGATGATGTTTCCCGTTCTGTTCAGCTCATCGTCTGAAGGATCAACCTACATCATTGTATTTGTAGGCATTGCTCTTTGGTTTGTGATTCAGCCTAAACCCTATAAATGGTATCATTGGGCTATGCTGGCCGGAGTCATTTTCTTTGCCAGCTTGAACTCTACGGATGTATATCCAAAGGCGTTCCGTGATTTCCTTCGCCTGCATGCGTTCAAGGCAGTGCCGTGCGCTATTGTATGGCTGCGCATTATTTATGAACTAGTTACCAAAGACTTTGCTTTGTACGATGTACATCCGGATGCTCCTCAGCTGGTGAGGGGACAGGAAGTAAAAGTATAATGGCTTTAGCTTGCCAATGTAGTAGCCACTTCGATGGGGCTGGTCAATGTTTTATGCACAGGACATTTATCTGCAATCTCCAGCAGTCGCTGACGATGCTCATCCGTAAGCTCTCCTTCCAGAACGATTTTTCTTTTGAAAACGGTCTTCCACTCTTCTTTCACCGATTCTACATCTACTCTTACTCCTTCGAGTGGAATGTTTTTCCGATCCGCATACATGCGTAACGTGATGGCCGTACACGATGCCAGTGCAACATTCAAATACTCCGGAGGCTCAGGCCCTTCATCCTGCCCGCCATGGTCTTTCAGTTCATCGGCATATAGCGTATGTGTTCCTAATGTGATTTCCGTTTTATAGTTGGCTCGTCCTATCCGTGCAGAAGCAGTCATCTTTTAAAATGTTTTATTCATTACAAATTCTTCCTGTATGTAGCGTTCGCGCGGGGCCAGTTCACGCAGACGAAGGTTTTCGGGTAAATTTTCAGGATCACCCGGATACCCTACTGCAATGACCACACTTAGTTCATATTCAACAGGAATATTCAGTACTTCATTTAATTTCTGAAGATTGAAGCCCGCCATCTGCCGCACCTGCAAACCGAGCTCTACGGCCTGTATCGATAAAAATGAATTGGCTCCGCCCAGATCATAGATAGCATGTGCATTCTCCACACTGTAACGTGTGAATTTTTTACGCGCCATGCTCACAATCAATAAGGGAGCATCTTTCGCCCAGATTTTATTCCCCTCATTGAGGCAATCATAGATTTTATTCCATAGCTCCGGTTGCTCTTTGGTGGCATAGATATAAAACCAGGGTTGTTCATTGGTACTGGATGGTGCCCAGCGCGTAGCTTCAAATAAAGATCCAATCTTATCCTGCTCTAAAGGTTGATGAGAAAAATGCCGTATGCTCCTGCGCGAACGAATCAACTCCGAGATCGGATAATGTACAGTCGATGACTTTTGCATAATTGTAAAGTTAGGAAGGAAAGTTAGAATGTCTACAGGCGACTGTTTACTGAGAACAGTCGCCTGCATACCTTATTTATTCCTCTATCAATATACCCATCTTACCCATCTGATAGTCCCGCATGGCTTCCAGTATCTGTGTTTGATTGTTCATCACAAATGGCCCGTGATGTGCCATGGGTTCATTCAACGGCTTACCGCTCAATACTAAAACGCGTGTATCTTCCAGTGCTTCAAATGATACACCTTCGCCATCCTGATTGAATACCACCGCGTGTAATCCTTCGGCCAAACCATAACCATCTATATTCAGCTTTCCATCCAGCAGGTAAAGAACGGTATGATGATTTGCTGGAAGAGGAATAGAAACCGCACCCCCTTGTTTCAGTTCCACCGTTGCGGCATTTACTTCGGTGTGAGAAGGTATCGGGCCTTTCTTACCCAACATTTCACCGGAGAAAATCCGGGTGATCACTTTTCCGTCTTCGCTGCGCACTTCAGGTGCTTCTTCGGCACTTAGCGGAAAGTACTGAGGCTGATCCATCTTGTGCGCAGCGGGAGTATTGATCCACAACTGGATTATTTCCTGGCGTCCGCCCAACTCATGAATATCACGTGGAGGTCTTTCGCTGTGGATGACACCCCTACCGGCATTCATCCATTGAGCACCTCCGGCATAAATCACGCTGTCATTACCACGGCTATCGCGATGATGCACACCCCCTTGAAATATAAACGTAACGGGAGAAAATCCACGATGAGGATGAGGTCCTACCCCGGCATGATCAGGGTTGATATTTTCCGGAGCCTTGATATCGGCATGATGCAATAACAAAAACGGATCGATCTGCTCTACTTTGTGAGTGGGAAACGGCTGACGAACAGGCATTCCACCCATGTCGTATTTATCGGCATATAATAAATGAGAAACTGTTCTTGTTTTCATAGTGAGAATGTCCACCGTTGACCGGCCCCGCCAACCGTGGACTTTAAAAATTTAATCCATGGGTACTTCTATCAATAAAACTTCTGCATCGCTGTTGGCGGCAATCGAAATCGAGTCTGTATTCCAAACACCGAACCCATCCCGTTTGTTTAACTGCTGACCGTTCAGATTTACTTCTCCATCAATCACAAATACATACACTCCGTTGCCTTTTTGTTTAATCGTGTAATTGGTTTTAAAATCTTTTTTCAATGTGCCTAAATGGAACCACGCATCCTGATTGATCCAGACCCCATCGCCCCCTTTATTGGCAGATACTATTTCCTGCAATTTGTTGATACGGTCTTCGGGCTTGAAAGTCTTCTGCTCATAACGCGGTTCTATGTTTTCTTTTTTAGGGAAAACCCATATCTGCAGGAAGTTCACTTTCTTATCCGCGTTCTTATTGTATTCGGAGTGGTAGATGCCCGTACCTGCACTCATGATCTGCACATCGTTTTGTTTGATTACAGCGGTGGTACCCGTACTATCCTTATGCTCCAGATCTCCTGACAAAGGAATAGAAATGATTTCCATATTATCATGAGGATGCCGGCCAAAGCCCATGCCCCCATCTACCACATCATCATTTAACACTCGCAATACACCAAAGTTCATGCGTGAGGGATCATAATAATGTGCAAAGCTGAAAGAGTGGTTGGTGTCCAGCCATCCGTGGTTAGCATGACCACGGGTAGTGGATCGGTGTAATACAGTATTCATGGTTTTAGTTGTTACAGTTGGTAAATGGTTAAATCCTACCTGCTCCGGAGCTTTTTCTTTCGCTACAGAACTGGTGATAGCACCTGTCGTAAGCGCTGCGGCTGCAGTAAGGGTGTTTTTCAAAAAGTTTTTGCGGTCCATGGTGTTATAACGGTAAAGTTTAAAATAAAGATACATACAACTATTGTATTTACAACAATTAAATCCCTCTCCCACTCTACAAATGTGAAACATATACATTACTTTCACGTTTGTAGAATTAATAATCGGGCTAAAACGCATGAAAGGATCATATTTAGGAGAATTGGAAGAGCTGACTCTTCTCACGGTAGGCATTCTTTACCCGGAGGCTTACGGGGTTGGGGTCATGGACGAAATTGAAAAACAGGCAGGACGAAGCCTTAATATCAGTGCGGTTCACTCCGTACTTACCCGCCTGGAAGAAAAAGGATTTCTCACCTCAAAGATGAGCGACCCTACTGAAGAACGGGGTGGAAGAAGGAAGCGGATATTTCTTTTGACTGCTGCCGGCAAGCGTGTATTGGAAGAAGCGCACCAGATGCGCACACAAATGTATAATCGCATTCCGAAAATGGCATTGCAATTTCAATGGACATGAAACAACAACCTCCCCGTTGGGCCGATCGGTTCCTGATGTGGTATTGTAATCCGCGGCTACTCGAAGAAATTCAGGGCGATGCCTATGAACTCTTTTATCGAAGTGCAAAAGAGAATAAATACAAAGCTGATTTTTATTTCATCTGGAATGTGCTTCGCTTCTTTCGCTGGAAGAACATTCGCCGGTCAAAACAAAAGAACACTCACTCATTACTATCCACTGCTATGCTTAAAAATTTCTACATTGTTACGCTACGCAATTTCAAACGTCAGCCCGTTCACTCCGCGCTCAACCTGTTTGGACTTTCTATCGGGTTTTTATGCGCGTTCCTCATTTTACTTTGGGTAAGCCATGAGTTTTCGTTTGATCGCTTTCATAAGGAGAGCGACAGCATTTACAAAGTACTGGCTCATGCAAAAGTAGAAGGTGTTTACGAAACCTATAATGTTGCATCAGCTTCTTTGGATGTGTCTTCCATTCCTGAAATTGAAAGTAAGGTCATGGTGATTGAAGGAGAGCGCTGGCCCAACGAGTTGTGCTTCCGTAAAGATGGCAACAACAACGAGTGTGTATTCCTTAAAGGAATCTATGCCGGAGAATCGTTTTTCTCCTTGTTCACTTTTCCTATCCTGGAAGGCGACAACGATCCGTTAAAAGCCCCTAACCATATTGCCATCTCTGAAAATATGGCGGAACAACTTTTTGGATTTGAAGATGCCGTTGGAAAAATAATCAAGATAGATGGCCGAATTGAAGTAACCGTTGCTTCCGTATATGCCAACCCTCCGGGGAACACGACACTCCAATTTGATTTTGTGATGCCTTTTGCCATTATTAAAAACCTCTGGGGCATCAGCGATGGTCAGTTCGATACGTATGCGTTCTCCACCTATATCAAAACACATTCCGCCTCATCGCCTGAATTACTAACGAAAAAACTAAACGATCCGTTGGTATTATCCGAAGAATTCAGAAAGCAAAACATACACTATGAAGCTTATCCATTAACCGCATGGCGCCTTCAGGATAAGTTTGAAAACGGAAAAGTGGCGGGCGGGCGCATAGAATACATCTACATTTTTATTGCTATTGGCTCAATGGTATTATTGATGGCCGTGATCAACTTCATCAATATGTCTACCGCGCGTGCCACCAGCCGTGCAAAAGAGATCGGTATACGCAAAGCTACGGGCGCATTTCGCAGCAGTATCATCACCCAATTTCTCAGTGAATCATTCATTATCGTTTTTGCCGCATTTATCATCGCCCTGCTCCTCACCCAGCTAAGTCTGCCTTATTTCAACCTGTTGCTTACCGAACCCATAAGCCGGCAATGGTATGAGGGAGAAATCGTATTCTATATTATAGCAGGCCTGATTATGGTGGCATTAGCGGCGGGACTATATCCTGCATTTGTGATGTCCTCCTTCCAGCCGGTGAAGATTTTAAAGAACCAGATGAATGCGCAGGGTACCGGCTCTGAACGGTTAAGGAAATCATTGCTGGTCGTACAACTCAGCATTTCTATTGCGATCATCATCTTCACCGGTGTCATGTATCAACAGATGAGTTATATCACTCATAAAGACATGGGCTTTGAGCGTTCCAATACCCTTCGGATAGAACCCACTTTCCAGTTACTTAAAAAATTTGATGCGTTCAAAAATGAATTACAAAAAAATGCAAGCATCATCGGTGCAGCTGCCGCCAATGATAACCCGCTGGATGGTCAACCGAATATTAATGTAAGCTGGCCCGGCAAGGCAGAAAACACACGTATTGCTTTTCAAGCCATTGGTTGCAGTTATGAATTTGCTTCTACCATAGGACTACGATTCAAAGAAGGAAGAGATTTTCTTCCCAAAGCACAAGACACACTGTACAATGAAGCCATCATCTCTGAAGATGCAATAAAGACGATGGGATTGAAACAAGCGCTGGGCGAGCACATCGAAGTAAATGGATATGACTGTGTCATTATTGGCGTGGTGCAGAACTTTCACACCTCCTCGTTACAGAAAGCACGACTGCCTGTGGTGCTATATCGCGAGAAATACACGCAGTGTTCCGCTCTCTACGTACGTTACCAACCCGGAACAACACAGCAGTCACTGACTGCTATTAATGATGCTTACAAAAAACTGGAACCCTCCTATACCATGAAGTACTGGTTTCAGGATGATTCATTCAATGAACTGTACCGAACCGAGATCACAGCTTCCCGACTCATTCTTCTGTTCACCATCATCTCCGTTATCATTGCTATTATTGGGGTAGTGGGCTTATCTACCTTTAATGTCATGCGCAAAACGAAAGAAATGAGTATACGCAGGGTGTTTGGTGCATCCATGGTGCAAGTGCTCACTTTACTGTCCAATGAATTCAGCGGTGTCATGTTAATTGCTATGGGGTTGGCTTTTCCTGCTGCCTGGTACGTGGCGGATCAATGGCTCTCCAAATTCATGTACCACACCGATCTTCCCTGGTGGATATTCATTGCTTCCCTGGGAGGGATGGCCATGATAACATTGCTGATTATTCTGACACAAGGAGTAAAAACACTTTCAGCAAATCCTACTAAAGTATTGCGGAACGACTAACACGCTAAACCATCGCCATCGCGAATAGTGAATTCGTGATGGCGATGAGTTCAGTTCTATTTGAATGTAGGGATGTCCAGCTTTTTGGAAATACGAAACACGCAGTTGATCAACCCCACGTGGCTATACGTCTGCGGATAGTTGCCCCATTGTGATCCATCCAATCCCACATCTTCACTAAATAAACCCAGGTGATTAGCATAGGGTAAAATTCCGTTGAGCGTTTTAATCGCATCATCCACACGTCCCACACATGCCAGTGCATCTACATACCAGAAAGCACATACCAAAAATGTTGCTTCCGGTTTTCCAAAGTCGTCCTGATGCACATAGCGATAGAAAAGGCCCTGCTCTGTTTTCAGTAAATCTTCAAGTGCTTTCAAATGCCTGGCCGCTCGCTCTGATTTTGGATCGAGATAATTCATCGTGATCATCTTGAGTGTACTTGCATCGAGATGTTCTGCACCCATCGCCTGGGTGTACACTTCCCTTTTCGGATCGTAGCAGTTCTCTATTCGTTCGCTGGCCATCTTTTCCAATACTAATGCACGCTGTACCATTTCATGGTTGCCCATCATCTGGCCGATCTTGCCAGCGGCTTTGCAGCCCGCCCAATGAAATAACAACGTATACGTATGCACCTGCTTTATATTCCTGAATTCCCATAAGCCGGCATCGGGTTCATCCATCGTACTTTCAATCCAGTTGAGAAGACGATTGACCAACGGACCGTACGATTTCTTTTTAGCAAAGCTCAATCGTTTATCAATATACAATGGAAGCAGCCCCACCAGCACCTGTCCATACACATCATTTTGAATCTGCTCGTAGGCTTTGTTACCAATACGTACAGGCTGATTGTTCAGATAACCTTCCAGATCGATATGAATTTCCTCAATGTCTTTTTTGCCCGTAATGGTATACAGTGGCTGCATGCGATCACCATCACGCATCAGTATATTCTGGATGTAATCGAAATAACCTTCGAGCTCATCAAAGTGACCCATCTCATTAAAGGCCTTCAATGTATAGTAGGAATCGCGAAACCAGCAGTACCGATAATCCCACGTACGTGAACTGCCGTTGTGCTCAGGCAAGCTGGTCGTACCGGATGCAATGATACCTCCTGTATCTTCATACTGATGCAGCTTGAGCACCAGCGCAGAGCGAATCACCTGCTCCTGGTAAATATCCGGAACATAGGTGCTCTTAATCCACTGCTGCCAATGACGAACCGTTTTATTGATAAAATCTTCGGCAGTCCCTTTCAACGGAGCTTCGAGGGGTTCTCCATAGGTAAGGATAAGGTAATGGTTTTGGTCCAGTACAAAAGATTGCTCTTCGGTAATGTACGACAACGGAATGTCGGTAGTCAATCGCACCTGCATATCGAAGTTGAGAAAGCGAATGTGATTGCTGGCGTGTACCCGTTCCGGTTTCATGTTTCCATAATCCCCCATCGGCTGGCATGAAACATTGATCACCGGGTTGCCTTCGAGCAATTCAATTTTTCGCACCAGCATCAACGGCCGAAACGTCCGTTCATACTGATCGAAGCGGGGAGCGCAATCCATCACTCTGAATTTACCCGATGCGCACCGGAACTCCGTGCAAAGCACATTGGTGTTATTAATATAATACTGAGTGCTTGTAAATTCACCTTGTGGCGTAACAAAGAAGTCCCCTCCTTTCTTTGAGTCCAGCAACGATCCAAACAGAAATGAGCTATCGAATCGGGGGAGACACATCCATTTGATATTGGCCGACATATCCACATAAGCGAGGTAGGAACAATTCCCAATCACGCCCATCTTATAGCTATGAATATTCATATATTAATTGGTGAGTTCGTGTAATAAGGCGATCACTTCATTCGGAGAGGTCACTGAATAATGAGCAAGCGAATGTCCGGGCCCCACTTTTATGGTAATGGCCTGTTTCTCTAATGAACGAAACATATCCTCGTCCGTTTTATCATCACCAATGGCCAGAATGAAATCACTCTCATTTTCATCGACTATTTTCCTTGCCGCCACTCCTTTATCGATGCCCGCCACTCGTGCTTCAATCACTTTATTACCATCAATCACCTGCAAGTGCACATTGCGCACGAGGTGAAAAAGACTATCCAGCAATTCGCGTGAACGGATAAATCCTAACTCGGGATCTACGTTGCGATAGTGCCATGCCAGCGTATGATTTTTCTCTTCGATAAATGATCCGGGGCAACGTGTTACAAACATTTCAAAGGTAGGTCTCAAAACATTTTTCCACTCCTGATCGATGTTCGGTTCCACAATCCAGCCTTGTCCTATGCGTTTGATAGAGGCCCCATGCTCTGCCACCAGATTGACCGGTACGTTCTTAAACCATGACTCCAGCACGTTAGCATCCCGGCCGCTGATGATGGTGAGATTGGTATTCGGATCTTCGCCTAATCTGGCCAGTAAACTCAATAACCTTTTATCGGGAACCGCCTCCTGTGGCAAGCGCGTGAAGTTCACCAATGTACCATCGTAGTCGAGCAACAAGTTCCGTTTGTTGGCTATTTTATAATCACTCACTATTTCTTTACGCACCGCACTGGTGATGAACTTCAGGCGTTCTTTCTCCTGGCGATCCTTCACATCGGTCAGCTGATGCAGAAAATCATTGACCCAGCTTACCACATTATATCCGGCAAGTCTGTTTTGCATCTGTGCTAATTTTTTGCGTTGCACTTCCGGCTCCATTACCAGTGCCTGACTGATTGCTTCTGCGAGTTCGTTTTCATCCAGCGGATTAACAAGCAACGCCTCGCTCAGTTCATTGGCCGCACCGGCAAGTTCACTAAGTATCAATACACCCTGCTGATCAGCGCAGCTGGCCACAAATTCTTTTGCTACCAGATTCATCCCATCGCGCAAAGGCGTAATCAATGCCACATCCGCGGCCTGATACAGGGCACACAGTTCATTAAAATTAAGATGATTGTAACGATAGATAATCGGTTGCCATGATAGCGTTGAATGCTTGCCATTGATGCTACCCACTTCTTCTTCAATGAGCTTTCTTCGCTCATTGTATTTGGAAATGATTTGTCGGGAAGGCACGACAACCAAAACAAAGATTACTTTCTCTTTCCATTCCGGGTATTTTTCAAGGAAGCGATGAAATCCTTGTAGACGATGTGTTACCCCTTTCGTGTAGTCCAGGCGATCTACAGAGAAGATGATTTTTTTATCCGACAAATTACTGGTGATCTTTTCTCTTTCCCGCTTCACTTCTTCCGCTTCGGCGGAAGCGTGAAATTTTTCATAGTCTACACCTAATGGAAACAAGTCTGCTTTTACAATACGGTCTTCCATGGCGATGGCGCGGTACTGATGATCGTATCCCAATACCATTCGTACTGTTTTCAGGAAATGCTGGACGTATTCATGCGTATGAAACCCCACCAGGTCAGCACCTAATAATCCGCGGATAATTTTTTCCTTCCATGGGCGATGAAGCAACCGAAATACTTCATACGATGGAAAAGGTATGTGCAGAAAGAACCCTATGCGCGCAGTGGGTACTTTCGCGCGAATCAATTGCGGCAAGAGAAACAATTGATAGTCATGAATCCAGACGGTATCATGAGGCTGAATGATTTGAAGTAAATGTTCGGCAAACTGTTGATTTACTTTTTCATAACTCTCGAACGTATCCTGATCGTAGACTACATACGAAGGGAAATAGTGAAAGAGCGGCCATAGGGTGGCATTACAAAAGCCATTGTAATATTTGTTATACACTCTGCTTTCAATAAACAGAGGATCGATTGCAAATTGTTCTGTGTTTTTTTTCTTGCTGTTATACCTCTTCCATCTTCCTTCGGGAAAATCGGCTGAGCCTACCCATAATTTTTCTTCAAATGTGTTTTTGGCAGAGGGTTGTTCGAAGTAACTCTTCAGAGCGGTTACCAGTCCGCCATCGCTTTGTACCATCTGAGTAGTTCCATCTATTTCCTGTAATTGAAAAGGTAAACGGTTGGATACCAGAATTAATCTTTTGCTTTTATTTTCTTCCATAATCATTCCTCTTTTTACTACAAAAAAATCGGGCCAACGAAACGCTACTGTAAATTTGAGGCAATAAAATACCAATCTGAGCTCTTCAGAATTAGTATCGTATTAGAAATAAGGAATCAGGTGGGTAAGAAATAATTTCTCGTCTTATTATTTCTTACAAATTACATTAGCGGTAACAGCAAATCATAACTGTTGTTAAAAAAGAAGTAATGCGCTTCCAGAATAAAACCAGTCAGCTCGTATTTTTAAAAAGCGAGACGATGCGAACTCTTCTCACGTACTTCTTCACACGAAATTATCCTCTCAGCTTATCAAGAATACGATTGAGTTCCTGCGCTTCCGTCTTGGTGATATTTTTCAACGTTGAAAGCCATTCATTTTCTTCACTATCGATTTTCTTTAAGATGGCCTGACCTTGATCGGTAATGGATATATCGACCTGCCTGCGATTGCCTTCACATATTTCGCGCGCAACCAGGCCCTTTTGTCTCAGTTTCTCCACCAGCCGTGTGCAGTTACTGCTTTTGTCAATCATGCGCGAAGTAATGTCTGCCAGCATCATTGCTTTAGGATGGCTGCCCCGAAGTATGCGCAGTACATTAAATTGTTCAGGAGTAATATCATGTGCTTTCAATCTGTTCGCATTGATATGATGCAACCACGAACTGGTGAACAAGATATTCACCGCCATCTTATCAAATTCGTTGTTGAATTTTTCCTGTTTAATATCCTGTTCCAGAGACATAACGGTAAAAGTAAGAACTATTCTTGTAGTTACAATAGTTCCCTTCATAGGGAAAATATAGGCATTGGTACACAAACGCAAGTCGCCTTCATCATCCTGAAAAAAAATGATTTGCCTTTCTGTTAACTTGTTATCTATGATCCGATTTATCCAACTGAAATGTATTCTGATCTGCTTCATTTCGTACTACGAGTGTGCTGCACAGCAAGTAGCTAAGCTCAAAACACATCATGGTGTTTACCTATCGGTAAGTGGCGGAGCCATGCAAGGAAAGATCAATGGATATACTAACACTGGTGTAGCATCTATCTCCGGCACAGGAACGGAGTTTGATGTACAGGTGGGCGGTGCGCTTACACCCAGGTGGATTCTTCATGGAATTTTTACAGGCAAATATCTTTCATCACCCACCATCAATAATACTACATTTCCATCTACCTATGCGGTAAATGAATCCGTGATCGGACTTGGTGTGACCCGCTATACTCACCGTAACTATTTCATTGCGGGTAATATTGGCACCGGCTACTTTTCGTTCAGTGATCGCAGAAGTAAAAGTACAACCGACAACGGATTATCCTTTTTCTTCAAAGCAGGAAGAGAATGGTGGCTAACCCGACACCTGGCTGCGGGGCTGGCCCTCACCTATGGACGGACGAAACTAATCAACAAGACAGACAATGGCACCAAAGAAAAATGGAATAGTGGCCGGTTCGGAGTAGTGCTTCAAATTACTTTGAATTAATCTCACTTGTCCTCTTCTGTATTACGTAGAATTTTATTCTAAATTTAGAATGAATTAGTACACGATGAAAAATAAACTACGAAGTCAGAACTGGTTTGGTAAAACAGGCAAAGACGGTTTCATTTACCGGGCATGGATGAAAAACCAGGGTATACCGGATGATGAGTTTCGCGGTAAGCCGGTGATTGGCATTTGCAATACCTGGTCTGAACTTACTCCGTGCAATGCACACTTTCGTGAACTGGCTGAATCGGTAAAGCGGGGGATATCCGAAGCCGGTGGTTTCCCTGTAGAATTTCCGGTAATGTCATTAGGAGAAACACTCATCAAACCGACAGCCATGCTCTACAGAAACCTGGCGAGTATGGATGTCGAAGAATCCATTCGGGCCAACCCGATGGATGGCGTAGTGTTGTTATGCGGTTGCGATAAAACAACTCCTTCGCTGGTGATGGGAGCGTGCAGTGTGAATATCCCCACGCTGGTGGTTTCCGGTGGGCCAATGCTTACTGGCAAATTCCAGGGAAAAGATATCAGTACCAGTGATGTGTGGAGATTCAACGATGCCGTACGCGCAGGAGAAATGAGCCAGGAGGAATTAACAGTAGCGGAAGCATGCATGTGCCGAAGCCGGGGGCATTGCGCGGTAATGGGTACGGCGTCTACCATGGCATGCATGGTGGAATCACTCGGATTATCACTTCCACACAACGCTGCGATACCCGCAGCTGACTCCAGAAGAAAAGTACTGGCGCAAATGTCGGGCCGGCGTATTGTGGAAATGGTGAAGGAAGATTTAAAACTATCCGACATTCTTACACGCAAGGCATTTGAAAATGCAATCATGGTCAATGCCGGCATTGGTGGCTCCACTAATTTTATCATTCACTTACTTGCTTTGGCTGGACGTATTGGCGTTGATTTGTCTTTGGATGACTTTGATCACCTCTCGGCCAATATTCCTTTGGTCGCTAACCTTCAGCCTTCCGGCAAATACTTTATGGAAGATCTTTATTATGCCGGTGGTCTTCCTCCGGTGATGAAAGAACTGGATCGCTTTCTTCATGGCGAATGTATCACCGTGAACGGTAAAACCCTGAACGAAAATTATGCCGCCGAAGAATGCTATAACCGTGAAGTAATTGCATCGGTTGACAATCCGTTCAATCCTCTTTCAGGTGTTGCCATATTAAAAGGCAACCTGTGTGAGAATGGATGCGTGATCAAGCCATCGGCTGCCAGCCCGCATCTGATGAAACATACCGGTAAGGCAATTGTATTCAACGACATTGAGGATTTCAAATCACGTATCGACGATCCGTTGCTGGATGTCGATGAGAACAGTGTGCTGGTTTTGAAAAATGTTGGTCCAAAAGGATATCCGGGCATGCCGGAAGTAGGCAATATGAGTATTCCCAAAAAATTATTGGCGAAAGGCATTACCGATATGGTACGTATCAGTGATGGCCGCATGAGCGGAACGGGATTTGGAACGGTGATCCTTCATGCGTCACCCGAAGCAGCTTTGGGCGGAAACTTTGCGGTGATCCAAGACGGAGATATTATCCAACTTGATGTTGCCAATCGTTCCTTGCTACTCGAAGTTTCTGAAGAAGAACTCACTCAACGCAAAGCAGCATGGAAGCCCACGCATAAAACGTATCATCGTGGTTATGTAAAGTTGTATCAGGCTCACGTGCAGCAGGCTCACCTGGGTGCAGACATGGATTTCCTCCAAGGAGGATCGGGAAGTGAAGTGACGAGAGACTCACATTAGGTAATGACAAATTGGAATTTACGAAGAACGAATTGAATGAAACCATTTAACGATCAGGTAGCCATAGTAACCGGTGCGGGGCAAGGCATAGGTCTCGAAATCTGCAAACAACTGGCTGAGCAAGGAGCCCATATTGTATTGAACGACCTGGAACTATCCCTGGCCGAAGAAGGCGCAGCTGCTATTCAGCAAAACAACGGATCCTGCATTGCCTTCTCTGGCGATGTTTCACAGGAAAGTGTGATTCAGGAAATGATTGATAAGGCGGTAAGCACCTTTGGCCGCGTGGACAGTATCATTGCTAATGCGGGGATTACTTTGTTTGGTGAGTTCCTGAATTACTCCAAAGAAGATTTCATGCGTGTGATGGAAGTAAACCTTGCCGGAAGTTTTTTCCAGGCACAGGCAGCAGCCAATCAAATGATTCGACAAGCGTCAGGAGGAAGTATTCTATTCATGTCTTCAGTTACCGGGCATCAGGCACATAAAAATCTCGCAGCTTACGGGATGAGCAAAGCAGGGCTGGAGATGCTGGCAAAGACATTGGTGGTTGAACTTTCTCCCTATAAAATCAATGTCAACGCTATCGCACCAGGCGCTACATTAACCGAACGAACCGCCATGGATAACACCTATGAAAAAACATGGTCGGAAATCACCCCCATGGGCCGGCCTGCGTATGTGACTGATATTGCCCATGCGGCATTATTCCTGGTTCATCCGGCATCACGCCACATCACCGGTCAGTCCTTGGTGATTGATGGTGGCTGGACAAGCGTGAGCCCTTCTCCGTATTAATTTGATCCCTTCACCACACCTCCTCACGCCATCGTGCTTTTGCATTTTAGATACCAATCGGTATCTTTGTTGATGCGGCAGCCGGAAATCACAAAAGCGAAGATATTGCGTAAATCGGGAACCCTGTTTAATACACAAGGCTATCGCGCTACCTCGATCAGTGATATTACTAGCGCTACCGGTCTTACCAAAGGGGCCATCTATCGTCACTTCACCAATAAAGACGAGCTGGAGAAAGAAACACTCATCCATTTATCGGACATTATGTTTGAGCATACACGCAGGTGTATTGCCGAACAGAAGACCGCGCCTGATAAACTGAAAGCATTATTCAAGTTCTTTGAGAGCTATACCACCCATTCTCCCCTGAAAGGAGGCTGCCCATTACTCAATGCAGCTACCGAAGCAGATGATGCACATCCGGTATTGCGCAAGCAGGCCGTCATCATCTTAGATACACTTCACGAAGCCGTTGTCCACATCCTAAACAACGGTATTCGCTACGGGCAGATCAAGCCATCGGTGAATAAAGATTTTTACGCCACGCTGATCATTGCTTCACTGGAAGGTGCGATCATGATGGGTAAACTGCGGGGAAACAAT
The DNA here is from genome assembly GCA_023251155.1 of Flammeovirgaceae bacterium. Taxonomy (GTDB): domain Bacteria; phylum Bacteroidota; class Bacteroidia; order Cytophagales; family Cyclobacteriaceae; genus ELB16-189. Next base: position 1,280 of record JAHEZH010000102.1, on the reverse strand, counting down.
ACAGATATGGCGCGGGTGGTCAAACACCTCAACCAAATTGTGAAAGAAATCGAAGTGTGATTTTTTTTAAACCAATAGATACCGATTGGTATCTTAAATAAAAAGAAACATGAAAAAACTGATTCCGAAATTCATTGGCTTTTATTTCAATCTGCTGACCCTGGCTGCACCTTCTCTTGGCGGTCGCAAAGGCTTCTTTTTCTTTTGCACACCGTTTGGAGCAAAGATCAAAGCACATCAGCTCAGCTTTCTGAACACGGCCGAGCAAATCAACTATCCTTTTGAAAACACAACTATCAAAATTTACAAATGGGGATCAGGTAAAAACAGATTGCTTTTTCTTCACGGATGGCAAAGTCACAGTTTTCGCTGGAAGAATTACATTAACGTTCTATCGAAGGAGGACTATACCATCTATGCCATTGATGCTCCTGCTCATGGCCAATCGGGCGGCCAATATTTGAATGCGGTCGTTTATAGCCGCCTGCTTGAAAAATTCGTGACCGACACCGGACCAATCGATACCATTGTCAGTCATTCACTCGGAAGCATGACGGCACTGTACACCCTGCATCGTCTTCCGGCATTCCCTGTGCAAAAGGTAATCATCACCGGGATGCCTTCTGAGGTAAACGACTTTATTCGTTTTTATCAAGGAGTGCTTGGATTGTGGAATTCTACCATGAACGTAATCCGTTCTTCATTTGAGAGAGAGATCGGCCATCTGCCGGAGTATTTTTCCATGCCTGTAATGGCGAAAGAGCTGACTACTCCGTGCCTGCTCATTCACGACCGTACCGATCCGGATGCCCCTTATCATAAGGTACAGGAGGTACATCAAAACTGGAAAAATTCAGAACTGATGACCACCGAAAGCCTCGGGCATAATCTCCGTTCACCTGCCGTGGTGCAGGCAGTGCACGATTTTATTATCCGGAAAGAAGCCGTGCTTGCCTGATTTTTGGAATCATGGGAAGAATCTATGTCTTATTAATTTATTGATTCTCAGCCATCCATTGAATCCGTTTTAAAAGAGCGATAAATTCTTTTACCGGATTGAAAAATATTTTTGTTCAATTGAAATTCTCTTCTACCTTTGCAGTCCTTAAAATAAAGGGAGCTTAGCTCAGCTGGTTCAGAGCATCTGCCTTACAAGCAGAGGGTCGGGGGTTCGAACCCCTCAGCTCCCACTAAAGAGGTCATCCATAAAAGATGACCTCTTTTTATTTTTACACATGGCTTACATGTACATATTGTATCTGCCACCGCTGATCGAAAAA
>JAHEZH010000101.1 GCA_023251155.1 Flammeovirgaceae bacterium | reverse complement strand
TATTCAACGACTACATGTTGAACCTGTTTTGATTCATCATGAGTGAAGAAGATAAAAACAGATTTTGGGATGCCTGCCGCTACCTGGAAGCGTTCGCGATGAATCGAAAATAAACACCACAGTCTTCGATCTTTCTGTAAGACATCGGCCCTTTGCTGGCAGGGATGCATTCTTCCGTGTTTATCAAGCCGTAATCCACCCGTTTCCTGTTCCTTCACCGATCCGGTTCAACCTTCAAAAACGGGCATTCAGCCAGTTCAATCGGTGATCCGGAATTCGGCTGCATAGCGGGCAATGATCAACTAACCGGCTTACCTTACCTTTGCTTTTGTATGATGGAGTGGAAGCAGGACCGGATATCTTTTCTACGGGCGATGTACCTCGCACTAACGGTGCTGTGTATCTATTATCCGATTACCATTGCCGCCAATATTCCGTTGCAGCATTGGAAGAACATTCGTTTCCTGGCGCTGCCGGCGGTGGTACATTGGGTGTTTTATGTTTTGCTGATTATCGCCATCGACCGCATCATCCTGGTGTCTGAAAAATGGATGGGGTCACGCGTGCCGCAACTGCGCATGAGCACCATCATCGTGTCGGTTGTTGTGGCTGTGCTGGCGGTATTCTTTTCGCAGTTACTTTTTAAGCTCAGTACGAAGGCCTGGTCGTTACTCATGCATTCAATGGACGAAGGCGCATTCCTGTCACCGGGTCAGAAGCCGCGCCTCCTGTTGTGGACAGCCATCGGACGAATCAACTATGCCCTTACTTTTGTGATCTCCATTTCTATTTTTTATCTCCTTCTCCATCGTAAGGCGCAGGCGCGAATGCGTGTTATGGAAATACGGGCGGAACAACTTGAGAAGGAAAATGCACTGGCCCAATGGAATGCATTGAAGAACCAGGTGAGCCCGCACTTTCTTTTTAACAGTCTGAGCATATTATCTTCTCTTGTTCACGTGGATGCCCACCTTGCGGAAAAATTCATCGACCGGCTCTCTAAGGCGTACCGCTATATCCTGGAGCAGAAAGACAATGAAATGGTGTCTTTAAAGACTGAACTGGACTTTCTTCAGGCCTACGCCTTTCTGCTGAAGATTCGTTTTGAAAACAAGTTTGAGGTGAAGGTGTCGGTCACTACTGCTGAAGCAGAAAAGTATTTCATTGCTCCGCTTTCATTACAATTACTTATCGAGAACAGCGTGAAGCATAATCGCATGTCAGCGAACGAGCCCCTGGAGGTAACTATTTTCATTGAAGCAGATTACCTTGTGGTCAGCAACCGGATGCGTCCCCGAAGTGAACGAATGACATCAACCGGAATAGGTTTATCCAACATTAAAAGCCGCTATCAGTTGCTGACCAATAAACCATTGCACATCATTACTCCGTCCTATGCTGAAACGGAGACTTCGTTCGATCAGAAAAAAGAGGATACATGGTTCACGGTAAAAATTCCACTCGTATGAATGTGGTAGTAATAGAAGATGAACGGCTGACCGCAGAACGACTGATCTCGCTGATCAAAAAGTACGATGCTGCCATTACTGTGCTTGCCCGGCTTTCTTCCGTTGCCGAATCATTGGCCTGGTTCAGAACGAATGCATTCCCTTCGGTTGACCTGATCTTTATGGACATTCACCTGGAAGACGGAGATGGTTTTCAGATCATCAGCGAACTGAACCTGAAAACTCCCATCATCTTTACTACGGCTTTCGATGGTTACATGATCCAGGCTTTTAAGGTGAACAGCATCGATTATTTGCTCAAGCCGCTGAACGATGAGGAGCTGACTGCCGCGTTGGATAAATTCAAATCATTACGAAGTGGGCATGAACTTCAGACCGGTACCCTGCCTGCGGATATGAATGCCCTGATCAGGCAGTTAAGCCAACCGGCAAAGGCGACCTTCAAAGAACGATTCATGATTACCGTGGGGACCAGGATCAGATCCATTCAGGCAGAAAGCATTGCCTATTTTTATCTGGAGAGTAAAACCGTTTTACTCGTTACGGATGAGGGCACCCTTCTTCCGGTGGATTATAGTCTGGATAAACTGGTGCAGCTCCTCGACCCTCAGCAATTCTTTCGAGTGAGCAGGCAGTTCATCGTATCGCTGAAGGCAATTCAGTTCGTTCATACGATGTCGGCAGGAAAATGGAAACTGGATCTGCTTCCAAAAGCAAAACAGGAAGTGGTAGTCAGCGGAGACCGGATTGCGGACTTTAAGCGATGGCTGGGAAAGGAGTAATTCTGTTCCGCTCATAAGAAATGTCATCCGGGTGAGCCGATCGGGGATTCGGCAAAGTAAAGTAGGGACAGCGTTACGTTTAAATTTTATTTGCAGCAGAATCAAATAATAAAACAGTCATGATCACCAGTCACCTGAAAACATCGCTGCGAAGTAATGTTCGTAACAAACTGTTCACTGCCATTAACATCCTGGGGTTGGCCATCGGTATGTCAGTGGGTCTGTTGCTGATTGCTTTCATCCATGATCTAATGTCGTACGATCGTTTTAATGAGAAGGGGAGTCGGATCTACCGCATCACCTCCAAAGCCCAATTCAAGGAAGGGTACAGGAGTAACTTTGCTACTGCTTCGGTGAAGGCGGATCAGCTGATCAGAGAGAACGTGTCAGGTGTGGCGGCCGTCACCAAGATACAGACGGAATTTGCCGGTGATGCACAAATAAAAGGCGTTGTGGTTCCGGTCAAAGGGTACTATGCCGAGCCGGCTCTCTTACACCTGTTCACCTTACCCTTGATGAAAGGCGATGCCACCACCGCGCTTGCTGAACCTTACTCGATCGTACTGACGGAAGCCACCGCGAAGAAAATATTCGGTGCCGAAGAAGCACTTGGGAAGACACTCTCATTCGGTGAGGAGCACTATCAGGTAACAGGGATTTTAAAAAACGTTCCTTTCTTCTCGCATCTGCAATTTGAAGCACTTGTTTCTTACAGCACCATCGGGCCACGCATGGAAAAAGATCCCCACCTGCTGCAATGGGGAAATGTTTATCAGCGAAACTATGTGTACGTGTTGCTAGGAGAAAAGACAAGCGCTGCAGCTATCCAGGCGCAACTTGATGTGATTGCTGCCAAAGAGAACAGAATGGATAAAGAGGCACAGGTACAACTCGCACTCCTTCCCTTATACCACATCATGTTGGGTGAAGAGCTGGAAAATTCCATCAGAGCGGTGCTGCCGGAGATCGTACTGTGGGTGGTGGGCGGATTGGCGATGGTTGTGATGCTGTCGGCCTGTTTCAATTATACCAATCTCTCCATTGCCCGCTCGATGAGACGCTACAAGGAAGTAGGTTTACGTAAAGCGATAGGTGCCGGCAAGAGCGAAGTGCGTACACTGTTTTTAGCGGAAGCAGTAATGGTCTCCTTGATCGCTCTCGTTCTCTCCTTGGGGATGTTCCTTTTACTTCGCCCTCAGTTCCTCACCATTGCACCTGAGCTTTTGAAAATGGTGAAGCTGGAAATCACCGTACCGATGATGGTATCGTTTATCGCTTTTTCGATGCTGGTGGGCGTGGTGGCTGGTTTCTTACCGGCATTGGTTTTTGCGAAGGTGAACATCATTGATGCATTGCGGGACAGAGTAGCGGTCAACCGGTTCAAAGGCATCCACTTCAGGCGTGCGCTGGTGATGATACAATATACGTTGACGTTAATTTTCATTACCAGTACGGCTATTGGTTATGTGCAGTATCGAAACATTCTTGCTTTCGATCTGGGCTTTACCACGAAAAATATTCTCAATATAGAACTGCAAGGCAATGCGCCCACTGAGCTGATTCATCAGCTGAAAGCCCTGCGCGAAGTGACGGGGGTATCACAATCCAAAATTCTGACCAGTGTAGGCAATGCATGGGGCGGTTTTTTGAAGTACAATAACGCACGCGATTCTACGCTGGTATTCACCAACTTGGTTGATGAAAACTATCTGCCGGTGCACGAATACCGGTTAGTGGCAGGCCGGAATTTCGTTACCCGCCCGTTAACAAAAGAAGCGACCAGCGAAATCATTGTGAATGAAAAAACCGTGCACTTGTTTCAATTGGGCAATGGTGATCCGCAAAAAGCAGTAGGTGAAGAAGTGGTGCTGAGTGGCTTTCAGATGGCAGGAAGAAAACTGACGGTGGCAGGCGTGATCCGCGACTTTCATTATGGGAAGCTCAATGAAGAAATCAAACCCGTGGCCTTTACTTACCTCACACCCGATGCCTATTTACGCAAGGATAAGATGGATGGACTGCTGAACGTACGCCTGGACACCCATGATGCGATGGCAACGGTAGCCAGGATCGAGGAAGTATGGAAGAGTGTCGATCCGGTTCATCCATTGAAAGCTGCATTTTATGATGATGCTATTGAAGAAGCGTACAGTGAGCTGTCCGCTATGATTAAAGTAATCGGTTTCCTTTCGTTCGTCGCCATCTCCATTGCCTCGCTGGGATTATTGGGCATGGTGGTGTTTACCACGGAAACACGACTCAAGGAGATCAGTATACGTAAAGTGCTGGGTGCAAGCTCAACGGATGTGCTATTCCTATTAAGCCGTAGCTTTGTGCTACTGCTTGCCCTGTCCGCGCTGGTGGCTTTACCCCTTACCCGTTTTTTATTCGAACGCCTGGTACTCACCCATTTTCCTTTTCATGAATCCATTGGTAGTACGGAGCTGTTCGCAGGCCTGCTGGTGGTGGTGGTGATTGCCTTCATGGTGATTGGCTCACAGACCGTGAAGGCTGCACAAAGTAATCCTTCCGAGGTATTAAAGAGTGAATGAGCAATTACTCAACGGTAGTTAACGCCTTCTTCTTAAAATACCAGAAGCAGGCCAGGGAAAGAAGGGCGAGTGCAGATATGCCCCACATGGAGTACGGAAGAAGGTCAGACACCAGCAGCGTAAGTAAATTATTATTGCCGGTGATGCGTTCCATCATCCATCCGGAGGCGATAACACTAACCCCAAGCGCACCTGTTACCCTTACCCATCTGTAAGCAGGTGTTCTGCTCAATAAAATCAACCATGGCACAACGGAAGCGATGATCAGACATTGCATCAGTTCAATTCCGCTGTTGAAGCCAAGGATGCTCCAGGTCATGGTTGCTGCACCTGCGTGTAAATTACTGAGTGTGGTTGCAAATGCAAGTCCATGTACGCATCCAAATCCGGAGGCGACATAGATCTCTTTGCCAGGAAAGATGGGTCGCCATGCATGTATGGCTGAAAGAAGAACGGAGAATGCAATCAACACTTCCACGGGCTTCTCTGGAACGACAAAAATACCAAGTGCGCCAATCAATAAAGTCAGTGAGTGCCCTAAGGTGAAGGCAGTGATGATGCGTAATAGTCGGGTCAGGCTGTACCGCACCCCACCGAAGCCGGTCCATCGCTTTTTATAGTACAATAGCGGTGCAGGTAGCAACAGTGTAATCAGAAACAATAAATGATCGGTGCCTTCTTTGATATGATTCATTCCTAACAGAACCATGCTGCTAAAACCTATCCACCAGCTTCCCTGCTGCAGCTGGATGTGTAGCGGATGAATGGAATGGTCAGAAAGATTCCACGCGATGGGAATGACTGCCGCACCATTATCGGACGCCGGATGAACCGTTCCGGTTTCCCAATCGCTATTGATGGTAACAAACGCAATGTGATTCATTACCTGGTGCATCACGGCATCATAAGCTAGCGTAAAGGAGCGAGTCGATTCACCCTCTGGCGGGATAGCACTTAGTGCTACGACCAACTCCCAATACGGAATGGTACTATCGGCGTACATGCCTTTGTCCATCCGCATTTTTTCGATCGTTACTTTCCAGGGATGATGGTTAACTGAATAGGCGTTGATATGATGGGTGATATAATTCTCAAGTTCTGTTTTCATCCGGTCGGTTAATGTCTCCGGATGGTGTTGAATAGAATCTCCCAATACAAGGGCAAGTTCGGGTAAAGGAATCTCCAGCTCGATGGCAACACGCTCTGGGCTCACGTATAAAAACACAAGAGAATGAGGAGACGGATGCGCCGTACTGATACGTGAAACCAGCAGCAAGAACGTCAAAACCACCAGTAAGCGCGGTCGCGGATTTTTCATGTTACGTTTAAGTGAAAAGGATTCATTACCATCGTGTGTTGACTATAACCCCAGGTAATCGCGGGTATGATCGCGCATCACTGTATGAAAATGGATTTGGTTTGAAATGATCACCCCATTCTGGCAAACAAATTCAATCCACACACTTGGTCCGTCTATTCGTACATAATCGGTATGGGCGGTAAGAAATGAACTCGCTGTTCCTGACACCCCACTGGTGTTGGAGGCATACGATACATAGGTGTCGGCCAGTTCACTTTGATAGGTAGCGAGATAGGAGGTAGCACTGGCCGGGTCCACATCGTCTACCCAGCGGGAGATAGCGGTGAGCACTTTGCCCTGGGCATCGGTGCTGAGTGTACTTACTTTCACCCCCAGCTTGGTAGCAGGGAACGTATTTGTAGTTGATCCGGGCACCATCAGGCAATCTGAAAACGTAGTGGAAAGTTTTGCCGTAGCCAGTTGTGCGGTAGTAAAGGAAGCAAGCATCTCCTGCATGGCGGTGCGCTCGTTGGCTATTGGTCCGCTGTAGGTAACATTATTTACGGTAAATGAACCATTGGGCTCAACGGCTTCGTGCAGCGGTGTAATGCTTACCACCTGGCCTGCATTGTAAGTGATGTTCTGCGCATAATGATGACCGCCAAACTGCAGCATCCACTTGCCGGTGGTACTTGGTGTACCGAGAAATGCAATGACATAATTGCCGGAAGAATATCCGGAAGACATGGTGCCCAGGTAATCATCCGCTGCCAGTATCGATTTGAATTCATCGTAACCTTCTTCGGTAAGTGTACCCGATGCAGCCTGTATGATCGCTTTGGCTGCTGCCAGCTGTGCGGTAGTGAGGCTACTGAATAAAAGCCCGTTGCGGCACGAGAGCCCGCAGGGTAAGTTAGACCATCGTTTGGCATTGGTAAGATTAAGTGTGAGCACTACCGAGGATTGTTGTGCGCTGGTAAGCGTAGCTAAGAAATTGGTAGCCAGACATACTATCTTTGATACGCCTGACTGTGAATCACAACTTGATGTGGCAGCCGTGTTGACCACCAGTTCCAGCGTGCACGATTGTCCACCAAAACTGAGGGCGAAGGAAGCCGTTCCTGATGAGGCGGGTGTGCCTGCAATAGTATAGGTAAGATTACCAGCACCCTCTGCCAATACACCTGCCGCCAGTGTTGCGGTAAGCCCAGTAACACCGGATGAGGAAATAGCTGCTCCATCCGTATAGGCGATGCCATTTCCTCCTGTGTAGGGAATGGTAGCTGTTGCTGAATAAGTAACATTTACAGTAGCGGTTGCGGAGAACGTAGTAGATGAGCATAATAACGTTTCCACCGATTCGGCAGAAGAATGTTCATCTTCTTTGCACCCGATCAGTATACTTAAAATAGCGAGGAGTATAACACCTTTTCTTTTCATTGCTTTAGGATTGATTAGGGGCAGAACGGAAATTTCACACTCAAAATTATCGCGTTGATTATTGAAGCACTCTCATTAATTAAGAAATGCGATGAACAGCAGGTTTGTGTAGGTGAAACAGCCGAGCCGGAAGGATGTTGCAGCAAGTCAACTGGGCCGGGAGATCCGTTTTTTGAAACCCCTGCCTGGCGATTACGCTTATAAAAAAACTATTCTGTAACCCGCGCACCACTTCATGCTGATACAAGAAACAGTAGTTCTTTCTTTGAAGACGACCCGTCAACGGGTAGTACTATCCAGCTTCAGTGATTAAAATAAAGGTATTGGCCGCAAGGTGACTGCCCTATTACTTTAAGCAGAGGTGGATAAAAATCAAAAACAGCGCACACGCCAGCTACGCGACCAGGAAGCAGCAGGAGCAAGCTTCTCTATTCCCTCCTTGCCGGTAAGCTCCTGATTGTGGGTTACCGCATCGGCGATACCGCACCAGGGCTCAATACAAATGAAGTTGGCATCCTTTGCCGCCCAGAGGCCAAGGAACGGAAATCCTTTAAAGTGAAACTCCAGGCCATGCTTGTCCTTATCTGATTTTAAAGAAATGGTTTCGCTGGCTGGTTGTTTTAAAACCAGTGCGTCTGCATGGAATAGTTCATGCTTTAAATCGAGACGATCGGTATCCGCAAGCAGTGGGGTGGGTGTTGCATCGATCAGGCCATCAGAAGTAATCGGCCAGCGTGGTGTGTTTTCTTTTTTGCTGAACTGCAAATAGTAATCTTCGTAACCCAGTGCAGGGATCAATGGAGCTTTGAAAGCCGGATGCGCGCCAATGGAGAAATACATTTCCTCGCTGCCCGAATTATTCACCTGGTAAGTGGTATGTAACTCGTCTTGTTTCAAGTGATAGGAAATGCGAAGCTCAAAATGGAACGGATATTTTTCCAATGAAGCGATGGTAGAAGTCAGCAGAAATGTAATCGACTCTTTTTGCGAGTGCTCCACCGTAAACGCTTCATCACGGGCAAAACCATGGCGGGGAAGGGAGTAGCTTTTGTTTTGATAGGTATAGGTATTGCCCTTGAGTGTACCTACAATAGGAAACAACACCGGCGATGATTTCGCCCAGGCAGGTTCGGCACCCCACATGTATTCCAGTTTTGTTTGCTTGCTGACTATACTGAATAACTCAGCACCTTTCGATTTGATTTTAACAATGAGCTGATCGTTTTCTATCTGGTATTCCATGTGTTTCTTGTTTGATGTTCTGGCGAAAATCTGCAGAACGATTAGTTAACTGCTGTGTGAATCGTAGGATCTGTTATAACTTATTTTTACTTACTCATTTCATATTCCTGATCTACCAATAAACCACCACCTTCGGCTGCTGCTACTGCCAGTACATCGCAGCGTTCGTTTTCCGGATGGCCGGCATGGCCCTTTACCCATACAAACTTGGGCTTGTATTTTTTATGCAGCGGAATGTAACGCTTCCACAAATCGGGGTTGGCTTTGTCTTTGAAGTTTTTCTTTTCCCATCCCCACAGCCATCCTTTCTCCACCGAGTCTACGACATATTTTGAGTCGGAATAGATGGTAACGGGTATTCCTTCTTTTTTTATCGTCTCCAATCCAACAATGACCGCCATTAGTTCCATACGGTTGTTGGTTGTCATCCGAAAACCCTGACTTAATTCTTTTTCAAACTGCCCGTATTTCATAATGGTACCATAGCCACCTCTGCCGGGATTACCCTGGGCGGCTCCATCCGTGTATATTCTAATCATAGATCGCTAAACTCTGCTTTTTAGGAACATCGGTACTTCGTTTATCCTGCACAATTGCGGTAATAACGATGAGTTCATTCGCTTCATCAACATAAAAATGGGATATTGTAAGGAAATACTTTGGTGTGAGCAATACGAACCGATTTATAACGCTTGTAATTTTAACGTAAAAATCGCCCAATATCAAGATGAGACCCGGAGAAGGTCTTGTGGTTATTTCTTTCTTTGTTCTGGCTGGGGCAACTCATCATTCTCTTAATTCCGTTCGAATCAGTGAGTTGAGTTAGTTTCGGGTGTCATGTGTTGAGTTGTATTGACGTGTGTAAAAACAGTTCCGGGTGTTGAATCACCGGCACCGGCACCATACATCAAAAAGGACACGGGTATTTTTCAACGAATTATCCGCTTATTATTCCTGAATAAAGCAAGAAGGTAATAAGCAATAATGAGGCGGTCACTTTACTCTTTCCCAGATCTTTTCATGGTTGAGTTTGAACGAACCCACATGCTCCATTTTCCAACTTTCGGGGGAAATAAGCGAAAGAAATTTTTCATCCTGATTGGCATTCAGATAAAGATGATAGACCTGACCTACGATGGGTTCAAAATTCATTTTTGACTGGTAAAGCATTTCGTTTACATTGTATTCATCGATCAAGCGCTGATAGTCATTCTTTAACGATTCTATTTTATTGTTAAACGTGTGATTGAAACTGGAAATGCTCGAGTTCCTCCAGTGTGAAACGCCCGTCTCCATAATGCGCGGAGCACCAATGTTTGTTCCGTAGGGTAATACGCTGGAGTTGTACGTTTCCGAATAGCGATCATACACCACATTGTCGGAGCGCTCCTTCAATTTGAAATCAGGCAATTCTTCCCGTTGTGCCTGGGGTAATTTTTTCAGTTTTGTGACAGACGAGTATTGATTTAATCCGGTGACACATACATCATGAGCTTGTTCCAGATCGAGTTGACCGTCCTGCTCAACAACGCTGTCATCAATCAGGATGTGTTGGATCTCGCCGACAATCAGGTGCGTGCCGTTTTGCTGAATAGTGATGTCTTCTTTCAGTTTTAATCCTAATTTGATTTTGCTTTCCTGTACAAACGGAGAAGGAAAATGCGCTATACGCTCTTCCGTAAAGCCACACATATTGAACTCCGATTCTTCGTCTGTGAATTTGGCTGAAGTGTAGTGGGCCTGTTTCAGAAAGGATTTATGAACATGGTTGATGGTGTAGTATCCGGTTTCGATCAGGTTGCGATACGTGTGGTGCTCTTCGGTGACGGGGCGCACCACAAAGCCGATCAACGCAGGGGAGGCACTGATATGAACGATGGAATTGAAGATGGCTAAATTGGTTTTTCCCTTGGCGTTTTCGGTGCCAATGAGGTGAACACTTTTATATCCCGAGATAGAGTTGATAAACCGTATGCGGTATTTTTTGTCCCAGTCCTGTAGTTGTTTCTGATCAATCTTCATGTACTTAAATGGTTAACAGCTCAGTGCGGTTCTCTTTACTCTGTTCTTCTTCTAAACCCGTAAGGTAGACATCCCCCCATCGGCATGCATCACTTGTCCGGTGATCCAATTTGCTTTTTCGGATAGTAAAAAGGAAGCCAGATGAGCCAGATCTTCGGGCTGCCCGATTTTTTTGAGAGGGTGTCGCTGTGCATTGGCTGATTTTTTCTCTTCCGTGCTCAGCAGCCCTGCCGCCAGAGGAGTATCCGTGATGGAAGGAGCAATGCAATTCACTCTTATTTTAGGGGCAAATTCTGCGGCCAAGGCTTTGGTCAGGCCTTCAATCGCCCCTTTGGAAGCTGCCACCAGTGAATGGAAACTGAACCCGGACTGTACCGCAATGGTAGAGAACAGCACGATCGAGGGATGCGCTGCATTTTTTAGCCGGGGAAGAAGGGCCTGAATGACTTTAACTGCTCCGACCAGCTGCAACTGATAATCATTCACAAAATCTTCGGGTTTCAATCGGGCAAAGGGTTTTAAAATGACGCTGCCTGGGCAGTATACCAGGCTGTCCACCACCTGCGGAGCAAAGCTCACATCCAGTGGTTCATCGAATACATTCAGGTGGTGCAAAGACAGGCCTTCTTCACCCGAAGCTGTTTGGGATGAATAGAAAGTGCCATGCACGTGGTTGCCCGCATCGGTTTGTTGCTTTGCCAGCGCCTGCCCGATACCCGAAGAGGCACCGATGATTACTATGTTTTTCATAGTACCAATAACTGTAAAAAGACGAGATTGTTTAGGTAAGTACTACCCGATGTGAAAATCAAAAAGGGAAGGTGGTGATGATTTAAAAACTCACGTTGTTCTTGAAAATCTTCACCGCAATGGCAAGAAGGATAACCCCAAACACTCTGCGCAATACCGCAAATACCGATTTGCCCAGTTTACGTTCCAGCCAGCTGGACGAACGAAGTACAAGATAGACAAAGAAGAGATTCAGAATGATTCCGACCAGAATGTTTGCTTCCTGATAAACCGCACGTAGTGAAATAATCGTAGTGAGTGTGCCCGCACCGGCAATCAAGGGAAATGCCAGAGGCACAATAGAGCCCGAACCTTGCGCATCGGGATCATCTTTGATTAAGGTAATTCCTAAAATCATTTCCATGGCCACAATGAAAATAACAATGGCCCCGGCCATAGCGAAAGAGGCTACATCCAATCCGAAAAGTTGTAATATGGATTGCCCCAGATAAAGAAAGCCAACCATCAGTACCGCAGAGATGAGCGTGGCTTTTTCGGTATGAATTCTTCCCTCTCTCTTTTTGATGATGATGATAAACGGGATAGAGCCAATGATATCGATGACCGAAAAGAGAATAAGTGTTACTGAAAAAATTTCCTTAAGGTTAAGCATATACTCTCCGGCTTTGCGATTGATCAGTCAAAACTAAAACAAAATGGCGTATTAATCGCGCCTGCTCAGAAGAAGATCTGGTATTGCATGGTCAACTGACTTTTCATTCCACCCGCTCTGATCAGACGGGTATTTTCAGGTGTATAAACCGGCCGCAGCTGCCAGTCGAGTGTGATTTTGCTGGTATGCCCTTTCATCAACCAATTCACCCCTGCATCATATACATTCATTGGTTTATCGAGGCGGTCAAACGTGGCACGCTGTAGTGTGGCGTAAGGCATCAATGTGCCATTGCCTGCGCCGAGCAGGTCATTCTTTAGTCGATAACCGAGTTGTGCATAGATCTGACTCCCTGTTCCAAACATGGGGAACGCATTGCCAAAACTGCTTGTGGGTGCTCCGGCAATGGTGGTTCCGTTGGCAGGATTCATAATGCCATTGTAGCGTAAATAGCCCTGACCATAGTCGGTATAGAAATAGCCGGCATACGCATTCAATGAAGTTCCTTTATCCACATCAAGCGGTGCGTCATAGAACAGGGCAACCGACCACAAGTTCATGTCATGGTATTTTCTGTCCGGATCAATTGCCGATAACCCAGTGACGGTTGCCTCCTTTTGCGTGATGAATCCTGCTTCGAAGTTGAATACTTTTTTCTTGCCCAGGTAAGTGCCTGTCATGTAAGGAGTGACATGTGATTCTTGATCAAAGAAATTCCACGCAAAGAAACCCTGGTATTGCTTGTGATGCGTGTCGGTTGCGAATGAGGCGTTGACGTTGACCACCGGTAACGCTTGTCCATTGGTAGTGATGGGGAACGGATCACTCCATACTAACCGATAATTCAGCTTTCCTATCTGGCCACGGGCATAGACACTGAGCTTGCGCGCAAACTCATCCGTCTGGTCGACCGTAGCTTGTGCAAATACAGGTACATCCAGACTCATGATCGATCCGATACTGGGCTGACTAAAACGTGAAAGACCGTTGGTGATGGTAAGCCCGCCACCTATATAGAGCAGATCGCTGTTCTTCTTTACTTTATATTCCGTCACTGCATCGTGAAAGAAGATTTGCAGCTTTCGATTGCCGGCATTTTGCGAAAGGAAGTTGAAGTTGTTCTGACCCAACTGAAAATAAAAGCCGACATGATCCGTCAGCTGGCCATACAATTGCACGCGCGTTCTGCGCAGGCCGATATCTACGGTCTGTTTCGTGGGATCAGTTAATACAGTGGTGCCTGGATTGCTCTGGTTAAAACGCAGCCACACCTGGTTGAGAAAAGTAGCTTTGATATAATGACTGCCGTCAGCGTTGAGTGGCAGACGTAGTTCTTCCAGTTCTTTTTTCGGCTCTGGTGGGGATTGCTCCTGCGCTGTCAGCTGGAGGGCTGCCAGGCAAAGCAGCAGCATGCTCATTTGCTTCCTTTTCATAAGCGCGAAAATAAATAAAGAAGGAGTGAGACCGGATTAGAATTTTCCCCGCGCTGCTTTATCTATGTCTTGGATTTAAGATATTATAGGAAGTGAGCCATGAACTTCATCAGCTTCGCGATTTCTTTTTTCTTGATTGCTGGGAAGTTGGCTATGCGGAACGTTTCTTTTTTCAGGGCGCCATATCCTTCGCCCAATACAAATCCCGCTTTGCGTGCTGCTGTTTTGACCTGATCAAGGTATTCGGGAGCACCGGTTATGGTGAGTACAGTGGTTGATCGGACTTTTTTATTTTCAATCAGCAACGTTAACTTTTCTGAATGCCTGAAGAACGACTCCCATGCCTGATAACGCGCTGTTAATTTTTTGTGGATGAGGTGGATGGGATCCACTTTTTGCATGGCCCGCATCAGCAGATAAATGGCCATCACGTTGGGGGTGTACGAAGTCTGCCATTGGTCCATCATCTCGTTCATGAACAGCAAACTGTTGTAGTGCTTTTTTTCTCCGATTGATTTTATTTTTTCAATTGCCTTTGGCGAGCAAACCATAAGCGCCAGACCTGCCGGTAATCCAAAACACTTTTGCACGGAGGCAAACCACACATCAGCGGATTTAAAATTCAAAGCAACACCACCCATGGATGAAGTCACATCCACGGCGAGCAACGCATGCGAATTCATTTTTTGTAGCAAGGAGATAAACCTTTCGTTTAACTGCGTGCCGTTGCTGGTTTCGTTTTGGGTAATACAAATGACATCAGCGGTTTTTAATTGCAGTTTTTTTGTATCGGGCTCGCCTTCCTTATCAAACGGAAATGCTTTGGCTCCGGGAACCAGGCGCTGAGTGTATTCAAACCATTTTTCGCCAAAGGCACCATTGTAGAGGTGTGCACTTTTTTTGGTGATCAGTGACTGAGCAATCAGCTCCCAGCACTCGGTGGCGGAGGAAGTAAAAAAGATCGTATAGTTCCGCGGGATGTTCAGTTTTTCCTTGAGCAGTTTGATGGTCATTTTGCTCAACGCCACAAACTCGTCACTGCGATGGTTCATGCTCAGCACACCTTCGCGATGCGCCTCCTTCACATACTTCGGAATGTCGTCATACGTGCGCGATGGTCCGGGATAGAATGAGATCATGATGGATTACTTTAATTTCCTTTCGGTAGTTCTTGTTTTATTCAAACGGAATAAACGGTCATCACCCCATTTGTGATCAGAGATCTGGTTAATGAATCGAATCACTGATTTGAGTTTCCCTGACACTCATCGTTTGGCTTTTTCCAGACATCCTTATTTTGTTGGTCGGCCAAGCAGATAACCCAGCGCCAGTGCATAACCTTCCATGCCAAAGCCGGTCATCATACCAGCGCACTTGGAAGTGATGAGGCTTTTGTGTCTGAACTCTTCACGGGCATAGACATTGGAGATGTGTACTTCCACCACGGGAGTTTTGATTGCTCCTATGGCATCATGAATGGCTACGGAGGTGTGGGTGTAGGCTCCGGCATTGAGGATAATACCATCAAACGAAAAACCGGTTTCGTGCAGTTTGTTGATGAGCTCGCCTTCTACGTTAGACTGGTAGTAATGCAGCTCTGCAGCAGGAAATCGTTTTTTAAGTTCTTCGTAGAATGCATCAAAAGTCAGGCTGCCGTAGACATCGGGTTCGCGTTTGCCGAGTAAGTTCAGATTAGGGCCGTTGATGATCTGAATTTTTTTCATGGTGAAAGGGTTGATCTGAACCGGATTGATTTTTAAGCCGATTATTTTCTGCGCACAAGTTAGCAAGAAAGATGGTTCATTTTGAATTTTATCAATGGAGATGGTGCGGTAGGGAAAGTCCGGTGTTCATGTAGCCGAAGAGTTTGACGATCAGCTAGCAGCTGCGCATGCAATGAACACCACTGCCCGGGATTAGAAGTGAAAATCATTTTGCTTTCCAAAAGCGTGTCACCGATAGCCCGACTTGTCTTCGCCCCCCCGGATCGGGGGGCAGCCCTATTGCGTTGTAAAAAAATGTTCAATAAATGATCACGTGCCTTAACTTGCAGCATGAGCTGGGATATGCATATTAAACACTTTGGACAATATCTCAGGATCGAGCGCTCGCTTTCTGACAATTCCATTGAAGCGTACCTGATGGATGTGACCAAGCTGAAGCAATTTATGGAGATGACGCATGCGAAGGTGACGGCGCAGCAGGTGACACCGAAGCAGTTGCAGGGATTCATCACGTATGTGAATGAGTTGGGCATGAGTGCACATAGCCAGGCACGCATACTATCCGGTATCAAAGCGTTTTATAAATACCTGATGTTTGAAGAGCTGGTAGACAAAGATCCTACTGCCCTGATGGAAGGGCCAAAGCTGGGGCGCAAACTTCCGGATACGCTGGAATATCATGAGATTGAAAAGCTGCTGGACGCCATTGATCTGTCATCGCCCGAAGGCGGACGAAATCGTGCCATGCTGGAAATACTGTATAGCTCTGGCTTGCGGGTGTCTGAGCTGGTCAATCTGAAACGCACCAACATTTATTACGATCTGGGTTTTCTTCGTGTGGTTGGAAAAGGAAACAAAGAACGACTGGTGCCCATTGGTCGTGATGCAATGAAATACCTCACCATCTACCTGGAAGAAATACGACCATTGATTCCGGTAAAGCCAGATCAGGAGGCGTTTGTTTTTTTGAATCGCAGGGGAAGACAGCTGACACGGGTGATGGTGTTTATTATTATAAAAGACCTGGCGGAAAAGATCGGTTTGAAGAAGGCAATTAGTCCGCATACGTTTCGCCATTCGTTTGCCACGCACCTGATTGAAGGAGGGGCTGACCTGCGTGCCGTGCAGGAGATGCTGGGGCACGAATCGATCACCACTACCGAAATTTATACTCACCTGGACCGGGATTATCTCAAGCAGGTGATCAGGGAGTTTCATCCGAGAAGCGGAATGGTAGGTTAGTGGAAACTGGCTATGGGGGCAGGAGCCGGGATTGGCTGCTGAATCGGCTCAAAGCCAACGGCCAAAAATGAGCAGCTTACCAAAAAGAGTTGTTATCTTTGCCGCATGACTTTCCGCATACTTCTTTTTCTTTTTGTGATCAGCTTTTCACTTTCTGCCCAAGGCTTGAAGGTGGAATACGATAAGAATCATGACTTTACACAGTATAAAACATTTGCATTTGGCGAAGGGGAGATCATTACCCCGAAAGAGGAGCGCACAGTGAAAGATGAAGATCTTCAAAAGTGGGTACGCACCTCCATTGCTGAAGAACTGAAAGAGAAGGGACTGCAGGAGGCGGATTCATCGAGCGCGGACCTGATTGTGTCTTATGTGATCGGCTCGCTGAATCGAAGAGATGTAGAGCAGCTTGGTCCATTGGGCCAGACTCCCGGCGATAATAGCCGCACCTGGTCACGTGATTATGCAGAAGGAAGTTTTATCATCGATCTGAACGAGCGTAACAAGAAACGGGTATGGCGTATCAATGCCAGTACGAATACGGCATCCAGCGATCAGAGTCGCATGATTGACCAGGTAGTGGGCGAGGGGTTTAAAAAATTCTCACTCAAGCCTAAGAAATCAAAGAAGAAATAAGTTTAACAGCAGGCAAATCAGATTGTCTTTCGTCAGCAGTGTATTAGTCCTTTTTGTTCATGTATAAGTCCATTATCCGGCCCTTGCTTTTCCTCGTTGATCCGGAGCGCATTCATCATTTCACTTTTCAGTTGTTAAAAATTCAGGGAGCTATTCCCGGAATGCGGGCGCTCAATCAGTTTTTCTTTTTGAAAAAGAACAAGCACCTCGAAAAAGAATTGTTTGGTGTGCGTTTTAAAAACCCCGTTGGCCTTGCGGCTGGTTTTGATAAGAATGCAAAGCTGATCGATGAGCTGGCTTCGTTTGGTTTTGGATGTATTGAAATAGGAACACTTACCCCCAAGGCACAGCCGGGTAATGATAAGCCCAGGTTATTTCGCTTGCCGCACGATCAGGGATTGATCAACCGCATGGGTTTTAATAATGACGGTGTGCAGCTTGCCGTAGAGCGGTTGAAGAAACGAAACTCGGACGTGATTGTAGGTGGAAACATCGGCAAAAACAAAGTAACCCCCAATGAAAAAGCGTTTGAAGATTATAACTATTGCTTTGAAACGCTTTACCCTTATGTCGATTATTTTGTGGTGAACGTCAGCTCGCCCAATACCCCCGGCTTGCGCGAATTGCAGGAGAAAGAACCGCTCAAGAAATTGCTGAGTCAGGTGAAGGCGTTGAGTGAAGAGAAAGCAAAACCCAAACCGGTTCTGTTAAAGATAGCTCCTGATCTGACCACTTCTCAGCTGGACGATATTGTGGAGATACTTAAGGAGACACGAACCGATGGAGTAATTGCTACAAACACCACCATCTCCCGTGAAGGACTGAAGACTTCCAGAGAAGAAATAGAAAAGATAGGGGCAGGCGGACTAAGCGGAAAACCGGTTGCTTTAAAATCAACGGAGGTGATCCGCTACCTCCGTGTTCATTTGGGTGCGAATTACCCGATCATAGGTGTTGGCGGAATAATGACCGCTGATGATGCCATCGAAAAACTGAAAGCAGGAGCCGACCTGATTCAGATCTATACCGGTTTTATTTATGAAGGCCCTGCTATCGTTAAGAAAATTAATGAAGCGGTGTTGGCATCGCTTGCCCAGTAAGTCACGCTGCTTTACCTCTTTGCCCTTCACCGTTTTTGTTGGAAATCCATTTCCGCTGCAGTCAGCAGGTTAAATGGCTTCGTTGAGTATGAATAGCAAATAAGCGGTTTTTTGCGCCGATCGCCTCCGATAGAAAGGGGATTTTTGGCCGGGTACTTGCTTTCCAGTCAACTAATTCAAAACTTCACCATCAATTCTTTATCGAAATCACAATAAACAGGTTTGTTAACGGAATGAGAATGTATGAGAATAGTCATTTTATTTTTAACGGTCTTCATCGTCAGTTCATCTGCCTTTTCGCAACAGCGCGAAACGTTTGACATCACTTCTTTTGTTGCACCCGCAGGCTGGCAGAAAGAAGCCAAAGATTTTGCTGTTTCGTATTTGACCACCAACAACATGACAGGCGGCTGGTGCCGTGTATCGGTATATAAGAGTATCCGCAGCAGCGGCAATTCGGTTACGGACTTCAATAGTGAATGGGGCTATCTCATCGCCAAAAGTTTTCCGGATGCAGTGTTGCCAGCTCCGCAGGCAACAACCGAAGGTGGCTGGACATCGCAATCCGGTGTGGCCAAAATGATATTCGATAAAAAGGATGCCGTCAGCATGCTCACTACCGTTACCGGATATGACGTTGCCGTGAGTATTGTTGTGCTGATGAACAACAATGAGTTTATGCCTGCGGTGGAAAAGTTTTTAGCAAGCATCGATTTGCAAAAGCCCACCGTGTCACCCAATACGGTTCCACAGACCCAGCCGGAGAAATCAACGAACACCATCAGTAATGTGGCCCGCACGAACAGCAAGTTTACTTTTAACACCACTAATTTTGATAACGGGTGGACGAGTACCGAACAGGAAGATTGGGTTCAGGTAACCAAAGGGCCAATCAGCGTATTGATTCATTACCCGAATACAGCAGCCGATGCATACAACTCCAGTTTGATGGATGGTTTGAAAAATGCCTGGAACATTTTAGTAGCGCCACGCTATTCGAGTGCCACTAACTTTGAATTCAAACCCGTGTCGGGCTGGCAACCCATTTCATTTGCTGAGGCAGATCTGATCGAGAACGCAACCAGCAAAAAGGTGCATGTGGTATTGTTTAAGATGCACTACAGCGGAGGTGATGGCAAGTACCTTGAGTTTGTTACACCGGATAAGAAAACATTTGAGTTGGAATTCGGTGCTTACCACCAGGAATCGTACGGTTGGGAAAAGATGGAGGTGATGGCCTCCTACAATAAATTTGCAGTGGCTCCTGCGGATCTGGTTGGTAAATGGACGAATAATTTTTCCGGCCTGACACAATATGTCTATGCCAATACCGGACTGAGCGCAGGTGCCGATACCCATTCATCCGCACAGAATTTCCAGTTTTTTACCAACACGTATAATTGGGATCTGGCGGTAGCCAATGGTCCGGTTGGCAACATTAAATTCCAGACGGTGAAATCAAAGGGTACCTATTCTATGCCCAACAACTGGCAGATCAACTTCTCGGATTTGGAAGGTAAACCGAAAACCTACAATGCCTACTTCTCCTGCATTAAAGGCGGCGCGCGGATTTTATGGTTACAGGATACGGGCTATGGTGGCTACAGCGGATATGGGAAAATGCCTTAGTCGTGTAGTCCGGTTTTCGCTATCGCTTTAGTGTAAGGTATCCTGTTTTCGCTTTTTGGCCATTCGCGAATTCAATTTTGTAGAAGTACGTTCCCGAAGGAATTTCATCTCCGTTATTGTTCAACCCTCTGAATACTTTGGTGGTGTTATTGTAATCCGCCATATCAAAAATCACATCGCCCCAGCGGCTGTAGAGGTACACATGATTCTTTTGGGTGTTCGTCAATATATCGATGTACTTGATGAGAAAGATATCGTTCTTCCCATCATTACCCGGAGAGATGGCATTGTAAATAACAATATCACCCGCCACTTCTATGCTCAATTGCTTTTGCGCACAGGCACCCGCCAGGTCACACACTTCGATGGTCAGGTATTCCAGGCCGGAGAAAGGAGTACTGGAATAATCAAGAATAAGTGCATGACTTGTGGTGATGGAAGCCGAGGCACCACTTGCGGGAGGCACCACCACTTTCAGTGTATTCAGATCCAGGTTTCCATCCTTGTCACTGATTAACGCCACCAGGTCAAGTGTCACCTTGCCTTCAATCTGGGTAACAATGGGAGTAGGTTGAATAACCGGCGCATTGTTACAGCCGGTACCACCAATGGTTGCGGTGACCGGTGTGCGTGCGCTTTCGCAAAGCCCATTATAGATAGTGGCATAATACGTAGTGGTGGAAGTAATTTCAGGTGTAAGGAATTTTCCATTCACTTCAGAGGCAATGGCTTGCCCGCCTGTGCTGCTGGTGTACCAGCGGTATTGTCCGTCTTTAGCACCAGTAACACCTAATGCTACCCGACCGGAGGCACATAACGAATTATTGACCGCAACAGGTGCTGCCGGAGGAGGGTTGATGGTGGCTGTAACAGCTACCCTGGAACTTTCGCAAAACCCATTGTAGATGCATACATAGTACGTGGTGGTGGCAGTGAGTGCTGGCGTAGTGTAAGAAGAATTGGTCTCTCCGGATAGGGGAGCTTTTCCTGATGCGGTGTACCACCGGTATTGACCATTGGATGCCCCCGCTGCATTGAGTACAACCGAAGACGAAGTGCAGCCTGTACCATTCGTAGCTGTGGGAGCGGCAGGTGGAGTCAATAGCTGTGCCAGCGCAGCCACCTGTGTACTCTCACACACCCCGTTGTCAATGGTAACATAATACGTGGTGTTGGCAGAGAGGGCCGGAG
>JAHEZH010000100.1 GCA_023251155.1 Flammeovirgaceae bacterium | reverse complement strand
TGTTTTTTCTGAAAACATTCATCTCCTGGCGTCCGGCTTTCGATCGTGAATTGTTTCCTTCCATGACACGCTATGCATATCCCATTATGATCACCGGTCTTGCCGGAATGACCAATGAATTTTTTTCACGTGTGGCTTTGGAGAAGTGGCTTCCTGAAAATTTTTATCCCGGCAGAAGTTCAGCATATGCCGTAGGTGTGTTTGGTGGCTGCTATAAATTTTCAGTATTGATGAATCTCACGGTGCAGGCATTCCGCATGGCCGCCGAGCCGTTTTTCTTTTCCAATGCATCGCATAAAAATTCGCCGCATCTGTTTGCGCGGGTCAATCATTACTTTGTTATTGTAGGTTGTTTTATTCTCTTGGCAGTAAGCATTAATGTAGATGTGCTGAAGTTTTTGTTTTTGAGAAAAGCGGAGTACTGGGAAGGCCTCGATATTGTACCTCCGTTATTATTAGGTTACTTGTTTCTGGGTGTGTACTACAATTTTTCAGTTTGGTTTAAGCTGACTGATAAAACGTATTATGGTACCCTCATTGCCATCGGCGGTGCGGTAGTAACGATTGTACTCAATTTTCTGTTAATCCCCATTGCCGGCTATCTCGGCAGCAGCTGGGCCACCGCCATCGTGTATGGATCAATGGCCATCGTCTGTTACCTCATCGGTCAGAAATTTTATCCGATTCCGTATGCTGTCGGATCGGCGATAGCCTATATCAGCATATCCTTTCTTTTGGTGTACGTGGTCAATTCCATACCCATTGCCAACCAATGGGCAGCCACTTTCTTTCATGTGGTGGTGTTACTGGCGGTTGCCGCAATTATTTTCTTTATTGAGAGAAAGAACTGGAAGCGGGATCAGAGTTAGTTTAACTAGAAAAATGTACTACTGACAAAAAAATGGCGCTGTACAAAGAATTTGTCAATTACGTCTTTCCAATGGTCTACCGGAGTACGCCGTCACGCAGCAAGTGGTAGGGCAGAGTTTCCACAATTTTGTACACTATAGCTGTTCTTTTTTTCGTTATTTTTAAGACCCGTTTGTGTACTTTGAACACGGGAGAATGATCATTTGAAAACCCGTATTTCCTCTTCCTTCTTTTTTGCTCTGGCATTATTTATAATCAGCTCAGTATCTTCTTATGCTCAAAATAAAAAGAGACGGGCGGGCGAGGTACGTTCAGAACCCCGATTGCGCGAAGCCGAGTTTTTCTTTACTGAGGCAGAAAAGTATTTTATTCTGGAAGATTACACCAAAGCACTGCTCTACTATCAGCGCACGGCGGAACTGAATCCGGAAAATGGCACCGTTCATTATAAGATTGCTGAAGTGCTTTCGCGTGGTGCCAAGCAGGATGACCTGATCCGGGCCTCCATTAGTATTGAAACAGCACTGCGCCTGGAGAAGAAAAACAAGTATTTCTATCTGCTGGCTTCCAACATTTACAATAGCCTTACCCAGTTTGGAAAATCAGTGCAGGTGTTGGAAACCATGATGAAAGAGATTCCGAACACGGAAGACTATCTCTATGAACTAGCGGCCATATATCAATACGATCGTCAGCCGGACGAAGCACTGAAAGTATATAACAAGGCAGAGAGCATTTTAGGTATTAACGAAGTGTCATCGCTGAACAAACAACGTATTTACCTGGAACAAGGCAAGACCGAAGAGGCCATCCGCGAAGGAGAGAAACTGATGGAGGCCTTTCCGGACGAAGAACGACTTGTACTTGGCTTTGCTGAAACGCTATCACAGAATGGACAAGCGGCAAAAGCAATTCCTTACGTAGAGAAATATTTGAAAGAGAATCCTGATGCGGGAAGTGCAAAAATGCTTTTGGCCGGACTATATCGTGATACCAGGCAGGAAGATAAGGCACGACAGTACATTTTATCGGTGTTTGATGATCCTTCGGTGGAGGTAAGTAGTAAAGTATTGATGCTGGGTGTATACAGTACGCAGCTGAGCGATCAGCTCAGTAAAATGGTCAGTGATCCGTCATTAGAATCATTTACACTTTCATTGTTCGAGAAACTAAAGAAGACCAACCCCAATGACGCCAATGTGCATCTGGTGGGAGGAGACTTGTACCTGGCAATGAAAAAAAACAATGAAGCACGTGCCGAATATTTGAAATCCATCCGGTTAGGGTCCACCAGCTTTGAGGTGTGGCAAAATTTACTCTACCTCGAGTCGCAGACAAATGAGTTGGATAGCCTGATCAAACATTCTGAAGAAGGCCTTGAGTTATTTCCTAATCAGGGTATGTTGTATTACTTCAACGGATATGCCAACCTGAGAAAAAAGCATTACCGGGAAGCCGCCACATCCTTGGAGCAAGCCAAAAAATTATCCTCATCGAATACCAACCTGTTGCAGGAGATTAACAGTATGCTGGGCGAAACGTATAACGGTACACGTGAGTATGCCAAGTCAGACAAAGCCTATGATGATGCATTGCTGATCAATCCGTACAATGATCTTATTCTCAACAACTATAGCTACTACCTGGCTTTGCGAAAGGAGAACCTGGAAAAAGCCGAGAAGATGGCTGCCCAGATCATCAAGAACAACCCTGACAACCCTTCGTATCTCGATACCTATGCATGGGTGCTCTTCATGCGCGAGAAGTATAAGGAGGCAAAGAAGGTAATGGAAAAAGCCATCAATGGCGGGCAGGTGAGCGCTACACACTTTGAGCATTATGGGGATATTCTTTTCCAGTTGGGAGATATCGATGGAGCCGTGAAGCAGTGGCAGAAAGCCAAGGGCATGAGCAGCGACCATGAACTAATCGACAAAAAAATCGCTAACAGAAGGTTGTATTAGTTATTTTTACGGATTGAAAACGATCTGTAACTCTTTCACCTTGTCTACTTCGGCATCTATGCGTTTCACCACCCTGTTCTTTTTTGCTGCATTCACGGTTGTATTATCATCGTGCAGCAGAAAAATTGCACCTGCAATAGTAGGCACCGTACCCGCTGCTACGTATAACATACAGGAAGTTGACTTCGAATATTTTGAGGGCAAGGCACGTGTTAACTTTAAAGACAATAAAAAGGAGCGTGAAGTAAAAGCCACTATCCGTATCCGTAAGGACAGTGTGATCTGGATGAACTTTACTGTACTGGGTGTGCAGGGCGGGCGTGCGCTGATCAACAGAGATTCCATTACCATCCTGAGCAATGTAGATAAGGAATATTTTGTGTTTGATTACAGTGAACTGTCAAAGCGGTTTAATTTTAAAATTGACTATGACGTGGTGCAGGCGGGTATGCTGGGTAATTTGATTCAGGCCAAGTCAGAGGTGGATAAAGTAACCCGTGAGCCCAGCTTCACTATTCTGGAACAGGATTACAGCGATGTACATATTAAAAACTATATCAATAGCGCCACCACCAAACTGGAACGCGTAGAGTTGACGCAATCCAACAGTAACAATTCAATGACGATCAACTATCGCAACTTTCAGCAGGTAAATGATAAGTTGTTCCCCTATAATGGTGTAATCAGTTTGTTTTATAAAGCGACAGCCGGTGTGCTGAACAATACCATTGAATTTGAATACAACAAAGCAGAGGTGGGCGATAAGGAATTGAAATTCCCGTTCACCATTCCGCGTAAGTATGACCGCAGGTAAACTACTTTTTTTTATATCGCTCTCTGTTGCATTGCTTGCTGCACCTCCTGCATTTGCGCAGAAGAAATCCAAAGCACAGCTTCAGCGCGAAAAGCAGCAGAACCTTGAAAAGATCAAGGAGACCGAGCGAATCATTTCTGAAACCAACCAGCAAAAGAAGAACTCTATTGGAGAGCTTAATGCATTAAACCAGCGCATCAATCAGCAGGAGGCATTGATCATGTCTATTAAAAGCGAGGTAGACCTGCTGGACTCTGACATCAGTGAAAACATGCAGATCATCTATTCGCTGCAGCACGATGTGGAAAAACTAAAACAGGAATATGCCACCTTGCTGATGTCCACTCAGAAATCGAGCGGAAAAATTGATCGGCTTACTTTTATTTTTTCAGCCCAGTCATTCGATCAGATGCTGATGCGATTGAAATACATGGAGCAATACAGCAAGGCACGCAAAGAACAAGCCGATGCGATAGCGAAAGTGCAAAGTGTATTGGGCGAGCAGGTGAAGAAGACAGAAATTAAAAAGGAAACCAAAAATCAATTACTGGGTGAAGAGATCAGCGAGAATTACCAGCTCACCGATTTAAAGCAGAAACAGAAAGGAGTAGTAAAGTCACTGGAGAAAGAAGAGAAACGGTTGAAAAAAGACCTGGAAGATACCAAAGAAGCCGTAGCCCAGCTGGATGAATTGATTAACAAAATCATCAAAGAAGAAATTGAAAGGGCAGAGCGTGAAGCAAGAGAAGCACGCGAAGCGAAAACAAAAACGAAGACAACAAAAGTGGTGGATGAGTCCATTGCGTTATCATCTTCGTTCGAAGAAAACAAATCGAAGTTTGGATGGCCGGCTTCGGGCTTTGTGTCACAAAAATTTGGGAGACAACCTCACCCGGTTCTGAAAAATGTGTGGATACAAAATGATGGTATTAATATTCAGACAAAACAGGATGAAAAGGTGAAGTGTATCTTTGACGGGCAGGTGAGTAGGGTTGCCTTTTTCCCAATGATTGGTAATTCGGTGATCATTAAACATGGCGACTATTTTACGGTCTACTCCGGGCTCAAAGAGGTGATTGTACGAAATGGCCAGAAGGTAGTAACGGGTCAGGAAATAGGTCAATTGCAGGTAAACAGCGAGGGCGTATCAGAATTGCGCTTTCAGGTCAGGAAAATCACAGTGCCACTCGATCCTCAGGGCTGGCTGAAGAATTAAGAACTCCCTCTTCAGGTTCGTTCAAATGCCCTTCAGGGTAAGGATATCATCCATATTTTGTTAATATTGTTTTCTATTCAATATGGGTTTGGCTAACTCTTTTAAGCTCCGGAATTTTCTCATCGGTGAAGAAGTCATTTTTTCTTACCCGAAATTCAAGCGCATCATGCTGACGGCCTACCTGGCGCTTATCTGCATGGCAGTGGCGTTCATTTACAGCATCGTCGATATTGCTAATGGAGTGTATTATTCCTGGCCGGCTTATGTCATTCTTTTTTTCATGCCGCTGATCTCGATCCGGTTTATTCAAAAGAAAAGATACAAAGCGGCCAAGGTGATTCTGATGATCTCTTCCAACATCGGAGTTTTCTTTGCCGCCATCAATGACCCCTTTGAAACCGGAGTATTCCTGTATTTTGTTCCTACTGCGATTGGCTCCATGGCCATGTTGGAGTTTGATGAACGCTGGACAGGGATTAGCCTGGCTGGTTTTACGTTGTTCCTTTTCCTGCTGGCTTACTTTGGCCACTTTGATAAATACATTCAGCCAGCGAGGCCGAGTGAATTTTATGTGCAACTCAGCCTGGTCTTCAATTATTTTTTCTCGGTAACGGTTTCCGTCCTCATTATTTATTTTCTCACCAATCTGAACAGGCGTGCTGAAAAAGAGTTGTCAGAAAAAGAAGAGCTGGCAAATCTGAAAAACCTGGAGTTGCAGAAAGTAAATGAAGAACTGGATCGTTTTGTGTATAGCGTGTCGCATGACTTGCGTTCGCCACTCAGTTCCATTCTTGGGTTAACGGATCTGGCCAGACGGACCGATGATCTCAAAGAACTGGATCAGCTGCTGATCATGATTCAGGGGAGAGTAAAAGCACAGGATTACTTTATCCGCGATATCATCGATTACTCACGCAACGCACGCACAGAAGTAGTTCATGAATCGGTTCACCTTTTGTCGCTGGTGGATGAGGCGTTGGAGGCATTGCGCTTTAATACGAATGCCCAACGAATAACATTCATCAAACAGATTGAGGCCGGGGTGTATCTGATTTCAGATAAAACCAGGCTGGCCATTATTCTGAATAACCTGATCGGCAACGCCATTAAGTATCATGATTTCAGCAAAGAAAATCCGGAAGTGGAAATCGGTTATTCAGCAACGACTTCATCGGTATATGTAAGAGATAACGGAACCGGTATCGCCCCTCAGCATCAGCAGAAAATATTCAATATGTTCTATCGGGGTGCTGAACGATCCACAGGAAGTGGGCTGGGTTTGTTTATCACCAAAGAAGCCGTAACAAAGTTAAACGGAACGATTGAAGTACAATCTGTGGCGGGTGAAGGAAGTACATTTACAGTAACGTTTCCGCCACGTGTGTGATCGGATTTAATTTTTGATGCACTATGGAGAAGTATGCAATGCCTGAAGGATATAATTTTATTCAGTCTTTATGGCGTACGTATAAGCAGGTGAAAGACCCCATTGGCGCCATGGAAGAAAGCATGGAGCAATTCAATGGAACGTATAGTGTCAACCTCGGCACGCGGAGGTTAATTGCCACGCAAGATCCGGGCTTCATTGATCACGTACTGAAGTCGAATCATAAAAACTATCATAAATCGGCCATACAAACGGAAGAGCTGGGCAAATTTCTGGGTAAGGGATTACTTACTTCGAATGGCGACTACTGGCTGAAACAAAGAAGATTGATTCAACCCGGATTTCACATCGAGAAAATACACGCGCTGTACAGTATCATTAAGAAAACCGTAGACGACTTTCTGGTTGAATTTCCTGAAGGCAAAGTGGACGTGTATCCACACCTGCACAAGCTGGCTTTTGAAATCGTTATCAATTCGCTGTTCAATATTCAAGTGCCGCTCGAAACACGCAATAAACTGAATGAATTTATTAACGAGGTGCAGGCGTTTGTCATCAAAGACCTCAGGCAGCCGTACAAAAGCTGGTGGTTCCGTCTTTCGGGAGAAGTAGCCAGAAATTTGGAGCGGGCCAAAGGGGCACGTGATGTTATCCGCGACATCATAAACACACGCAGGCAAAGCACGGATAAGTTCAATGATTTGCTGGACATGCTGCTAAGTGTGCGCTATGAAGATACCGGCGAACCCATGCAGGAAGATCAGGTCATTGATGAAATTCTGATTGTATTGATTGCCGGGCACGAAACAACGGCCAACGCACTGTCATGGACCCTTTACCTGTTGGCAAACCATCCTGCAGAGAGGCAGCAGTTGAAAGAGGCAACGAAAGATCTTAATGTAATACAGAGTGTTGCCAGCGACCCGCTTGCTGCGGTGATCAAGGAAAGTATGAGGTTATATCCTCCTGCGTGGATCAGCGACCGGGTTGCACTGAATGACGATTCCTATAATGGATTTACTTTCCCGAAAGGAAGTATTATCATTTTGTTTTACTACGGCCTGCATCGCGATGAAAAACATTGGCAAGAGGCAAGTGCATTTAATCCGGGTCGCTTTCTCAAAGCCAACGAAGACAAATCGAAAACGAAAACGTACTATCCGTTTGGCGGAGGTCCAAGGCTTTGCATCGGTAATAATTTTGCCATGGCCGAGATGGCTATCTTTTTACAGGCAATGATTCATCAGTTTGAAATTGCCCCTACATCCGAGCATCCCTTGCTGAGGCCATTGGTAACACTGCGCCCCACCCGGGTGATGTTGAATATAAATCGAAAGCAGTAAGCCGTGTTGATGACCCGGTCAGGCGGTTCACAAACGCGGCTTCGGTTACATTTTGGCGGTTATCTCAAACTGATCGGCAGATGATCGCTTCAGGTATTCTTCGTATTCGTACGGAGCATCCGCACCTTCCAGTAAGCATCCATCAGGCAGAACCGGATAAATTTCTTCGAAGGTCTTCACCGTATTCATAAATACTCTTCGGTACACATGCGTGTGATTAATCTGATCAGGATGTTGAAGACCGGCCGCACCAATCAGTTCAACAAAACTTTCAACCGTATTTTTATGATAGTTGGCAACGCGCACTTTTTTGTCATCAACAACCAATCCTTTCATAAAATAAGGGTCTTGCGTAGCAACACCGGTAGGGCAGGTGTTCTTATTGCATTCCAGGGCCTGTATACAACCCAACGCCATCATCATGGCACGTGCGCTGTTACAGGTATCAGCCCCCAGCGCCATCACACGTACCATGTGAAACCCGGTAAGGATTTTTCCGGATGCGATTAACTTCAGCTCCTGGCGAATACCAAAACCACGCAGGGTATTATCAACGAAAGAAAGAGCATCCAGCAAAGGCATACCTACCGAGTTGGTAAACTCGGGTGGTGCAGCACCTGTACCTCCTTCACCGCCATCCACGGTGATGAAATCAGGATAGGTATTCAGTTGCACCATGGCTTTGCATATCGATATAAATTCACTCTTGCGACCAATGCAAAGTTTGAATCCTACCGGCTTTCCTCCTGATAATTCACGCAGACGCTGCACAAACTTGATCAACCCAATGGGCGTATTGAAAGCGCTGTGATAGGGAGGAGAGAATACCGTAGTGCCTGCTTTCACATGACGAATAGCCGCAATCTCCGGAGTGTTTTTAGCGGCTGGTAAAATACCACCATGACCTGGCTTGGCTCCCTGCGAAAGTTTGATTTCAATCATCTTCACCGAGGGCTTGGTGGCATTGCCTTTGAATACGTCATCACTGAAATTGCCCGATTCATCGCGCGCACCGAAATAGCCGGTGCCCACTTGCCAGATGATATCGCCACCGGGTTCCAGGTGATACGGGCTTAACCCACCTTCACCGGTGTTATGGGCGAAGCCTCCTATTTTTGCACCGGCATTCAATGATAGTATGGCATTCTTGCTTAGGGAACCAAAGCTCATGGCAGAGACATTCAATACACTCATGTCATACGGCTGCCTGCACTCTTTGCCACCAAAGCGTACACGCGGGTGATGATCCATTTTATGAAAATCCATGGGGGCAATGGAGTGCGTCATCCACTCGTAGCCTTCTGAATACACATTGAGCTGCGTACCAAACGGAATGGTATCGGTTTGTTTCTTCGCCCGTTGATAGATAACAGAGCGTTCATTTCGGTTGACAGGAGCACCATCGGTATCTGACTCAACAAAGTATTGCTGAATCTTAGGGCGAAAGTCTTCGAATACATAACGAAGTCGGCCCAGTACAGGAAAGTTTCGTCTGATCGACTGCTTGCGTTGAATCATGTCATCGATGCCCATATAAATGAGTGGCCCGACCAGGAGGAATGCGAAGAGGGCTTCGATCCAGAAATATGCCCAAAGCAAAATGAAAGCAGTGATTACAATACTGCTTAGAATAAAGATCTTTCTCATGTGCAGGAAGAGTTAATAACCAAAGATACATGGTTTTGAAACACCCCCAACCGTTTGCGGTAGCTCGATAGGAGGTTGGAATGAATCTAATTTATGCCACTTTCATGGCTACGATACCGCGCTGCCTATGAATTTTGACACCAAACTGCTGGTGGATAAAGTTGGTCATGCGGTTTTCAGACAGGCGCGCATCACGAGTTTTAGGAAGGAACACCGTCAGATCCAATACGGCCCTGATAAACAAATCCTGCTGACAGAAGCGGGAGGTGTGCTGGTGAAAGAAGGTAGCCCAATCGGCTTCGTATTTTTTCAGGTGATCGGTACCATCCCAAAGAAACTCCAGCTGATTATCGCCAAACTTATATCGGTACACTCCCGCCAGGTTCTGATAGAACGTCTTTAATGGTTTAAGATTATCAGGCTTATATGCTTCAATGGATTGACTGACGGGGTCAGGCAAGCGAAGCGAATTGTAGCGGATAAAGTAATGGTCTTTTATTTTTTCCACCAGCGCAACCAGAAGTGCATCTTTCATTTGAAGCTGAGCAGCTTCAAGCAGGTAATTTTTATCGAGCGGGAAGAATTTTCTGACCACTTAAATAAGGTTGATCAAAGGTAAAAAGTTTTATCCTATTGTAAGACATCACCGGGTAGCAATGTGCATATTTTTGTTTACAAATTGTTCGTAAACAAGATCATGGTAGATGAGTGGCTTGAGTAAGAACAATAATAGTTGGACAAGCAGACTCAGTTATAGTTGAGCAGGGCAGGAGCTTTGATAAAACTTCCCGAATATTTAAAGCGCAGGTTACTCGTGAACTTGAATTGAAAATGGCCAACGCCCGGCACCGTGATGGGGAACATATACACCCGGAACTCCATCGTGCCGAAGATCAGGTTTTCGTTTCGTGTACGCACGCCGGCACTAAAGCCGGGATAAAAAACGTACACCTTATTGGCATTTACTTTTTGCCGGAACAGTGCACCTTCAAAGGCAGTGAAGGGGGCGAAACGAAAGCCCAGTAAACTCCAATCTGAAAAATAGGTCGTTTCGGACTGTGCGTAAATTCGCCGGTAGCCAAACAAGCTGTCCGGGCGAAATCCTCTTACCTGGCCACTGAGCGTAAGCAGTGGGTTCGTTACGTTGTTAAACATTTCCGTATAGCCCACTTCAAATGACTGGCGCAGTTTTAATTTTTTATAGGTGAAGAGCTTGCTGTAAAAATTGGCGGAAGCCAATACTACGGCATCTTCCATCAACCGGTTGTGGGGGTAGCCTCCGGCACCGGCACGCAGGGTATAGAAGTTTCCATTTTTGCGCACAAATGACTTCGTGAAATCACCCGACACATAAGGGCGTTTTCGATTGAGTTCTTTGGAGTATCCGGTAGTGAGCGTAGCCGTAGTTCCGTACGGAATATCTTCCGTACGCCCAAAGCCAAACACATAGTGGGTCTTATAGAAATTCTGTTCGTAGAAAGTAAATGACCCCAGTACCATTTGCCTGTTGTTGTAGAGGGCATTGGTAAGCTCATTGGGCTGCGCAGGCTGACGAAGAAAATGCTGTTGGAAATAACGCAACGCTACAAAGTGGCGCGTACGATCATTCATGTTGGTATTCACCCCCATGTTGTATCCTGCCCAATAATCCTGCACATTATACCGGTAGTTAAGAAACAGCGAGTCGGGTGACTGGAAGATATTCTTTGACCAGTTTCTGCTCAGCTCAACACCACCCGCCCATCGCGAATACGGAGATACCAGCGGACGATCCAGCCGTATGTAGTAAGCATATTCATTTTCAGTACCATAGCTGCTACCGTTGTCCAGTTGCGTATATCCAAGCGTTACATTGATCAGGCTTCCCATAAAACTGGATTTGCGATAGTTCGCGCTGTAGCCGGTACGTGGGGTGCGGTCCGTTTGAAGCAACACACGGGCATCCACCCGTTGTGCATTCCCCATCAGGTTCGCGTCATACAATCCAAAGCGGGATTTGGTTGGCCCCGATGGATTTACACTGCCCCCCAAACTAAACACGTCCCGGGTGATAACGAAAACATCCACCGAGTCTTCCGTTGCCTTCTTCACGATGATCCGCGAGTCAAGAATAAAATCAAGATCACGCAAGTACCGCTCGTTATCTGCCAGCTTGTAGGGGTTAAGCTGCTTGCCTTCGTAAAAGAAAAGATGCTGTTTAATGATTTTCGGGCGTGTGTTGGTGTGCAGGCTTTTGGCTATACGTGTTACTACACTTTTTATATTCTTTTCAGGATTATAAATAGAGCGGTCCAGCCCGATGTGATCAATGTAAATCCGGCGGATGATTTTCCCTTCGTAAGGAATAAACTTATCCTCACTTCGCTCTTGCTTGACAGAATCAGAAAATGTTTTGCGCGTAACACTCCGGCTTATTTCTTTACCGATGCGGGTGTTCTTTAAGTTTTGAAATAGCGAAAGCGAATCTTTTTTGTGCTTCTCGGGCGCATCGCCTTTCTTTTTTTGAGCCACCCCGATAATGGGAAGAGAGAGTACCAGCAGTACAACAGACGATAGGATCGATCTATTTAATAATCTCTTCACCTTCCAAAATACTAAATCAAGCGCAGGTATCTGTCTGAAAAAAACAGAACGACAGAAATAGTAAAACTTTATGCCATGGCACTGCGCGATCAGTTTTTTTTGAACAGGAGAGTGGAGGACGGTTAAAACTCCAGCATGCGCACCGCGGTAATGGCCGCTTCTTCACCTTTATTGCCCAGTTTGCCACCGGCACGTTCTTCGGCCTGTTTTTTAGTAAGGGTAGTTAGTACACCAAAGATGACCGGCTTGCGGGTTTTAATATTTACTTCAGTGATGCCATAGGCAACCCCCTGGCAGATGTAGTCGAAGTGAGGGGTATCGCCCTGAATAACACAACCCAGTACAATCACGGCATCCACATCTTTTTTCTCTGCCGCCCACAGGGCACCTAGTGTCAGTTCAAAAGTGCCGGGCACATTCTTGCGAATGATGTTTGCTTTCTTAGCGCCAAGCGTAACCAATCCCTGGTAGGCCCCTTCGTAAAGGGCTTCCGTAATCACTTCGTTCCATTCGGCCACTACAATGACGAATTTCTTTTTACTGAGATTGATTTTGCTTTTGCCCGAAACGGATTTGAGTATGCCTGCCATATTATTTTCTTTTCTTAATGATGTATGGGTTACGAACTGGTGTGTAAAACGCCCAAAATTAAAATAGTTGAGCTTTTTTAGTTAATGGTATAATGGATGAGGTAAGGATAACCATTGATTTTGGATGCGCGTATGTTATTGAATCGGATAGAAAGATGAAGTGGATTTTGGGCTATCTGTTTTAATCGCTCATTGGTTTGCGGATAGAATTCAAAACCCTAAATTTTCTTTTTCATTGTTATACCCTTTGGATAGATTCCATAATTTCCTCCTGTGCTCCTTTTATATCGGCAGCATTCATAACGGGGAATTAGTTTCTATAAAAGTAGAAAGAAAAAGGGGATCACGTCTCCATGATCCCCTTCAAAGTTATTAAAAGTATTCCCTTAAGAATTCTTCTGTAAGCTTGCTTTGAATTTTTTCGCGTTTTGTGATTCGCTGCTTTCCCAGTATTCGTTGATGATACGATCGTAAGTAGCAATTGCTTTATCGTTTTGGTTTGCTTTTTCATAAGCAAGGGCCAGCTTCATCAGGTAAGCAGGAGTATAGAATTTGTTAGGCTTGTAGTCCGATGCTTTTGCATAATACTTGGCCGCACTTTCATAGTCTTTCAACTCCATGTGAGCATCACCGGTAAGGCTGTACGCACGGGCCTGCACCAATATGTCTGAAGCTTTAAAGTCTTCCAGGTAGTGCAACGCCAGAGGGAATTTTCCTTGTTTCAGGCAGATCACTCCGGCATAGTAGCTAGCCAGATTACCGGCAGCAGTCATACCATAGTCATCAATGATCTGATCAAAACCCAGGTTGTTGCCATCACCTTTCATGGCCAGGTTCAGGCTGTCTGCCTCAAAGTAACGAACGGCCTGAAACATTTCTTTCTGTGCCAGTTCGTTTTGTGAACTCTGATAATATTTGAATCCGAAGTATCCTCCTACAATTAATACGATAGCGGCTACTATACCGATGATGGTTTTTGGATTTTGCTCAATCCAAAATTCAGCACCTTCCAGCTTTTCAGCAATTGCTTCGTTGTTTTCGAGAATATCAATTTTCTCTTCTTTTTTAGCCATGTTTTTATTGAGTATTAAAAGTCGCTTTTACCCGATGGCTCACAACAAAGTTGGGAGTGATGCGGGATGGGGCGCAAAACTAAGAATTCAGCAGTATTAATCAAAAGGGGTTTAGCCGGTTACAAAAGGATAGTCGGCTTGCTCGTACACTTCCGTCAGTGCTTCTGAAGGATCCGGATACGGAGACTCCTCTGCAAACTTCACGCTTTCGTCCACAATCGCTACAATTTTCGCATCGATATCTTCCAGTTCCTTTTCGGTAGCCAGTTTCTTGCTCAGGATGGTTTGTTTCACCGATTCTACCGGATCGCGCTGTTTGTATTCTTCCACCTCTTCTTTGGTGCGGTATTTCTGAGGGTCAGACATGGAGTGCCCTTTGTAGCGATAGGTACGGAACTCCAGCAAGCTTGGCCCTTCACCGGCACGTGCTCTTTCGGCCGCTTTAGCTACCGAAATGTGCACTGCTTCCACGCTCATTGCATCTACAGGTTCTGCCGGCATATCATAGGCTTCTGCCAGTGTATAAAGCTCAGTAACGTTCGATGTTCTTTTTACCGAAGTACCCATGGCATATCCGTTGTTTTCGATAACGAAGATGACCGGCAGTTTCCATAACATCGCCAGGTTCAGTGCTTCGTGGAATGCACCCTGACGTACGGCACCATCGCCCATATAGCACATGCACACGTTTTTGGTCTTATTGAATTTTTCCGCGAAAGCGATACCGGCGCCCAGTGGCACCTGCGCCCCTACAATACCATGGCCGCCCATGAAGTTATGTTCCTTATCAAAGATGTGCATCGAGCCACCCTTGCCTTTGGTTGTGCCGGTAGCCTTGCCGTATAATTCGGCCATGATGGCCTTAGGGTCAGTGCCCAATGCCAGCGGATGGCCGTGATCGCGATAAGCTGTGATCCACTTGTCATCTTTCGTCAATGCACTGACGGCACCGGAAGCACAAGCCTCCTGCCCGATATAAAGGTGACAGAACCCACGGATCTTCTGCATTCCGTAAAGCTGTCCTGCCTTCTCTTCAAATTTCCTCATCAACTGCATGCTCTCATACCAAAACAGATAGGTTTCTTTCGAAAACTCTGTTTTATCCTTGGTGCTTTTCGGTTTTGCTTGGGCTGTGGATGCCATAGTATTAATTTTGAATTCGAACTGCGAAAATAGGGGGCAAATCAACAATTCCCAACAACTGTTCGTCCACAGAGAATAAATAGTGACATGCGGCTCGAAAAACTCAGCTTATTCAATTTTAAGAACTATGAAGAAGCCCAATTGAGCTTTCAGGGAGACATTCAGTGTTTTTTGGGCAACAACGGAAGCGGCAAAACCAACCTGCTGGATGCTATTTATTACCTCTCCTTTACCAAAAGTGCCCTGAGCACCAGCGACATCCAGAATATACGCCTCACCCAGGGGCAGTTTTTCATTAAAGGTACTTTTACCAAAAACGATCGGGTTTCGGAAGTGCTGTGCTCCTTTCAGCAGGGGCAGAAAAAAATTATCCGTGAAAACGACCTGGATTACGGCAAAGTAGCCGAGCATATTGGCAAGTACCCGGTGGTGATGGTGGCCCCGCAAGACATAGAACTCATCTGGGACGGGAGCGAGGTGCGCAGAAAATTTTTCGATTCATTGATTTCTCAATTGGATCGTACCTACCTCGATTATCTGATTACCTACAGCGGCTATTTGAAGCAACGCAATTCTGCACTGCGCTTTTTCGCTGAGAAAGGAAGAGTAGATCATGACCTGCTGGAGAGCTATGACGAAAAGCTGATACCCGCTGCGGACTATATCCATCACAGAAGAAAAGAGTTTGTTCGCGAGTTTCTGCCCAGGCTGGTGCAGCATTACCGGTTTTTGTCGGGTGATGCGCAGGAGGAAGTGGCCGTTACTTACCGATCGGATCTCACCGCGATGAACTGGCGCGATGCCCTGAAGAAGAACCTCTCCCGCGATCTGGCCCTGCAGCGCACCACCACCGGCATTCACCGTGATGACTTTCTGTTTTACCTCAATGGCAATGAACTCAAACGCTTTGGTTCGCAAGGCCAGCAAAAATCGTTTCTTATTGGCCTGAAGCTGGCCGAGTTTGAGTCCATCACCATTGCCAAGTCATTGAAGCCCCTTTTATTACTGGATGATATTTTTGATAAGCTGGATGATCTGCGCATCAATAAACTCATGCAGCTGGTGGC
Source organism: Flammeovirgaceae bacterium (assembly GCA_023251155.1). Classification (GTDB taxonomy): domain Bacteria; phylum Bacteroidota; class Bacteroidia; order Cytophagales; family Cyclobacteriaceae; genus ELB16-189. Next base: position 5,506 of record JAHEZH010000100.1, on the reverse strand, counting down.
GCACGATACCTTCGGGCAGATTTTTATTACCGATGCGCGCCCGGCACGTACCCGCGAAATAATAACCGGAGCGGGTTTACGCCCGGGTATTTTTATGGTAGCAGAAGGACAAATCACACGATAACGGTATGATTTGATTTGGTGCGTTGGCTGTGAGCCTGAGCAACCATTGTTGGCGAGTTTAATTCCTCGTGTGTTCACGCGCATCATGCGTAAGAAATTCATGCAGCAGGCAGATGATGGGGTCTGTGTTTTTTGGGCAAGCACTACTCACGGGCGGCTGTGCATCGACCCGCGCTGGTTGTTATTTACCATGGGGCCGTTGTATCTTACGGCTGCATATTTTTTATATTTGATAGTATGGACACTTCCACCCGACCACCCGTAAAACACCTTGGTAAAAAGATTGGCCGCATACGCGAGATGCTGGGCATGAAGCAGGAAACCCTGGCCGAAAAGATGGGCATCAGCCAGCAGAGCATCAGCAAGATGGAGCAAAACGAAAGTATTGATGAGGCTACGCTGGAAAGAGTGGCCAAGGCGTTGGGTGTGAACAGTGAGGCGATTAAGAATTTTTCGGAAGAAGCAGTATTCAACATCTTTCAAAACACGTTCACAGATTTCAAAGACAATTCAGTAGCATCTGCGATGAACTATCATTGTACTTTCAATCCTTTTGATAAAATGGTAGAGCTCTACGAACGTCTCCTTCAAACTGAAAGGGAGAAGATAGCCCTGTTGGAAAAGTTGCTGGAGAAGAAGTAGGGTGAAGGATGCTGGATACAGGTTGCCGGGATTCGGGTTTTCAGATACCCGTGGGTGAGATCTGTTTTGGGATTTGGAATTAGGGCTTGGGAACTATAGCTATTGTTTTTACCCAGCGGTTGCCGGTGAAACAAGGGCCAGAGATGGGTTAGCTGATTTCATTTTTTGCATTGACTTCCTTGCTGGTGTTTACAAACTTCCATGGGTTCCACGTGAGATTTGGCGGATATTGGCAAGGCAACAAATTCTGTTTGTAATGCAAAAAGCACCTACAGACAAAAGGAATATAAACGACATCGTTTATATTCCGGCGGCTAAACGACATACGTTTAGCCAATTGTTGTGTGCAATTTTTATGAGACTAGTGAGACAACTTATATTAATAATACTACTCGGACAAATTACATTGTCGTGTAATTCACAAACTGGGACAAGAATGACGAAGAAACATGTAAAGATTGACGACAAGGTAATGGAGACGCGCGACCCAATGAAGGTGATTGACCCGTTGTGGTGGACAGTAAGCATTTATGACTCCAAAGAACAATATGAGAAGGACTTACAACCATTTTCATTTCATCAACGAGCTGTATTTGCAGTGATGTGGTACATGGCTGAGGTAAATAACGGTGGACATTCACAATTCTATTCCAACTCGACAGGGATTGTTTGGGAGGACGCCATGGACGGCTTTGAATTAATTGGTCTGATGGAGGGAAAGGAGATTATTGAAGAATCTGCTAAACGATTTGGGACAAGACCTAGTTTCGACCGAGAGGAAAGAGAAAACGCGTTGGATAAACTAGAAGAGGACTTTGATGATCTAGATTCTCGTTTCTACAAATTGGACAGCACAGTAAATATTACAGACCGGATAGCCGACTATATTCTTAAGAACAAAATTGCGTTTTATTTTGAGGGGGACATTGAGGTACCGGAATAAAAACTGCACACAACAAAATGTTTATGCAATGCGGGGGGTTGGTGTTAAATTAAAGTTTATGTTTCAAAATGTAGTTCGGTCACGGGGGACAGGTCGGAGCAGGTCGGGCTTAACATTCCGCTGCGCTTCATTTTTAAGCCCTCCTATTCCCCGCACTGCATAAACACAAACGTTAGCTGCGATTTATAACAACACGACCCTACAAAATGAAAATAGACCGAATCAGCATTAAAAATTATAAGACATTAGAAAAGTTGGACATTCCAATTAATACCTTTTACACTGCTATTTGTGGTAAGAACAATGCAGGTAAATCAAGTCTTATAGAAGCGGTAAGAACTATACTGGGCAGTGACAGCCATGACCCTTTCGACTATAGTTCGGACTTCGAGGTAAAGCACAATTCAGACTTCACTAAATGGAAAACCGAAAAAACTGAACCGATTTCATTTTGTTTGTCTATTAGCCTAGACAATAAGCTTGATACAGGACTTATCAGATTTATTGAAAAATTCCTTAAAAAGAAAGACGAAGAAACTATTGAAAAAAAAGATAATTACGTTCTTGAAGTTTCATTGAAATTTCATCCCGACAAAAGTAATCCGGAAATATCAATGAAATTTGAGAACGATACACTTGACGACTTTGGCTCACGTGAAGTTCTCTCAAAAATAAAATCATCTAGAACATTAATTTTCCATAACTCAACCGAAGTTACTAGAAGGTATGGACGGTATCATGGTTGGTTTGAAGATTTCACTGACCAAGAAAGAACTTCGGTTAAAGCGAAAAGAGACAAACTGCAAAAGGAGTTCAAGAAAATATCCGACAGGCACAAGGCTGACCTTGTTGATTTACTTGGAAGATTAAATGAAAAGTATGATATCAATTTAACTGTGCCCGGCTATAACTTTGAACGAATACCATATGAAATTTCATTAGGAGAAAAGGACTTTGATATTCCTTTAGACGGCTGGGGAAGTGGAACAAAAAATAGGACTCTTATTCTAAAAAGTCTTTTCAATGCAAAAAAGTTTTTAGCGACAACTGATGATTCCAAAAAAATTGCTCCAATAGTATTAATAGAAGAGCCTGAGAGCTTTTTGCATCCGTCAGCGCAAGCTGAATTTGGAAAGCTATTGCAAGACCTAGCCACCGAATTTCAGATTCAGATTATCACAACAACTCACAGTCCTTTTATACTCTCAAATTTAGACGACCCAACATCAAATATTTTATTGGAACGGAACATTGAGAGAAAGAAATTAAGGGAAACTATAAAGGTTGAAACGTCCGGGAAAGATTGGAAAAAGCCATTCTCTCTTGCATTAGGCATCGACAGTCCAGAGTTCGACAACATACGTAATGTGTTTTTCAGTACTTCAAATTCTCTTCTGCTAGTTGAAGGTGAAACTGATAAAGAATATTTTGAATTACTCAAAGACCAAGCACACGGCAAGCATCGACTTGATTTTGACGGTGAGATTTATTCCTATGGTGGTTATGGAACCTTAAACAGCACTGTATTGCTTAAATTCCTTATTGAGAAGTACAAGAAACTTGTAATTACGTTTGACCTTGATGCTCATAAGCATGTGAAAAAAAGTTTGGAATCTCTAAAACTTCAAGACGAATCGGACTTCTTTAAAATCGGAATAGATAGTGGTGGTAAAAGAGCTGTTGAAGGACTTCTTCCAAATAACGTTTTTAATAAAGTTTGGAGTGACAATGTTGAACTAGTTCAGCAAATGACTTCTGACAATAAAGAAGAGTCAGAGAAAGCAAAGAACAAATTAAAGAAACTATATCTCGAAGAATTCAAAGCCAATGCTAGACCAGGTGACGAATATTATAAAGAGTTTTATAAAATGACAGCGAAACTTAATAGAGCTTTCAAGGACAAATAAACAGCAGCTAACAAAATGTATAAAACATGGCTGGGGTTCAGTGTAAATTTGTAGTTTAGTTTTTCAAATTACGTTTGGTGTTGTGGGACAGTGACGCGCTTCGAAAGCCCAGCCACGTTTCGTACATAAACGTTATGCTGCATTTTTGAATGGAGAGAATGACTAACATACTGAGAGGAATTTTGCTGGGACTCATAGTGACAGTTTTTAAAGTGGTATTCTTGCTCATTATGATAATTGTGACACCTTTTACCTATTACGTCAACTGGAGAAGTAAACGGAATTTGACGAAATACCTACGCAAAATCGGAGACAAGAACTTTTTCTGTTACAACAACCGGACAGATGCGAAGGACTTCATTGAAAAAGAACTGATTCCTAAACTCGACAAGGACATTGAATTAATCTATTTGGACGGACGACAACCAAAATCAAGTTACGCAGGGGACCATATTTCGTTAGCCCTTTACAATCTGAAGAACTATACTAGGTTCCCTCATTTATTAAAAATTCGTGACGGACAGGTGGTTGACGAATCAGTGAATAACGAATTTTTCAACACGACCCAAAATAAACCAATGGATAAATTATTAAACGACATTAATGCGTTCTTCGGCTTAAAAGCAGATAATAGAAACGCAGCATAACACTGTGTACAAAACGGAAGTTTGTTGTTGCATTGTAGCTTTCGTTTCTTAATTTCGTTCGGTTACGTGAGGCAATTCGGCAGCGTAGACGACCAGGCAAACATTAAACGATCTGAAATAACGGACGACTTTACATTACTTTCCTATGACTTTTTTTCGATGAGCCAAACCCCAAAAGTGAAGTTCATCTATCACTTTTTCAAGTGACAAACCGTGTGGAGTAATGGAATATTCAACTGTTGGTGGAAAAGTGTTATGCACTTCCCTAATGATAAGTTTATTCTCTTCAAGGCTTTTCAACTCTTTGGATAGAGTTTTATCGGTAATACCATTAACTTCTCTTGATATTTGCTTAAAACGCTTGGGACTTTCAGACAACGAAAATAAAATAAGCAACTTCCATCTTCCTTCAACAGCTTCAATAGCATCTTTTATTGATAACATAGTTTTCGGACAACCACCTTTTGACAACATAAGTTTAAAACATTACGATACTTCCAATTTGGATAGTGCTTTCCAAACAGGAAGTAATATCATTTAGATAGCAAGGTAATTAAATTTGTGCCGTCAAATAAAAAGATGATATGACACGTGAACAGAAAACATCGAAAACAATGAACGTTATACTTTGGATAATACAGGGACTTTTGGCCGTAACTTTTTTTGGGGCAGGTTTGATGAAAATATTTAAACCCGAAGAGTTGCCATTTCCTTGGGTAAAAGGCAACACAAATCTTGTTTTGCTTACAGGTATTGTTGACTTGTTAGGCGGACTTGGAATTACCTTGCCGGCATTATTTCGAATTCAGCCTAAACTGACAATTTTCGCAGCTTACGGAATTATCGTTTTAATGATAGTCGCAAGTGTCTTTCATATTTCAAGAGGTGAAGCAAAAGACATCGGATTTAACATTTTTATGGCGTTACTCGCTGTATTTGTTGCTTGGGGTAGAAAAACAAAAGCAACGATAACACCTAAAAAATAGTAACGGGCGACAATCGGGTAGCTGGTTTATTCTCTTCCTTAGATTGACGAGAAAGAATTATTTGATCGACATAAGAAAAGTGAATAGTGGCAACTGCAGCTAACAATGCATATAAATCATGTCGGCAGAGTTTGATGACTAATTATTAATTTGGTTTGACGGCACGCTTTATATGCGAACGTTATCACTCATTGGTTCGGGCTTCCTGCTTAACCGAGGTAGCAAATCCTGCCAACTACCTGTATCATAAATTAGGAA
>JAHEZH010000224.1 GCA_023251155.1 Flammeovirgaceae bacterium | reverse complement strand
AAAGGAGTAGCACATCTCTTCTACGGCAGCGTAACGGAACAGGTCGTCAATCGCATCAGTTGTCCGATGTGGACGTACCATTCAAAATAACAACGGACATAAAGATATCCGTTAAAAAAATATCAAAAGCCATCCTCCAACCTGACAAAAGTCATCTCGGGTGGCCTCAAAGAAAACGATCTTCGAATGATTTACATCCTCAAAAAGGCGTGTAAAAGCAGCTTTAACTTATCGCCTTCAAAAAAGCAAGTAAGAAAAGCACAGACGCTTGGGTTTTCACCTGTAGCTAAAGACAATTCAAGGATAGTCGTTATAAAAATTGAGAATGACCATGACAGCACTGTTTATTCAAACGTGGCGTGAGTCGCGTACCCGTTTCTCTAATTTACTGGTTGGACTCACCGAAGCCGACCTTCGTAAAAAACTGGTGAACACCAGCAATAGTGCCGGTTTTCTGGTGCGTCATATTGCCGATCTGGAATTGCTCTTTGCGAAAAATATATTGGGCCAGACTGACCTGAATTTAAATCCAAAGACCCTTGCTGCGCAGCGCGATACAGGCGAGTGGACTTCACTGCGGGAGTTGCTTGATTACCAGCTGGAGGCTTTCAATCAGTTGCTGATCGCGATAGAAAAACAATCTGATCAGGAATGGCAACAGACCATCACCACCAACGAATTGGGAACAAAGACCAAAGCCGAAGCTTTAGGCAGAATCATGTCTCACACCGCGTACCATGCCGGGCAACTGGCACTGACGATAAAATACGGTGTCAGGCCTTCGCATTAAAACCAATCTGATTTTCTATTCCAACAGCCTATAATGAAAACACCGATCCTGCCCTTTGAACATCTGACTGACAGAGACATTGCCGAAGTGGGTATAAAGAATGTATCCCTGGGTAAGCTCATCAATCACATGTCACCCCTGGGAATACGCGTACCGGATGGTTTTGCCATCTGTTCAGACGTGTACTTTGATTTCCTGAATTTCAATTCGCTGTCGCCCTTATTACAAGCAGAATTAAACCGGTTAAACTGCGTCACTTTTGAAAATGCCGCTGAGGTGAGCCAGCGCTGCGGTGAGTTGATCATGCAATCCGAATTCCCCAAAACCATCGCACACGAAATCAAAACCGCTTACGCGGAATTAGTGATCAAGCACGGTTTGTATCCCCGGGTAGCCGTGCGAAGCAGTGGCACCACTGATCATTCACCTCACCTGGACTTTACGGGGCAGTACGCCACTTACCTGAACATCAATGGCACCATTAAATTATTTGAGGCTATAAAAAAATGTTACGCATCGTTTTTCAATGAAAAGGCGCTCCGTTACCGGCATGAAAATTACTGCAGTGATGTCATGGCGGGAATATCCATCGGTGTGCAGGTATTGGTACGCTCTGATCAGGGCAGCGCAGGCATTTCGTTTACGCTTACTCAGGGAACGGAAGAGGAAGAACTGATCTACGTAAGGGGTTCGTGGGGCCTGGGGCAGGGTGAGTTGTACACCGAGACGGATGCCGATGAATTTTATCTCTCCAAAGCGGCATTGCGAAAAAGAAAGCCTGCGGTGGTGTTAAATATCCGAGGGCTGAAAGAAAAGATGCTTGCATTGGGAATAACCAACGACACCCAATGGATAACCACGCCCGAACAAAAACAAAAACAGCGGGTACTCGATGACGATGATCTGCGATTGCTTGGATTGTGGCACCTGGCCATTGAAAAATTTTACCAGGCACATGTAACGATTGAGTGGGCCAAAGACAATGAAAATGGCAAACTCTATGTACTGCAGGCCAGAGTGGAGAACATCACTCATGAAAACAAGGTGGCTGACCCATCCGCCTCCATCCATGTACAGCCATCCTTATCCACATTCAGGGAAGCCGATATTACCCGTCTTCACAAGGAAAGCAATGCCTGGTTACAGCAGATTCAATTCATGGCGGACGAAGCTTTCTTTCTGCAAAAGCGGCTCGCTGATTTACCCGTGCTGTTGCGTCAGGATGGGGCCCAGAAAATTTCAGAAGAATTAGCGTACCTCACGGAGCACGCGATCGGGGAGTTAAATAAAAAGATCATTGACCATGAGCATTTTTTAGCGAACACATTTTTAACTGACACCCCCGGGCGTCAGTCATTCTTCAGACAGACGCATGCCGAACTCAAGGAGGAATTAAAAAAATACGAGCGCGTATTTCTTCAGTTAAAGCAACACCTGTTTTCAATAGTCAAACACTATGATCATTCCAAGCGGTAAGTCCCTTCGGGTAGCGTGTGGTGAAAGGTATACGCACCATTTCAGCGGTAGGCACGTTAACACACACAGAGGGATGATATAAATCACATCCAATGAATGAGCTTGCTCATGCATCGACCGATGGACGTTTACTACATTGCTCTTCGTATGAAAACAATTATTGTTCCTTGTGATTTTTCAGCACCATCGCGCGCGGCATATGCCTTTGCCATGGCGATGGCAGAACGAACCGGCAGCCAGGTTGTTGCGGTATATGTGATCTATATACCTGTGCTGTTTGACCCCATCACCGCTGGTGGACTTCCCATCCCGTATGATCCGGACTTTCTGGAACGGATGGAATTGCAGGCCAACGAACAGTTTGAAGAGATGAAGCGGGCTGTCGCTCATTCATCGGTACATAGTAAATTAAGCATAGTGAACGGGTCGGTCGTTTTCGCTCTCCTTGCCGAGATCACCCATTACCAGGCAAGCCTGGTGATTATGGGCACCACCGGTACGTCTGCTACGCAGGAAAACTGGATAGGCTCTACCACCGAAAAAATGGTACGCCACTGCCGTGTGCCCGTGATATCGGTACATAAAAACATGTCTCTCCAACCGATTAAGAAAATACTCTTGCCAAGCGTACTGGGTTTAAATCAAACCGCCTTCATCAACAAGGTTAAAGAGTTGCAGGAGATCTTCGGGGCCACCCTTGAGCTGCTCTTGATCAATACCCCTTCGCATTTTTTCACCGAACCGGAAGCAAAAGAAAAGTTTGACGAATTTATTGAACACTATCATCTGTCACATGTGGTGACCCACTTCAAGAGCTTTAGAACAGAAGAAGAGGGAATACGGCACATGGCCAGCCAGGAAGACATCGGACTAGTTGCACTGGCAACACATGCACGGAAAGGAATTGCTCATGTCCTGCAGGGAAGTATTACGGAAAAGGTAGTGAACCACCTGCCCTGCCCTGTCTGGACAATGGAAATGAAAGATGAACGCCATCATTAACCGGGTCGCTTTCAACTAAAAGACGCCATGAAGACCGCTAACAACTTAAAAAAGGCAGATGCCCTGGTTAAGGTCATCACAGCACTATGCATCGTACTTCTTTACCTTACGGGGATGATTACCGGTGGAGCGGCATTATTCCTATGTGCACTGTCATTAATCACGTTACTGTTGTTTATTATCCGCACACTGTTTCATGCTCCTTTTGATTAGGAATGAATGAGCATGACGTCACCTTTTTTACCATCCTCTTAAAGCAGGCCGTTTAAAAAATCGGCAATAATCCAAATCCTTCTTTTGAAGACGGCAAGCAGGTGATCTTAAAACGTACTCCATGACTAGTTCATGGAGTACGTTACAAAGTGATCGTTGAATCTGAATTACTTTACCAGGTAGGTAATCACCGGTCTGCGGGCGTGTGTGGCAACTTCCTCACTTACGCTTCCGGAGAGCACATGAGCAAATCCGGTTTTACCGTGGGTAGCCATGGCAATCAGGTCGGCATGGATACTGTCGGCAAAATGGATAATTCCTTCTTCTGGAGAATAGTCACTGAACACCGAAAGTGAGAAATTTTTCAGCTTATGCCGCGTGGCAAATTCCAGCATCGATTTCTTCACCGCCTGCTCAGGCTGAAAAACAGCCGGAGTATTGATCCATACCAAGTGAAGTTTTGATTTGAAATATTCCTGGATTTCAAGAACTACTTTAACAAACCTGGCCTCTCCTTCCAGAAGTGAAGTAGCATAAACAATATTCTTGAACTGGGTTGTTCTCGGCTTCTTGTTTACGGTTAATACAGGGCACACGGCATGACGAATGACTTTCTCGGTATTCGATCCGATAATCATCGATTCCAGTTTGGAATGTCCCTCGGTACCCATGATAATCAGGTCTACCTTCTGTTCGGCAATAACGGTACTGATGCCATGAAAAGGATTACCTATCCGTACCACACTTTTCACCTTGACGCCCGTGGCGGCAATCGCATCGACCGATTTACTCAACTGCGCTTTCGTTTTTTGAATCAGCCGGAGCATAAATAGCCGCTCTTCCATATTACTGTTGGTATCCACCTCACCACTTACATTGAAGGAATCGGAAGTGGGCTGTTCGATTACATGCAGCAACACTACTTCCGAGTTGGTTTTCTTGGCAAGATCGGTGGCTACATCGGCAGCCATTTTAGCCAGACTAGAAAAATCAGTGGGCACAAGAATTCTTTTCATATTCGACATGATTTATTGATGACTATCAAGGAGTACCCGGTGAAGGGATGAATTTTCTTCCTTCCCGATGGGCTGATCTCCAACCGGTGACGGGGAACAAGCATCTTCTTCCTGCTCCATTTCTTTTGATCCATCAAATTTGAATAAAGTCAAGTCAGCAACAATGAAGGATGATCATCAAACAACCTGATTTTTATCAGGAATTTCATTCACAAAATGCAATTACTTTGAGGTGGAAGTAACGCTCTGTTTGTCCGTTCTTGATATTCTTATTAAAATTAGACGAAAATAAAATCGGCGCATGCTTAATTTTCTCATTGTACTACTTGCTCCGGTTTTCGCGTTACTGTTTTTGCCACTCAAGACCCAGCACCGGGGGCTGTTTTATACCAGTTCTGTCTTAATTTCATTAATCTCACTCTGGGTTTCCTTTAAATTAAAAACGGATCTGACATTTACCCTGCCGTCGATCGGTTTTAGTGTGATGGTCGATCCTTACTCCAAGATTTTCCTGGTATTGATTTGTTGTTCGTGGTTCATCTCCATCCTCTACAGTTTTGAGTTTACGAAGTACCACTTTCAGAAAAAAAGAGTTCGGTTTTTCATCTTCCTTAACATCCTCTTAACGGTAGCATCCATCAGTGCGTGCGCAGGTAATTTGTACACCCTGTTTGTATTTTATCTGCTCGGCATCCCTCTTTCCTATCCGCTGATCACACTGAGAGAAAATACTTCCTCCCTTCTGGCAGGCAAAAGCTTTTTAAAGCAAACCTTGCTGCCGGCCTTATTTATTTTTTTACCCGCCATACTGATCACTCAAAATCTGCTCGGGCATACTTCGTTTGGAGAAATGGCTACGTTTGGAAGTATCAACGTGAATCCGATCATGGGAAGTCTTGTATTGTGTCTTTTCATCATCGGCATCTCCAAGAACTCGGTCTTCCCCTTCCATTCCTGGCTTCCTCGTACAAGCCCGGCACCCGCTCCGGTAAGCGGCCTGATTCATAGTGTAGCAACAGTGAAGACCGGATCTATTGCATTAATAAAAATTGCTACCTACATCTTCGGACTGGATTACATACACACCCTGACGTCCACCTTTTATTATGGCGGATGGCTGATTTATTTGTGCGGACTCACTGCCATTTATACTGCTTACCGGGCGTTGACAACCGACGACTTAAAAGAACGATTTGCGTTTTCCACAGTCGGTCAATTGTCCTATATCCTACTGGCCATTTTAATCGGAACAAAAATGGGCATCACCGCCGCCATTCTGCATATCGTTACTCATGCCATCGCGAAGTCGTGCCTGTTTTATGTTGCCGGATTTTACAACAGTGTTTACCAGACGGTATCGATCGCAAAAATTGGCAAGATCATCCCGCATACCCGTTCCATCGCCCTGGTCATTGCAATATGCGGTCTTTCCATTACCGGGTTTCCTTTTTTAGCCGGATATTACAGCAAGGACTTAATGCTTATTGAGGAATGGAATGCCCATTATTATTCTTCCGCAATCTTTCTTGTAACCGGCTCGCTGGTGAATATTCTCTATATCATAGGCCCGCTCAGAAACACTTTTAAAAGCAGAAACCCTGAGTTCGAAACCAAAGAAATCCCGCTGTCCATGTCGGCTACGTTCCTGATCTCTATCGCCTTGATTATCGGGAGTAATTTTTACGTTCCCTCCATCATCGCACTATTTAAGTAGCAACGTCAGAGGGAAGCGCTCTTCGCTCCTGTTTTCGAATAATCGCTGACCGCTATCCGGAAGCTAATTCATTTTTCTTTTTACTCCACTGACATTAATCCTCTTTATGGATGAGTTTCGTCATTCTGCCCAGGTCATCCCCCCTTTACTTTTGACAAGGATCGTAGCGGAGGCATCCATAGTAAACACTAAAGAATGCGCAGTATATTAACCCACAATCAGTGTATTCAACTGCTGCAAAGCGAAACCGTAGGACGTATCGGTTATACGAAGGAAAACAACGTATACATCGTGCCCATCTCCTATGCGCTGGATGACAAGTACATCTATGCTCAATCACCGGAAGGGGCGAAACTTCAGTTCATGCGAAAAAACAAAAACGTCTGCTTCCAGGTGGAGCGGATTGAAAACATGATTAACTGGAGAAGCGTGGTCGTGCAGGGAACGTTTGAAGAATTGAAGACCGAGAAAAACATCGTGTATGCCAGTGAATTGTTAAGCGAACGCCTGGAACCTTTTGCCCATCGTCAGGTCACAAAAATTGCTTCCCGCACAAAAGAAACCGCCACGCCGGAAAAGCGTTTGCGCACCGTCTTCTTCAGGATCAAGCTCCTCGAAATCAGTGGACGATATGAGAAATCCGAATAGGTTGAACATGAAAAATAAGAATAATGAAGATTGAACAGATTTATACCGGCTGCCTCTCACAAGGCGCATATTATATTCGCTCTGAAAACGAGGCCATCGTCATTGACCCGCTGCGCGAGATCGAATCCTATGTGCAGAAAGCACTGCATGATCACGTCAAGATTAAATACGTTCTTGAAACTCATTTCCACGCAGACTTTGTTTCCGGACACCTGGACCTGGCCGCGAAGACAGGGGCAACCATTGTCTATGGGCCTTCGGCACAACCTGGATTTCCCGCATACATTGCCGCAGACGGAGAAGAACTACCCGTTGGAAAATGTACGATGAAAGTGCTGCACACGCCCGGGCATACAATGGAATCCACGTGTTATCTCCTTCTGGATGAAAACAGAAATCAGGTTGCACTCTTTAGCGGAGACACTCTGCTTCTGGGCGATGTGGGACGCCCCGACCTTGCCCAAAAAGCAACGAACCTTACCACCGATGAATTGGCAGGGCTACTTTATGACTCGATCCGAAACAAACTTCTACCTCTGGCTGACGATGTAATCATCTATCCCGGTCATGGAGCAGGTTCCGCTTGTGGCAAGAACATGATGAAGGAAACAGTGGATACACTCGGCCACCAGAAAAAAATAAATTATGCCCTGAGGAAAGCAATGACACGGCAGGAGTTTATCACCGAAGTGACCGATGGTCTTTCCTCACCGCCTGCCTACTTTCCGGAAAATGCAAAGATGAACAAGCACGGCTACGAAAGTATTGATGTGGTCATCCGTAAGGGAACACGTCCGCTGTCCGTTGCCGAATTCAATGACCTTGCGGCACAGACAGATGCCGTCATTATCGATACAAGGGAAGCAAAGCATTTCGAAAAAGGCTTTATCCCCGGTTCCATTAATATCGGCTTGAATGGAAGTTTCGCGCATTGGGTCGGCTCACTGCTACGTGGAACCGACAGTCCGGTGCTCATTGTTGCAGAAGAAGGACAGGAAAAAGAGGCGGCCATACGATTAGCCCGTGTAGGCTATGACCACCTGCTTGGATATCTGCAAGGGGGATTTCAGCAGTGGCTTCAGGCCGACAAGGATTTCAATACGATTACCTCCATGGATGCAGAAGAATTCTCCAGTCGCAATAGCAAGCAAAAGTTATACATCCTCGATGTCAGGAGGGCAGACGAGTTTAAAGCAGGTCACATTATCGGAGCGCACCATTTACCGTTGGAGAAACTAGCAACTCACCTGGACCAGATTACGAA
>JAHEZH010000223.1 GCA_023251155.1 Flammeovirgaceae bacterium | reverse complement strand
CAAGTGTAGCACTACTGGGTGGTGGCTATGGAAGAGACTGGTGGTACGATGTTGCTCCTAATGTTTTATTCTATGCCGTATGCGATCTGTTCCCTAATGTAAGTGAAGCAGACAGTCTTCAACGCATCATTGCTGATCAGTTTTACAAAGCGGATTCCGTTCTCAATGGGAATTACGATTACTCCTACTTCGACTACAGCAAAATGAAAGGAATGAACAATCACATTCCCAAACAACAGGATGTAGCGGGTGGCCACGCCTTCGTGTTGTATGCGGCGTACCAGAAGTTTGGCGATGAGCGCTACCTGAAAGGTGCGATGTCGGCTACCAACGCATTGCACAGTCAAAAAGAAAGTCGCTTCTATGAATTGCTGATGCCTTTCGGAGCGTACATCGGTGCACGGTTGAATGCAGAACACGGAACAGATTACGAAATCAAAAAAGTAATCGACTGGACATTTGAAGGATGCAAAGCTGCTGACGGTCGTACCGGATGGGGAGTAATCGCTGAACGCTGGGGAAATTATGATGTGCATGGATTGCAGGGAAGTATCACTGATGGCGGTGGCTATGCTTTCTTAATGAACTCGTTTGATCTCGCCTGGCCATTAGTACCGATGGTGAAGTATGACAATCGCTATGCCACCACGGTGGGCAAATGGATGCTGAACGTAACCAACGCTGCTCGTCTGTTCTATCCGTACGAGATCGATGATCAGCATCAATGGTTACCTGAAAAGAAAGAGATCACCAAAAATGTAATTGCCTATGAAGGTCTGCGCAAAGCAGACGATTATGGTAAAGAAGTATTGAAAGGAGTATCGCCTGTGGCTACGGGTGATGGGCCGAAGTGGGTGAAAGGTCAGCCGGAAGTGTCCATGTTCAGCTTGTATAGCTCCAGCCAGGTCGGAATCTTCGGAGCCATTGTAAAGAAAACCAACGTTGAAAAAATCCTTCAGCTGGATTGTAACATTACCGACTTCTATTCCAAAGAAGCCTGGCCTACGTACCTCTACTACAATCCGTATGACGAAGAGAAGAGCATCAGCTTCAACAACATTAACCATGAAGCCTTTGACTTGTACGATGCACTCACACATGAAAAACTAAAGGAAAATGCGATCGATGCTGCCGACTTCTCTATTCCATCGAAAAGTGCACGACTGATTGTTGTGCTTCCCGCAGGAAGCAAGATCAAGAAAGAGAAATCAACCTATAGTGTAGCAGGCAAGATCGTAGCGTACGATGCTCCTGTTGACAATACAACCACGAAATAAATCAACCAGTTATAATCATGAAGAAATTTTACTTTCTACTTCTGGCAACGATTACTATAGTCTTTAGCGCACAAGCGCAAACATTGATTAAGGGTAATGTTACCGACACCAAAAAAGATCCGGTCATCGGAGCAAGTGTATTCATCAAAGACAGTTCTGTAGGAACAATCACCGATGTAAATGGTGATTTCCAATTTGAAGTTCCTGCAGGTACAATTAATCCTGTTTTAATTGTGTCACTGATTGGTTATACCACCGAAGAATTCCCTTTAGGAACACAAACGTCTTTTAATATAATACTCACTGATGATCTTAGAGTATTATCCGAAGTGGTGGTAGTAGGGTACTCATCACAACAAAAAGAAAAGATCACAGGCTCAGTGGTCACGGTAAAATCGGAAGACTTGATTCGCCTCCCTGTTCCCACCTTAGATCAGGCACTCCAAGGACGCGCACCTGGTGTTGTGGTCTCACAAAATACAGGTGCTCCGGGTGAAGGAGTATCCATTCGTATTCGTGGAGTGGGATCCATCAACAGCGGAAATAATCCGCTCTACGTAGTGGACGGAGTTCCTACTTTAGATATAGGACAAATTGCCACTCAGGATATTGAAAACATAACTGTTCTGAAAGATGCCAGCGCATCGGCTATCTACGGTTCCCGTGCTGCTAATGGCGTGGTGATCGTCACTACCAAATCAGGAGGATCAAAGGGAATGGCAGCACCTAAAATCGAAATCAATAGTCAGTACGGTGTTCAGGAGCCAAGCAGAAAACTGAAGATGGCTAGCACGGAACAATACGTTCAGATCTACAATGAAGCGGCCAACACGGATAACGCTACCAAGACGGCATCTATCTTCATGCGTAAGTTAATTTCGGATGGCCTTGCTGCAACACTGCCTAATATCGATCAGGTAGATGCCATCATGAGAGATGGAGCCATTCAGTCACACAGCTTATCGGTTTCCGGTGGCGATGAAAAAACGAGATACTTCATTTCAGGAAATTATTTTGACCAACAAGGTATTGTAAAAGCCAGTGACTTTAATCGGTTATCGGCCCGGGTGAATGTGGATTCACAAATCAAAAAGTGGCTTCGCTCAGGTGTGAATCTGAATCTCTCCAAAGCAACTACCGATTTAATCGGAAGTTCGGGCGATGGTGCCGGAGGAAATGGAGGAAGTGTATTGCGCTATGCCTTATTCCGTACACCAGCTATTGACATCTATGATGCCAATGGTAATTTTATTGACAAGCCGGACCGTTTTGATTTATTCGGTGATGGGTATAACCCGGTCGGTATGCTTGCCTACAATCAAAACAAAAGATTAGTCAATCGCCTATTCGGTAAATTCTATGTCGCGATTGAGCCTATTGAAGGATTAAAGTTCACCTCCAACCTGGGTATTGACTTTGAAGGTCAGAATCAGCGAAGATTTGATCGCACATGGGGAACTGATAACCGCATCAATGGAATCAACAATTTAAATGTGAATACGGCCCGTAATCAAACCATCACACTCAGCAACACTCTTACTTACAACAAATCATTCGGCGATCACAACTTTACTTTTTTAGTAGGTAACGAAACGATCAAGGGAGACTATTATGCACTCTCTTCCAGTCAGAAAAATTTCCCCGACCAGGATGCCAGTCTTACATTCCTTGGTAATGGAACAGGGCTTACGCTTAATTCAGAAGGTAAATCAGGTAATTCACTCGCTGCTTTCTTTGGCAAAGTAGATTATGATTTCAATGACAAATACCTTGTATCAGCTACGGTGCGCAGAGACGGCTCTTCTCGATTTGGACCCGACAATCGCTGGGGAACATTCTATGCCGGTTCACTTGGCTGGAGAATTGATAAAGAGTTTTTTGAAGATAACGCAACGATTGACAGATGGTTATTCAGAGTGGGTTATGGATCAATCGGAAATCAGGAAATTGGAAACTATGCGTATGAAAACATCATTGGTCTGAATTCCTATTATCCTTACGGAAATGTGCGTACGCTGGGATCATCCATTGCCAATTATGGCAACAATAAAATAAAATGGGAAACCAGTAAACAGTTCAATGCCGGTACAGATCTGGAATTATGGAATGGCAAACTGGGTGTATCGCTCGACTACTTCAGAAAAGAGACATCTGACATGCTCATGCGCCAGCCGTTAGCAGCATCTGTCGGTCAAAATGCTTTTGTATGGACCAATAATGGAACCATGCTTAATTCGGGCTTTGAGTTACAGGTAACACATGCTAATTCATTAGGTGATTTCAAATACAATGTGAGTGCCAATGCCGCCACACTGCATAACGAAGTGGTACGCCTGAACACTGCTCCTATTCCGGCAGGAGCAGTGGGTTCTACTTACCTTACGTTAACAGAAGCAGGCTATCCGGTAGGTTCTTTCTTCATCTACGAAGCTGAAGGAATCTTTCAAAACACAACACAAATCTTCACCCATGCCTACCAGGGCGATAATATTCAACCTGGTGATGTGATGTATAAAGATCAGGATAGCAATGGAGTTATTGATGGAAAAGACCGGAAACATATCGGAAGCCCTATTCCTAAAGTAACCGCTGGATTAAATATCTCACTAGGATACAAAAACTGGGACATGTCTTTATTCTTTCAGGGAGCATATGGGCAGAAAGTGTTTTCCGTGATCAATCGTGATCTCGAAGGATTTTACAGACCATTCAATGTTACCGAACGCTACTTCGAAAATCATTGGACAGGCCCGGGTACAAGCAATGAATTCCCCCGCGCTTCATGGGATGCTTCCAGTAACAATAATTTATTCTCCAGTCGGTTCCTGGAAGATGCCTCCTATACCCGTCTTAAGAACGTACAGTTAGGTTATCGCATTCCATCCGAGGCACTAAAGAAATATGGGTTCACCAATGTTCGCATCTATTTCTCCGGCACCAACCTGCTCACGTTCACCAAATTTCAGGGGCTTGACCCGGAGATGACCGTAAGTGACAATGCGAAAGGCACTGGTGACCTGGCAAGTGGTATTGACTGGGGTACATATCCTGCAGCCCGTTCGTACAACCTTGGAGTGAACATCACCTTTTAACCCGCACACACATGAAAAAGATATTTATACTCTTCGCCACTTTCACTTTAGTTGCGCTCAGCGCTTGCAATGATTTTCTGGATGAAAAGCTGGAAGGGACTTACAGCACCGGTACCTTTTATAAAACGGCCGCACATGCAGAACTCGCCATCACAGGCATTTATAATACCATTTCCTTTAACTCCACCAACAACGCAATCTGGGTTTTTGGGGATGTGGTCTCTGATGATGCTGTAAAGGGAGGTAATCCTGGTGATTTATCAGACGTAGCATTTCTGGAGGAATTTAACTACTCGCGCAGTAATGAATACCTCGATAAGATGTGGAGACAGTACTATGAAGGCATCACCCGCATCAACTTTCTTCTATACTACAGTGATAACCTTGTCATGGATGACGTCCGCAAAGCGGAAATTCTGGCTGAGGCAAAATTCCTTCGCGCTTACTTGTATTTCAATCTTGTTAACATTTATGGTGAAATCCCGTTGCGTACTACACCCGTTTTAAGTCCGGATGCAAATGGTCTGGTGAAATCGTCAGTAGCTACGGTATATCAGCAGATAGAAAAAGATTTAACAGAAGCCCTCCCTGCATTAAAGCCTAAACCTTCAAAAGTAGGCGAAGCGTCACAAGGCGCTGCATATGGCCTTTTGGCAAAGGCTAATCTATACGAAGGAAAATGGCAGGCTTCACTGGATGCCATCACTTCACTGGAAGCACTTGGTTTATATGCTCTTCAACCCGTTTACAAAAACAACTTTATTGATTCAACACAGAACAACAGTGAATCTATTTTCGAAATACAACACATTAAAGGAGTATCACTGGGCAGCTTCTTAAATCAGTTCTTCTCCCCTGCTGTAGAGAATGGCTATTTCTTCAATCAGCCTACAGCAAACTTCGTGAACGCTTTTGAAAAAACGGCTACTAATGTATATGACCCCCGTTTGGACTATACGGTAGGTCGTGAAGGACATAAGTGGATGAATGGTGAAGATTTTGATCCTGCATGGTCATCCACCGGCTTCCTTGGCAGGAAGCATGTGCAACCCTTGCATGAAGTGCCGGCCGGAACCAAAGGCGATGCAAGTCTTAACTATGTGTACATGCGCTATGCCGATGTATTGTTAATGAAAGCGGAAGCGCTGAATGAACTAAATCGTACCGCAGATGCAATCATTCCGCTCAACCTCGTGCGTAAACGTGCCCGTGAAAGCTATCTCTTTGACAAAGGCCTTGCCGGATATGGAACAGTACCTGCTGCATTGCTTCCGGATGTGGCTGCCTCCAGCCAATCCAATGTGCGCGAAGCCATCCGTCATGAACGCAGAGTGGAGTTAGGCTTTGAGTTTCACCGTTACTTCGATCTGATGAGGTATGGAAAAACCGCCGCGGAAAATGCATTGGGCACAGACGTTTTCAATTACGAAACCAAGCGTTACTTCCTGATCCCTCAATCTGAAATAGACACTAATCCTTTAGTACAATAAATAAACAGACAAACAAACAATTAAACTTTTAAACACTTAATTCAATTTCTAACCAAACAATTATGAAAACTAAACTCAGAAGTTCCATTCTTCTTTTACTGGCAGCAGTATTCACTGCCGGTATGATTGCCTCTTGCTCGGATGATGGGGACAAAACTCCACCAGCTGACAAAACGGTATTGAAAGCATCCATTACCGAGGCCACTACACTTCTTTCTGTATCTGTGGAAGGAACTATTGAAGGTCAGTACCAGACCGGCTCAAAGGCCATTCTTCAAACAGCAGTGACCGCTTCACAAGCCGTAGTAGATGATGCTTCCGCCACTCAAACTGCTGTTGACAACACCAACGTGGCTTTACAGGCTGCTATTGCTACATTTAAAACAAAAGTAGTTGCAGCTATTGCTCCTGAAAACTTACTCGCTTACTGGAAGTTTGATGAGGGTACAGGTACCGTTGCCAATGACGCTTCTGCCAATAAACTGAATGGTACGCTAACAGTAGGTCATGCCAGCTTAGGCGGCCCAGTACCTTCCTGGTCTGCCGACAGAAAAGGTGTGGCTAACAAAGCATTGCATTTCACTAAAGGTGGTCACATCGAAGTTCCTTCCAACGCCAAGTTTGGCCCTACTGAACTCAGTATTTCGGTATGGATTAAAATGGACTCCCTCGGTACAGCCGACTGTACTAAATTTGGTGACCGATGTAACAAAGGAACCTTCAAGGATAACTACATCCTGGCGCAGAATTCTTACAATGGATACAAGTTCCAAACTCAGGATGACCGTTACCCATTTCTTACTGTAAAGAAATCGACTTCACCGGATGCGTATATTGACCAGGCGGCAAACACCAACATTCCACTGAAACAATGGCACCATATAGCCGTTACGTTCAAGAATGGAGAAATGAAATTCTACATTGACGGAGTGGATGCCAGCAAGAATGAAACAATCACCGGTACATTCATCACATTGACCGAACGCTATGATTTTGTAATTGGTGCGGAGTTGCCTAATGCTAAAGTGGATCCAAACATCTCATGGGTATTGCCTCACTTCGAAGGTTCTATGGATGAGCTAAGAATGTATAACAAGGTATTGACCGCTTCTCAAATTCAGGGAATCTACAACCAGGAAAAATAATAGTTTGATTGATCAGGTTAAAACTCTTCCGGTCAGCGCAAGCTGGCCGGAGAGTTTTTTGTTTTCATTCTCAATTCATTCATCTATGCAAAAGATACTCGCTTCTCTCTTCTCTTTCTCCGCATTTCTTCTACCCTTTTTTGTTTTTTCTCAAACTGGTCAGATTTCCGTGAATCGCATTAATCTAATGCCGGACATGCCGACCCCTTATGAGATGCGTGACTGGAAACAGGTGGCGATTAAATATGATCAGCTAGTATATGACCTCACTAATACCAACCCGTACTTTCCGCTTGTAGGGATTAAATCCAGTGGAATCAACTATCCTTCATTAAAACCTATTTACCTGCAAACCTACGTTGGCTCCAGTTCCACACAGGCCGAGGCCATCAATATTATTCCCTCTATTGTAGGGGCTTCATTAGTGGGCATTGATAAGTCAAACCAAAGTGGAGTGAACTGGGTTGAAAAGGTGAAAGATTTTTTCAACAAGAACAACGGACAGAATGTATACCTGAACAATTACTCCGCTACCAGCGGTGGTGATTGGTGGTACGATACCATGCCCAATATTTATTTCTATCAACTTTACTCTCAATATCCGTTGCTACCTGATTTCAATACGCAGTTTGTAACCATTGCCGATCGATGGCTGGAAGCCGTTCAAAAAATGGGGGGAACAACCACTCCATGGGCAGTACCGAACATGAACTATCGGGGATGGTACCTTTCTTCAATGACAGGTAATGCAGCCGGAGTAAAAGAACCTGAATCAGCTGGTGCGATCGGCTGGATTCTTTATCATGCCTATTTAAAAACACAGGACAAAAAATATCTAAATGGCGCTCAAATGGCGCTTGAATATCTCTCGAACTTAAATTCGAATCCTTCTTATGAATTACAGTTGCCCTACGGAACGTTCATCGCGGCAAAAATGAATGCCGAGCAAGGCACTAATTATAATATTGACAAAATGCTGAACTGGTCTTTTGATCGTGGCCCTTTACGGGGATGGGGAACGATCAAAGGACAATGGGATGGCAAAGACATCTCCGGATTGGTCGGAGAAGCAAACGATGGGGGAAATGATTACGCCTTTTTCCTTAACGGTATCCAGCAGGCCGCTGCATTG